>JAYRNW010000202.1:0-1531 GCA_041911995.1 Casimicrobiaceae bacterium | reverse complement strand
GGTTCGCCACGCCGCGGGCGCGCGGCGCTTCGTGTCGTCGTCGGGCGGCAACGCCGGGCTTGCGGCGGCGCACGCGGGCCGGCGACTCGGCGTGCCGGTCACCGTCGTCGTGCCGCGGTCGACGACCGACCGGGCCCGCGCGCTGCTGGCCGCGGAGGGCGCCGAACTGATCGTGCACGGCGAGAGCTGGCAGGAGGCCAACGAGCTCGCGCAGTCGCTGCTCGGGCCCGATGCGGCGTTCCTGCACCCGTTCGACGACCCGATCGCCTGGGAAGGCCATGCGACGCTGGTGGACGAGGTCGCCGCCGCCGGTGTCCGGCCCGACGCGGTCGTGCTCAGCGTGGGCGGTGGCGGGTTGCTGTGCGGCGTCGCGCTCGGCATGCGTCGCCACGGCTGGGACGACGTGCCGATCGTCGCGGTCGAGACCGAAGGCGCCGCGTCGTACCGTGCCGCGATCGAGGCGGGCGGGCCGGTCGAGATCGCGCGGATCGCGAGCGTCGCGACCTCGCTCGGCGCGCGTCGCGTCTGCGAGGCCGCGTGGCGCTGGTCCCTCGAGCGACCCGTCGAGAGCGTCGTGGTGAGCGATCTCGCGGCTCTCGAGGCCTGTGAGCGCTTTGCCGTCGACCACGAGGCCTGGGTCGAGCCCGCCTGCGGGGCGAGCCTCGCGCTCGCCTACGGGCGCGACGCGGCGCTCGAGCCGTACCGGACGGTGCTGGTCGTCGCCTGCGGCGGCGTCACGGCGACGCCGGAACTGATCCGCGAGTGGACGGCGGCCGCACGGGCGCCGGACACTCGTCGTTCCTGAACCCGGAGGACCCACGATGCACCGCACCTGCTTCGCCATCGCGCTCGCCCTGGCCGCCGTCACGGCGCCGGCCGTTGCCCAGTCGCCGACCGGCGTCGAGTTCCTGAATTCCGGCAAGGTGATCGCGCCGGGCCTGCCGCTGTCCGAGGCCGTGCGGGTCGGCGACACGCTGTACCTGTCGGGCGTCGTGGGCGTCGTGCCCGGCGAACTGAAGGTGGTCCCGGGCGGACTCGCGGCCGAGGCTCGGCAGGCGCTCGGCAACGTCCGGACCATGCTCGAGGCCCAGAGCCTCGGCCTGAAGAACGTCGTGAAGTGCACCGTGATGCTCGCCGACATCGCCGAATGGGGTGCATTCAACGAGGTCTACAAGGAATTCTTCAGCGCGCCGTACCCGGCCCGGGCCGCGTTCGGCGCCAGTGGCCTCGCACTCGGCGCCCGCGTCGAAGTGGAGTGCATCGCGGCGTACCCGCGCTGAGCCGCGTTCAGCGGGCCAGCGCGCGGTCCACGAACTCGATCCAGTGCGCGACCGGCACCGGGCTCGCCTCGCGCAGGTGCGCGAGGCAGCCGATGTTGGCGGTCGCGATGGCCGCGGGCGAGCCGGCGCCGAGCGCCTCGAGCTTGCGGCGACGCAGTTCGGTCGAGAGTTCCGGCTGCAGCAGCGAGTAGGTGCCGGCCGAGCCGCAGCAGAGCGTGCCGTCCTGCACCGGGGTCAGCCGGTAGCCCGCC
>JAYRNW010000201.1:0-3108 GCA_041911995.1 Casimicrobiaceae bacterium | reverse complement strand
GTGCTGAACAACCTGGGCAACGAGTTCGCGCCGGGCATCACGGCGAAGGGCCTGCTCATCAACTACGGCACGAGCTACGTGCAGAGCGTCACCTTCGACGAGCGCGGTCCGGTGGCGCAGGCCATCCTGACCTACGGCCAGAGCACGGACCCGGCCTCACCCTGGTTCACCGACCAGTTGAAGCTGTTTTCGCGCAAGGAGTGGCCGGTGCTGCCGTTTCACGCCGACGACGTCGCCCGCGCGCGCATCGGCGAACCGCTGCGGCTGGTGCGGCCCTGAACCGGGGCCGGCCGGCCGCGCGACCGCCGCAACAGCCGGTCCGCGCGGCGCCGGCCCGCTCGCGCGGACCGGCTGTTGCGCAGGGACGCTGGCGGACGCCGCGGCATCGTGCATGCGAATCGGCATCGATGACACGGCAACCCCGCATTCAGGGGGTTTACATCCTGTAACTCCGAGCATTGGAATCAACATTGCGGCGCACAAAATGTGCGGTCCCATCTCCGAGGAGCGTTCGCCATGTTGCTCACACGTCTAGCCGTTGCCGCAGCGTTCGCCCTCGGGGCGATTCCCGCCCACGCCGCCGATCCGACGGCGACGCTGGACCGGACTTTCGTCGAGTACGTCGGCGCCGGCCCGATCGGCAACAACAACCTCCACAGCGTCGACTTCTACTGGATCTTCGAGAGTTCCGGAAGCTTCGGGGGCAAGGCGGTCAACTCATGGTTCCTGATCTGGGAACCCACATTGGCCCGGGTCCGCGGCAGCGTGACGTTCGACGCCCCGATCCTGTTCGTCGAGGACGACCAGGCCGGGATGATCGCCACCGCGGCGTTCGGCAAGCCCGGCGTCGTCTACGACTACAGCAACGCGGACATCGGCCTGGAAAGCGTCGATCGTGCGGGCACCAGCGTCGCGGGTTCGACGCTCACGATCGCGTGGAACGCGAACGACCCCGGCGATCACGTCCGCGTGATGACGGCCATCCCCGAGCCGCAGACCCATGCGCTGATGGCCGCCGGCCTGGGCATGCTCAGCTGGCTGGCACGCCGGCGCCGCACAGGCTGAACGCGCGCCGGAGCCGGTGCCTGCGCGGCACCGTCAGCGGCACGCGCGGGCAGCGTCGGCCAGTTCGCGCGCGAGCCGGTTGTGCCGCTCGACCACGTGCGGCAGCTCCAGCGTCGCGAGCCGGCCGTCGCGCACGACGACACGGCCGTTGACGATGCTGTGCCCGACGCGAGGCACGTGGCAGAAGAAGAGCGCGGCGAGCGGGTCGTGCTGCGCGCCGGCAACGCCGATTTCGTCGAGCGGGATCGTCACGATGTCGGCCGCCATGCCCGCGGCGAGCGCACCGATGTCGTCCCGGCCGAGTACCCGCGCGCCGCCGAGCGTCGCGATCTCGAGCACCTCGCGCGCAGTCAGCGCCGCCGGGCCGGACCGGCTGCCCCGAGGACTGGACCCGCCGGGCACGCCGCCGGCGCCGGCCGAGGGGGCATCGGAGCGCTCCGGCGACGCCATGGCCGGAGCGTGAGCCACGCGTTGCAGCAGCAACGCGAGGCGCGCTTCGCCGAGCAGGTGACCGCTGTCGTTGCTCGCCGAGCCGTCGACCGCGATCGAGACCGGCACGCCGGCGTCGCGCAGCGCGCGAATCGGCGCGATGCCCGAGGCCAGGCGCATGTTCGATCCCGGGCAGTGCGCGACGCCGGTGCCGGTGCGCGCGAAGAGCTCGATGCCGGCGGCATCGAGCTTGACACAGTGTGCATGCCACACGTCGGGGCCGATCCAGCCGAGCGCCGCAGCGTATTCGGCCGGCGTGCAGCCGAACTTCTCGCGCGTGTAGGCGATGTCGTTGTCGTTCTCGGCGAGGTGCGTGTGCAGCGCGACGCCGTGCGCGCGCGCGAGCAGGGCCGCGTCGCGCATCAGCTCGCGGCTGACGGAAAACGGCGAACACGGCGCGACGACGACGCGCAGCATCGCGAAGCGCCGCGGGTCGTGCCAGCGCTCGATCACGCGCTGCGTGTCGGCGAGGATCGCGGCCTCGCTTTCGACGACGCTGTCGGGCGGCAGCCCGCCGCGGCTCGCGCCGACGCTCATCGATCCCCGCGCGGCGTGAAAGCGCATGCCGATCTGCTGCGCGGCATCGATGCTGTCCTCGAGCGTCACACCGTTCGGGAAGACGTAGAGGTGGTCGCTCGTCGTCGTGCAGCCCGACAGCAGCAGCTCGGCCATCGCGGTGTGCGTGCTCGCGTGCACCATCTCGGGCGTCAGGCAGGCCCAGATCGGGTACAGCGTCTGCAGCCAGCGGAAGAGCTCGCAGTCCTGCGCCGGGCGGACGACGCGCGTCAGCGTCTGGAACATGTGATGGTGCGTGTTCACGAGGCCGGGGATGACGACCTGGTCCCGTGCATCGATCACCTCGTCGGCCGCCTGCGGCAGCGCAGCGCTCGGGCCGACCGCCTCGATCACCCGGTCGCGTACGAAGACCGCGCCGTCCGCGATCTCGCGCCGGGCGGCGTCCATCGTCACGAGCAATCGGGCGTTGCGTACCAGCAGCGTCGGCATGGCGGTGGCATCAAAGTGTGCAGCCGCCGCCGCGCAAGGGCGGCGGCGGCCGGCGGCGGAACCGTCGGGCCTCGGGGCCGGCCGTGCTCAATGCGCCTCGGCAGCCTTCGCGGCCTCCACCGCGCCGGCCGTATCGCTGCGCGCGCCGTTGAAGAAGAGGTTGAGCAGCACCGCGGCGATCGAAGTCAGCAGGATGCCGGACTCGAGCAGCGGGTGCAGTTCGTGCGCCATCTGCTGCATCCAGCGCGGCGCGACGAGCGGGATCAGGCCGAAGCCGATCGACAGCGCGACGATGTACAGGTTGTGGCGATTGCCCTTGTAGTCGACCGTCGAGAGGATGCGGATGCCGGTCGCGGCGACCATGCCGAACATCACGAGCCCCGCGCCGCCGAGCACGAACTGCGGAATCGCCTCGACCAGCGCGCCCATCTTGGGCAGCAGGCCCAGCACGATCATGATGACGCCGCCGGCCACCGTGACGTAGCGGCTGCGCACGCCGGTCACGCCGACGAGGCCGACGTTCTGCGAGAAGCTGGTGTACGGAAAGGT
>JAYRNW010000200.1:0-25392 GCA_041911995.1 Casimicrobiaceae bacterium | reverse complement strand
GTCGACCACGTGGGCGCCGGCGCCGCGCAGCCCGTCCGCGAGCGCCGCGGCGAGCTCGGGGCCCGACAGCCGGCCGTCGCGCCCGATCGCGAACGTGTCGCGCCCCTGCTCGCGCGCGAGCGTTCCCAGCCCGCGGCCCACCGCGCGCACGACGTCGGGCGTGAGCGACCTGCCGACGACGCCGCGGATGTCATACGCCTTGAAGATCTCTTTCGGAAGTGTGCTCATACGCAGGTGTCGGTTCGATGCGTCGCAGGGGTTCGGGGTCGCGCCCGACCCGGAAGTCACGATTGTCCCACGGTCACCGGCCGTGCGCGAACCACGCGAAAAGCCGCTGCGGCAGCCAGTCGAGCCGGCCGGGGGCGGGGCCGGTCATGAAGCCGACGTGGCCGCCGGTCGCCGGCTGCTCCAGCACGACGGCGCGCGCGACGTCGCCGGGTCCGGGCAGCGACGCGGCGGGCACGAACGGGTCGTTGCGCGCGTTGATCACCAGCGTCGGCAACGCGACGTCGGCGAGCCACGGCTTCGACGACGCGCGCGTCCAGTAGTCGTCGGCGCCGGCGAAGCCGTGCAGCGGCGCGGTGACGACGTCGTCGAAGTCCCACATCGTGCGCACGCGCGCGATGCGCCGCGGGTCGAGCGCGCCGGGGAAGCGCGTCGCGATGCCGCGCGCCTTCGGCTTCAGCGTCGCGAGGAAATGCCAGGTGTAGATGCGGTTCAGGCCCTGCCCGATGGCGATGCCGGACGCCATCAGGTCGAGCGGGACCGACACGGCGGCTGCCGCGGTCAGTGTGCGCGCCGCGCCGCCTCCGGCGCGGCCGACCCAGTTGAGGAGGGCGCTGCCGCCCAGCGATACGCCGACCGCGTGGACGCGCGTGCGCGGATCGACGCGCGCGCGCAGCGCCGCGAGCATCGCGCCGACCTCGTCGTGATCGCCGGAATGGTAAGCGCGCGGCCGCGTGTTGGGCGCGCCGCCGCAGCCGCGGAAGTGCGGGACGACGCCGCGCCAGCCGTGCGCCGCCAGGAGCGCCATCAGGTGCAGCGCGTAGTGCGATCCCGCGCCGCCTTCGAGGCCGTGGAACAGCACGACCAGCGGCGCGTCGGCGGCGGTGCCCGGCGCGTCGGCCAGCCAGTCGACGTCCCAGAAGTCGCCGTCGTGCGTCGTGATGCGCTCCCGGCGGTACGCGATGGCCGGGCGCCGCAGGAAGTACGGGTAGATCGTCTGCGCGTGGCCGCCGGGCAGCCACGCCGGGGCGGCGTACGCGAGGCCGTCGCCGTCGGGCGCTCCGTCGGGCATCGCGCCGCGCCCCCGGTCAGTCGAGCGCCCGCTCGAGCGCGGCGACGATCGTCCGGACGACCTTGACGCGGCCGAAGCGCTTGTCCTCGGCCTCGACGAGCGTCCACGGCGCGATCTCGGTGGACGTTCGGTCGACCATGTCGGCGACCGCCTGCTCGTACGCGTTCCACTTCTTCCGGTTGCGCCAGTCGTCCGGCGTGATCTTGAACTGCTTGAACGGCGTCTTCGCGCGCGCCTCGAAGCGGCGCAGCTGCTCCGTCTTGCTGATCTGCAGCCAGAACTTGCAGACGACGATGCCCGAGCGGACGAGCTGCTCCTCGAACTGGTTGATCTCGTCGTACGCGCGCATCCAGTCCGGGACCGAGCAGTAGCCCTCGACGCGCTCGACGAGCACGCGCCCGTACCACGTGCGGTCGAAGAGCGTGATGCCGCCCCGCGCCGGGACGTGGCGCCAGAAGCGCCACAGGTAGGGCTGCGCGCGCTCCTCCTCGGTCGGCGCGGCTACCGGGACGATCGCGTACTGCCGCGCGTCGAGCGCGCCGGTCACGCGCCGGATCGCGCCGCCCTTGCCGGCGGCGTCCGAGCCCTCGAACGCCAGCACCAGCGCGCGGTCGCGGAAGCGCTTGTCGCGCGTGAGCATCGCGAGCCGCGCCTGGTACTTGTGCAGCTGGCGCTCGTAGCCGGTCTCGTCGAGGCGCTGCGCGAGGTCGAGGCCGCGGATCAGCGCGACGTTGCCGATCACCGAGGGCGCCGGCGCGACCACCGGCGGCGGCGCGGGCACGGCGCCCGCGTTGATGCGCTCGAGCGCCGCCAGCAGGATCTTGCCCACCGTCAGCATCCGGTAGCGCGCGTCGACGCCTTCGATGACGTACCACGGCGCCGACGCGATCGACGTCTCGCGCAGCATGTGCTCCCACGTGTCGTGGAACCGCGAGTAGAGGCGCAGCGCCTTCGCGTCGTCGGGCGTCACGCGCCAGCGCGTCCGCGGGTCGGCCTTGAGCTTCTTCAGGCGTTCCTTCTCGTCCGTGCGCGACAGGTGGATCCAGAACTTGAGCAGCACCACGCCCTCGGCGGTCAGCATCTGCTCGAACTGCCGGACCGAGTGCAGCAGGCCGTCGAACGCGGTCTCGGACATCCGCGCCAGCACCCGCGCGCGCACGAGCTCGCGGTACCACGCGTTCATGAAGATGCCGATCTTGCCGCGCGGCGGCAGCGCGCGCCAGTAGCGCCACGCCGGCGGCCGCGTCCGCTCCTCCGGCACCCGCGGCCCGAACGCGTGCGTGCGGATGTGGCGCGGGTCCATCCACTCGTTCAGCGTGTTCGCCGTCTCGCCGCGGCCGCCGCCTTCGACGCCGCTCACGAGGATCAGCACCGGGCCGCGCCCGGCCGCGCCCAGCGCGAACTGGTGGTTGAGCAGCGCCGCGCGCAGCTTCGGCTCCTGCCGCGCGTAGACGGACCTGGCGACGCGGTGGCCGACTTCGGCGGACTCGAGCATCGAGGATCTCCTTGGGAATGCGTTACGCGCGCGACCAGAACTTCCGCGCGTCGGCGAAGCCGGACCATGCCGCCGCCAGCGCGCCGGCGCGCTCGGCGCCGCGCGCGGCCGCCCAGCCCGCGAACGCCGCGGCCGCGGCCGACGCGGGGCCGGCGAGCTCGCCGGCGAGGTTCGCCGCCACCGCGGCGTCGTTCCAGAGGCCCAACTCGTCCTGCAGCGCGGCGAGCGCCTTCCGGTAGCTGCGCGTGCGCTTCTTCGCGTACAGCGTCGCGAAGAATTCGGCGGCGTAGCGCAGCTTCTTCGCGGCGAGCCGCGCCGCGTGGCGCGTCTGCGGCGTCGCGTGCGCGAGGTCGGCGCCCAGCGCGACGAGCGCGCGATGCCGCCGCTTGAGCAGCGGGCGCGCGAACTCGCGCGCCGCGCCGGCGAGCAGCGGCCGGCCGTGGTCGTCGCGCGGACCGCCGGTGGACGGCGTCGCGGCGAGCGCAGCGGCGGCGAGCACGAGGCGCACGAACCTCGGCGAGCCCACGGCCGCGCGCGCGAGCGTCCGCGCCTCGCGGCGCCGGGTAGCGGCGCGCGTGCCCAGCTTCGCGAGCGACGCGGCGAGCGGCGCGTCGCCGCCGCCGCGGCGGACCGCCTCGGCGAACGCGGGCAGCGTCGTCGTCGCGAACACGTCGAGGTCGCGCGCGGGCCCCAGCGCCTGCGCGAGCCAGCGCAGCTCGGCGCGCATCGGCTCGACGGTCGCCGGCGCCATGCCCTTGCGCGCGAGCGACAGGCACGCGCGCAGCCGCCGCACGCCGATGCGCATCTGGTGGATCCACTCGGGATCGTCGCCGGTCACGACCCCCTGCGCGTTGCCTTCGATCTGCGCGAGACAGGACCGGATGAACGCGGCGAACGCGGCCTCCGCCGTGCACGCGGCGGGAAGCTCGGCCTCGACGGCGCGCACCGGCTCGGCCGGCGGCGGGTGGCGCAGCGCGTGGCCGCGCGCGGCCTTGCTCGCCGGTTCGAACGCCAGCGGCACGTCGGCGGCGAGCGCGTGCGCGAGCTCGTAGAGCCGCAGGACGTCGCCGGCCTCGAGCTCCAGCTCGATCTCGTGGATCGGCGCGCGGACCACGGCGCCGCCGTCCTCCGTGCGCACCTCGCCGACGTCGATGCACAGGTGCGCCATCGTGCTGTCGGCGAAGGCCAGCGGGATCGTCGTGCGCAGGAAGTCGGTCGTGTAGCGCGGGCCGAGGCCGCGCTGTTCCGCGCGCCCGAGCACGCGCCGGAACGGCGTCGTCGCGAAGCGCAGCGGATCGAGGCGGCCGGCGGCGACCGGCCACTCGAACTCGGTGCGCGCCGTCAGGCCGCCGCCTTGCTCGGCGCCGGCGGGGCCCTTGACCGTCTGCACCCAGCGGCGGCCGTCGCGGCGCAGGCGCAGCGCGACGCCGGCGGCGGCGAGCGCGCCTTCGTCGGTGTCGTAGTAGGTGGAGACCAGGCGCACCGTTCGCGCGCGGCCGCGCCGCACGGACTTGAGCGCCGGATGCCGCGTCAGCGCCGGCACCGCCTCCGGCGCGATCCGGAGCTTCAGTTCCGACTCGACCGGCGCGGCGGCGGGCATCGCGCGCCGGTCCGTCACGCCTCGTCGGTCAGCTTCAGCCGGCGCTGCCCGACCGCGTCGGCCAGCAGGTGCAGCGTCTCGACGGTCGCGTCCCACCCGATGCACGCGTCGGTGATGGAGACGCCGTACTGCAGCGGCTGCCCGGGCACGAGGTCCTGGCGGCCCGGATGGATGTGGCTCTCGATCATGACGCCGCAGATGCGCGCGTCGCCGCCGGCGACCTGCGCCGCCACGTCGCGGGCGACGTCGACCTGCCGGTCGTGCTGCTTCTGGCTGTTCGCGTGCGAGCAGTCGATCATCACGTGCGCGGCCAGGCCCGCGTGCGCGAGCTCGCGGCACACGGCCTCCACGCTGGCGGCGTCGTAGTTGGTCGCCTTGCCGCCGCGCAGGATGATGTGGCAGTCCTCGTTGCCGCCGGTGTGCACGATCGCCGAGTGGCCGCCCTTGGTGACCGACAGGAAGTGGTGCGGCGCGGAGGCGGCCTTGATCGCGTCGACCGCGATCCTCACGTCGCCGTTGGTCCCGTTCTTGAAGCCGACCGGGCACGACAGGCCGGAGGCCAGCTGCCGGTGCACCTGGCTCTCCGTCGTGCGCGCGCCGATCGCGCCCCACGCGATCAGGTCGGCGATGTACTGCGGCGTGATCATGTCGAGGTACTCGGTGGCGGCCGGCACGTCGAGCTCGTTGATCTCGAGCAGGATGCGCCGCGCGAGCCGCAGGCCCTCGTTGATCCGGAAGCTGTCGTCGAGGCGCGGGTCGTTGATGAGGCCCTTCCAGCCGACGGTGGTTCGCGGCTTCTCGAAGTAGACGCGCATCACGACGATCAGGCGGTCGGCGAGCTCCTGCCGCAGCGACGCGAGGCGCGTCGCGTAGTCGATCGCCGCGTCGTAGTCGTGGATCGAGCACGGGCCGACGACGACGAGCAGCCGGTCGTCGGCGCCGTGCAGCACGCGGTGGATCGCGTGCCGCGCGTCGAAGGTCGTCGTCGCGGCCCGTTCCGACGCCGGGAATTCGCGCAGCAGGTGCGACGGCGGCGAGAGCTCGGAGATCTCGGTGATTCGCAGGTCGTCGATCGGGTGCGCGGACGCGCCGGCGCCTCCGGGACCTGGCTTGTGGCGATGGACGGTCGACGTGGGCACGGCGGGGTTTCCTCTGGAAAATTTAAACCAAAACAACATATTAACCGATTTCCGGCCCGGTGCGCACCGGGTGGGCGGCGCCCATGCTGCGGCGCGGGATGGCGCCGCTGCAACACTCGCCCGGATCCCTCCGCGGAAACCGTTGCTTCGCGCGTCGCCGTTGCCGTAGACTGCCCCGAACGTCGCGCCAGGACACCGGCGGCGGCGGAAGCCGGCGGGAGGGGGCGTCGAGACCCGCGGGCACCGGTTCCGGAGGTCGATGCATGAAATCCCTGCTGGTCCTGATCGTCGCGGGCGGCCTCGTGGCCGCGGCGCCGGCGTTCGGTGCCGACACCAAGGCGGCGGACGCGAATGCGGCGAACCCGCAGCAGGAGAAGATGAAGGCGTGCAACGAGCAGGCGGGCGACAAGAAGGGCGACGAGCGCAAGGCGTTCATGAAGTCGTGTCTGTCGGCGTCGCCGGCGCCCGCCAAGCCCGAGAGCAGGATGGCGATGTGCAACCGCAAGACCGCCGGCCTGTCCGGCGACGCGCGGGCCAAGGCGCAGAGCGAGTGCATGAAGGGGTCGTGACACGCAACGATTGCTGAACACGGCCGGGTGACCTCCTGTCCATCCGGCCGAGGCTGACAAGGCCGCAACGGGGCGACCCGTCTGCGGCCTTGTTTTTTGGCGCGCGGGCAAGGCGCGCAGCGCGGGTCAGGCCTTCCGGATGAGCAGCCCCTTGAGGTAGTCGCCCTCGGGAAAGGCGAGCGCCACCGGGTGATCGGCGGAGGCGCCGAGGTGGCGCAGCACCTGCGCGTCGGCGCCGGCGTCGAGCGCCGCGCCGGCGACGATCTTGCGGAAGAGCTCCGCGGTCACGCCCCCCGAGCACGAGAACGTCAGCAGCAGGCCGCCCGGCACGAGCATCTTCAGCGCGAGCAGGTTGACGTCCTTGTACGCGCGCGCCGCGCGTTGTGCCAGGGCGGCCGTCGGCGCGAACTTCGGCGGGTCGAGCACGATGAGGTCGAACGCCGCGCCCTCGTTGCGCAGCCGGCGCAGGTCGGCGAAGACGTCCGCTTCGACCCAGGCGTTCGCGTCGGCGCGAAGCGCGGGATTGCGCGCGAGGTTCTCGCGGCCGATCGCGAGCGCGTCGGCCGAGCTGTCGATCGACGTCACCGCGCGCGCGCCGCCTGCGAGGGCGGCCAGCGTGAAGCCGCCGGTGTAGCAGAACGCGTTGAGCACGCGGCGCCCGTGCGCGAGTTCGCACACGAGCCGGCGGTTGTCGCGCTGGTCGAGGAAGAAGCCGGTCTTCTGCCCATGCGCGACGTCGACGCGGTACGCGAGGCCGTCCTCGACCAGAGCGACGTCGGCCGGCAGCGTGCCGGCGAGCGTACCGCAGCGCGGCGCCAGGCCTTCGAGCGCGCGCACGTCGGCGTCCGAGCGCTCGTAGACGCAACGCACGCCCGGCTGCGCCGCGAGCGCTGCGGCCAGCGCGTCGCGCCAGCGGTCGGCGCCGGCCGACAGGCACTGCAGGACGACGACGTCGCCGTAGCGGTCGGCGATCACGCCCGGCAGGCCGTCGGACTCTCCGTGCACGAGACGCGCGCCCGAGTGGCCCGCGTCGAGCATCGGCGCCCGCGCGGCGGCGGCGTGCGCGACCCGCGCGGCGACGAAGTCCGCGTCGATCGCGGCGCCTTCCGCGAACGACCAGACGCGCGCGCGGATCTGCGACGCGGGCGAGTACGCGGCGGAGGCGAGCCACTGGCCGTCGGCGGCGACGACCGCAACCGTGTCGCCGGGACCCGGGCGACCGACGACGCGCTCGACCGCGCCGGAGAAGATCCACGGATGGCGCAGCACGAGCGAGCGCTCGCGGCCGGGGGCCAACACCAGCGCGAGCGTCGCGACGGCGGCGGGGGCGGCGCGCGCGGCGGCCCGCGGCGCGCCGCGGCGTCCGCCGTCAGCCGAGCGCGACACCGAACAGCCGGCCGACCGCGTAGGTGACGCCGCCGGCGAGCGCGCCCAGCGCCAGCATGCGTCCGCCCGAATACCACGCGCTGCGGCCGGTGAACAGCGACAGCGTCGCGCCGACCGCGAACAGCGCGACGGCCGCGACGCCGATGCCGACCGGGAGCGCGCGTGCGCCCGCAAGGAACAGGAACGGCGCGAGCGGCAGCGCGGCGCCCGCGGCGAACGCGGCGAACGACGCGACGGCGGCGCCGAGCGGCGATCCCAGCTCCGCCGGGTTCAGGCCCAGCTCCTCGCGCGCCAGCGTGTCGAGCGCGTGCTCGGGGTCGGCGACGATCTGCTGCGCGAGCTTCGTCGCCTCCTTCGGCGGCAGGCCCTTGGCCGCGTAGATGAGCGCGAGCTCCTGCGCCTCGGCTTCCGGATACTGCGCGAGCTCGTCGCGCTCGAGCCCGATCTGGTACTCGTAGAGCTCGCGCTGCGAGCGCACCGACACGTATTCGCCGGCGGCCATCGCGAACGCGCCGGCGACGAGGCCCGCCACGCCCGACACCAGCACGAGGTGCGCGTCGCCGCTCGCGCCGGCGACGCCGAGGATCAGGCTCGCGTTCGACACGAGGCCGTCGTTGACGCCGAACACCGCGGCGCGCAGGTTGCCGCCGCTGCCCAAGCTGCGGTGGCGGAACTCGACGCTGCCGGTGGCCGTCGGCAACGCGTGCCCCGAGTCGGCGCCCAGCGACGTGCCGTACACGGCCATCCCGCGCACCTTCATCGCCGAGAGCACCGCCTTCAGGCGGCGCGGGCCCAGCCAGCGCACGAGGCGCGCGACGAGCTGCGTGCGCGAGTCCGGCAGGTACGGCGGCGGCGGCGGATGGCCGCGCGCCGTGAGCTGCGCGCGCCAGATCGCCGCCTGCGCCTCCGCTTCGCCGGCCAGGCGCTGGAACAGCTCGGCGCGCACGGTGCCCGATTCCGCCTCGGCGCACGCGCGGTACAGGAACGCCGAGCGCTGCTCCTCGGTCCAGCTCGACAATGGATTCATGCCGAACCCGTCAGCCGGCGAGCGCCGCGTCGATCCGTGCCAGCACGTCCGGCGCGAGCTGTGCAACGACCGGCAGCGCCTGCAGGTTCTCGTGCACCTGCTCGGGCCGGCTCGCGCCGGTGATCACCGTCGACACGTGCGGGTTCTTCAGACACCACGCGAGCGCGAGCTGCGCGAGCGAGCACCCGAGGTCGGCAGCGATCGGCGCGAGCCGCTTCACCTTCGCGATCCGCGCCGGGTCGGTCAGCCGCTCGGCGAGCCACTCGTAGCCCTTGACGGCGCCGCGCGAGCCCGCCGGAATGCCGTCGTTGTACTTGCCGGTGAGCAGGCCGGACGCGAGCGGGCTCCACGTCGTCGTGCCGAGCCCCAGGTCGGCGTACAGGCGCGCGTATTCCTTCTCCACCCGCTCGCGGTGGAACAGGTTGTACTGCGGCTGCTCCATGACCGGCTTGTGCAGGTGGTGCCGGTCCGCGACGTGCCACGCCGCGGCGATGTCGGCCGCCGGCCACTCCGACGTGCCCCAGTACAGCGCCTTGCCGGACGCGACGATGTCGGACATCGCATGCACGGTCTCCTCGAGCGGCGTGTCCGGGTCGGGACGGTGGCAGAACACGAGGTCGACGTAGTCGAGCTGCAGGCGCGCGAGCGACCCGTCGATCGCCTGCAGCAGGTACTTGCGGTTCAGCGTGTTCTTCTCGTTGGGCCCGTCGTGCAGGCCCCAGAAGAACTTCGTCGACACGACGTAGGACGCGCGCCGCCACCCGGCCTTGCGCAGCACGTCGCCCATGATCCGCTCCGACTCGCCCTTCGCGTACACCTCGGCGTTGTCGAAGAAGTTGACGCCGGCCTCGTACGCGGCCGCCATGCACGCGCGGGCCGTGTCGACGCCCATCTGGTTGCCGTACGTGACCCAGGAGCCGAACGAGAGCTCGCTGACCTTGAGTCCGGAACGGCCGAGCCGGCGGTAGTTCATGGCGAAGGCGGGGGGCGGTCCGGCCAGTGCGTCAGAGCGTCGCGGGGCCGCGGCGCGTCGCGGCCTCGAGCCGCTCCTGGCAGGCGATGCAGCGCGGCGCCGACGGGCTGACGCGCAGCCGCGCGTACGGAATCGGCAGCGTGCATTCGACGCAATCGCCGTACGTGCCGTCGGCGATGCGCTCGAGGGCGGCCTCGACCTCGGACAGCTCGGACGCGTCGCGCGACACCTCGGCCACGTCGAGCGCCGTCTCGAGGTCGGCCACGGCCCAGTCGTCGGTCTCCTCCATCCGGTTGCGCAGCGCCAGCAGCGCCGGGTTCTCCTGCGCAGCGAGCTTGGCCGTCAGCTCCGCACGCAGCACGCGCCGCCGCGCCTCGAGCTGCGCGGCCAGCGTGCCGCGCTCGGCGGCGGTCAGCTTTGCCGTCATTCTCGTCTCCGTCCTGGTGAGGGTCGCCGCCCGGAAGGGGGGCATGACGGCATCGTCCAACGCCGTCCGCCAAAACGCAAGGGGAGGGCGCACGCGGGGGCTTGAAAGCGGCGCACGCGGCCGCAGATTCGGGATGCCGGCGGCTCGCCGCGCCCGCGGGGCGGCGATCCGCGTTCACCCTTTTCGAGACAGGAGCCATGCCATGACGACCGTGCAAGTCTACGACCCGTTCGCCGACACCGCGTTCGACGACCTCTTCCGCGGCTTCTTCAAGCCCGTGCGCCCGCTGCGCGACGGGCCCGCCGCGATCAAGGTCGACGTGACCGAGACGCCGGAGTCCTACGTCGTGCACGCCGAGATCCCCGGCGTGAAAAAGGAAGACATCCAGGTGACGATCGAGGGCAACCAGGTGACGATCGCCGCCGAGGTCAAGCGCGAGACCGAGCAGAAGGAAGGCGAACGGGCGCTGCGCAGCGAGCGCTACTACGGCGCCGTCTACCGCAGCTTCGTGCTGCCGGCGGAGCTCGACGAGGCGACGAGCCAGGCGAAGTACGAGGGAGGCGTGCTCGAGCTCACGCTCGCGAAGAAGGCGCAGCCGGCCGGCCGCAAGCTCACCGTCCAGTAACGCCGCAATACCGCTGCAGGACGCGCGCCCGCGCTTCGCGGGCGCGCGTCCGCGCGCTCAGCGGATGCGCTTCGCCGCGTACTCCTCCTCGATGTTGTCGCGGAAGAAGCTCCACGGCGACGACGCGGTGGAGAAGCGCCGCCACACCTCGGCCGACACGCCGGCGTACTGGAAGGTGCCGGCGGTGAGCTCGACGACCAGCAGCCGCTCGCGCGCGTCGTAGCCGGCGGCGCGCAGGCTGCCGCCGGTGAGCCGTTTCATTTCCACGTGCGCCTCGCGCGTTCGTGCCGCGCCCGCGGTCCGGGCGCGCGCGCCGCCAGTATCGGCCGCGCGGGCAAGCGCCGTCAACGCGACGTGGCGCTATACTTTTGCGATGCGCGTCCTGCGCCGCATCGCCGGCATCGTCCTCAACCCCGACGACGAGTGGGACGCGATCGCACGCGAGCGGCCGTCGGTGGGGAAGCTCGTGCGCCGGTTCATCCTGCCGCTGTCGCTGCTGGCGCCGGTCGCCACGGTCATCGGAATGCGCTGCTTCGACCGCGCGTGGGACGAGGAGCTGGGCTACCTCGTGCCGCCGCAGGAGATCCTCGCGGCCGGCGCCACGACGCTGATCGCGTCGGTCGTGTCGGTGTTCGCGCTGGCCGGGATCTTCGTGCTGCTCGCGCCGCTCTACGGCAGCGCGCGCGACTACCGGACCGCGCTCGCCGTCGCGACCTACGGCGCCGTCCCGGTCATGCTCGCGGGGGCCACGCTGCTGCTGCCGGTGATGGCGGTCGTCGGGCTGGCCGGCCTGTGCCATTCGCTGTACGTCTGGTGGCTGGGCGCCAGGCGCGTGCTGAACGTGCGGCGCGGCCAGCAGGCGGAGTTCGTCGGCATCGCGATGGTGCTGCTGCTGGTCGCCTCGACGCTCGCGGGCGCCGTCGCCAGCGCCGTCGGCCTCGTCTGATCAGTGGCCGGCGGCGGCGCCCCACAGCGCCTTCAGCCGCGCGTCGCGCCCGCATCCCGTCCGGTAATACGTGTACCGGGCCGGATTCTTGACGTAATAGTCCTGGTGATAGTCCTCGGCGGGCCAGAACTCGGTCGCCGCGACGACCGGCGTCACGATCGGGTCCTTGAACGGCTTCGTCATCGCGAGCAGCGCCTTCGACTTCTCGGCCGCGGCGCGCTGCTCCTCCGTGTGGACGAAGATGGCCGTCCGGTACTGGGTGCCCACGTCGCAGAACTGGCGGTTGGTCACGGTCGGGTCGACGTTGTGCCAGAACACCTCCAGCAGCTTGTCGTAACTCACCTTGCGCGGGTCGTACAGGACCTGGACCACCTCGGCGTGGCCGGTGGCGCCGCTCGACACCTGCTCGTACGTCGGGTTCTTCACGGTGCCGCCCATGTAGCCCGACGTCGTGCCGAGCACGCCCGGCAGCTTGTCGTACGGCGGCTCCATGCACCAGAAGCAGCCGCCGGCGAACGTGGCCACGGCCGTTTCCGCGGGCGCCGGCTTGCCCGCCTGCGCAGCGGCAGCGACCGGCAACAGCGCGGCCGCGAGGGCGGCGCACGCGAAGGCGAGGGTGCGGAGGCGGGCGAACGTGGTCATCGAAGGCTCCTTGGGGCAGGACGGGCGCAGTGCCCGCGGCCGTGAGTCGCGCACGCGGCGCGCGTCCTTACGCGGGCGGCAGTCCGGCGCGCGCGCGGGCGTGCTTGCAGACGGCGGCGTCGTCCTCCTCGCCCAGTCCCGCCGCCACGCTCGCCGCGAACGTCGCCTGCGCCGCTTCCGCGAACGGCACCGACACGCCGTGCCGCTGCGCGAACGCGACGGCGATGCCGACGTCCTTCGCGAGGATCCGCGTCGCGGCGCGCGGCGCGTAGTCGCCGGCCAGCGCGCGCGGCATGCGGTCGGCGAAGATCCAGCTGCCGCCGGACGACGCGTTGACGACGTCGACGACGACGCGCGGATCGAGGCCCGCCTTCGCGGCGAGCGCGAGCGCCTCGGCGCCGGCCGCGAGGTTCACGGCGGCGAGCAGGTTGTTGACGATCTTGAACCGCGCCGCGTCGCCGGCGCGCGTGCCGACGTGGAACACGGTCCCGGCGATCGCCGCGAGCACCGGCGCGCAGCGGGCGCGCGCGGCGTCGTCGCCGGCGACCATCATCGTCATCGTCCCGTCCGCCGCGCGGCGCGGGCCGCCGGACACCGGGCCGTCGACGAGCGCGCCGCCGTGCGCGGCCACGCGCGGCGCGAGCGCCGCGACGTAGTCCGGATCGCAGGTGGACGCGAGCAGCACGACGCGGCCGCCGGCGAGCGCCGCGGCCGCGCCGCCGGGGCCGAACAGGACCGTCTCGACCTGCGGCGCGTCGACGACGAGGACGATCGCCACGCCGCACGCGCGCACCAGCGCGGCGGGCGTGGGCTCGCACGTGGCGCCGAGCGCCGCCGCTTCCGCCTCGGCCTCGGCGCGGATGTCGCGGACGCGCGTGTCGAAGCCGGCGCGCAGCAGGCTGCGCACGACGCCCATGCCCATCGCGCCAGCGCCGATCACGCCGACGGCGGTCGGCCCGCCGGGCCCGGGCATCCGCGCGGCGTCGGTCACTTCGCGGGTGGCAGCAGCGCGTACGGCTCGCAGTCGCGCAGCGGCGTCGTCACGTTGTCGACGACGAGCTGCAGCTCGGCGCCGCGGCCGCGCAGTTCCATGTTGCCGTTGCTGTAGCGGACGCCGCCCGCGGCGCTCGGGATCTGGTAGAGCGTGACCCGCTGCGCGCCGGGCAGCAGCACGCGGGCCTCGCCTTCGGCGAAGCGCACGACGAAGCGCTCGCCGTTCAGCTGGCATGCGAACGTGTTCTTCGCGAGCTCCTCCTCGCGCTTCTTCTGCGGGTTCTCGCACGCGGACAGCGCGACCGCGGCGACGAGCGCGGCCAGGACGAGAAGGCGGGACGGCGGGGACATGCGCGGCGCTCCACGTGGCGATGCGCCCGAGGATAGCACCGAGGGCGCCGCGGCGGCGGCCGGCACCGCGCGGCTCCGCACCCGCCGCCGTTGCCGGCGATGCCGCCGCTCGCCTCCGACTTGTAGCGCCCGGCCAGCACGCGCCCCGACTCGACGACCGAGCGGGCGAGCGCGTCGAAGCCCACGCGCGGCGACGGCACCCGCACCGCGGCGGTGGCGGCGTCGTGGGCGCGGCGGGCGGCGAGCGCGTTGCGCTCGATGCACGGCTGCTCGATGCGCGCGGCGCTGGGGTCGCACGCGAGCCCCAGGTGCGGCTCGAGCGCGTGCTCCGCCGCGTGCAGGATCTGCGCGTTGCTGCCGCCCAGCGCGGCCGCGAGCCCGGCGGCGGCCATCGCGGAGGCCACGCCGACCTCGCCCTGGCAGCCGACCTGGCGCACGCCGGCGGCGCGCAGCAGCGCGCCGATGGCCGCGCCGGCCAGCAGGAACTCGATCGCGCGCTCCTCGTGGCCGAGCGGCGCGCTGTCGCGCCACAGCTGCAGCAGCGCGGCCACCGGTCCGGCCGACCCGCTGGACGGGGCCGACACCACGCGGCCGCCGCCGGCGTTCTCCTCGGCCACGGCCGTCGCGTAGACGGCGCACAGTTGCGCGGGCGGCGCGCCGGTCGCGCGCGCCGCGTCGAGCCACATCGGCGCCGTGCGCCGGTCGCCGCTGGGCAGCGTGCCCTCGTTGGTCAGCCCGCGCTCGACGGAGGCGCGCATCTCCTGCAAGACGAGCAGCAGACCGGCGCGGACCTCGCCCGGGCTGAAATACGTGAATTCGTTCGCGCGCGCGAGCTCGGCGATTTTCTTGCCGTGCGCGCGGCACGCCTCGAGCATCGCGGCCGCGGTCGCGCACGGATAGGGTACCCGCGGCATCGCCGGGCCGTGCGCCGCGTCGTCCTCGCCCAGCACCGTGCCGTTGCCGGTGGAGAAGTAGACGCGCGACGCGATGACCTCGCCGTGCAGGTTGCGCGCGAGGAAGCGGACGGCGTTGCCGTCGTAGGCGAGCGAATGGTTGATGACGAGGCGCAGGTCGTGGCGCGGATCGAACCGCACGCGCTGGCGCCCGCCCAGCCGGAGCGACCGCTCGGTCTCCGCACGCGACAGGCACAGCGCGATGGCGGGGCCGTCGCAGCGCTCCGGAAGCTGGCCCGACAGGCCGGCGACGACCGCGCGGTCGGTGCCGTGCTCGCGGCCGTGGAACGCGAGGCCGCCGTAGAGTTCGGCCTCGACCTTGGCGGTCAGCGGCAGCAGCCCGTCGGCCGAGATATCGTGCACGAAGCGCAGCGCGGCGCGCTGCGGGCCGACCGTCGACGACGACGAGGGTCCTGGCCCGATCCTATACAACTCGAACGCGCTGACGTGCACGCTGCGACCCCCGAAAGGCCCATCCGTCACTGGCCCGCCCGCGCGGGGCGTCACGGCGTGGACTCGCGTACGCGGGCCCGGCCTGCCGGCACCGGCGGCGGCTCCGCGCCACGTTGTTGTGGACGGCAGTATGGGCAGCCCGGGGTCGTGACCGGCCGGGCAGCCGAAGGCCGGTCGTCACGGCCCGCCGGGCGGCAGGCCGGCCGAAGTTGTCGACTACGGGTTGACGGCACGGGGCGCGCCGGGGTCGGTCGCGCGGCGGCCGTCGTGGCGAGCGTGCTCGGCCCTACGCGCCGGGCGCCGCCGGCGGTTGCGGGAAGCGCACGCGCGCGGGATACGACAGTACTTCGGCCAGCTCCCCGCCGCGCAGCCGGTCCTGCTCGGCGCACCACCAGGCGGCGTCGACCAGTTCGGCGTGGAACGCGAGGAACGCCTCGCGCACCCGCGGGTCGGTGAGCAGGAACGTCGCGAACTCCTCCGGGAACACGTCGCGCGGCCCGACCGGGTACCAGACGTCGCCCGACATCTCGTCGAAGCCGGGCGGTGGCGTCGGAATGCGCCGGAACACGCAGTCGACGAGGTACTCGATCTCGTCGTAGTCGTAGAACACCACGCGGCCGTAGCGCGTCATGCCGAAGTTCTTGAACAGCAGGTCGCCGGGGAAGATGTTGACGGCGGCGAGCTCGCGCAGCGCCTCGCCGTAGTCGCGCACCGCCGCCGTCCGCTGCGCATCGTCGGCCGACTCGAGGTAGAGGTTCATCGGCGTCATCCGCCGCTCGATGTAGACGTGGCGCACGGTGACGCGCTCGCCGCTCACCTCGACCTGCGACGGCGCGACGTCGAGGAGTTCGGCCAAGAGCTCGGGGGCGAAGCGCTCGCGCGGGAACGCGACGTCCGAGTACTCGAGGACGTCGGTCATCCGGCCGGCGCGGTCGTGGTGCTTGACCAGCGCGTATTTCTGCCGGACCTTCGTCGCGTCGGTGTCCTTGGACGCCGCGATGCGGTCGCGGATCACCTTGAACACGTACGGGTACGACGGCAGCGTGAACACGCACATCACGAGCCCGCGGATGCCGGGCGCGACGGTGAAGCGGTCGCGCGAGTGCGCGAGGTGGTGCAGGAAGTCGCGGTAGAACAGGTTCTTGCCGGCCTTCTGCAGGCCGACCATCGTGTAGAGCTCGGACTTCGTCTTGTCCGGCAGCATCGCGTGCAGGAAGTTGACGTACGCGGAGGGCACTTCCATGTCGACGAGGAAGTACGACCGGTTCGCCGAGAACAGCAGCGCGAGCTCGGACTCCTCGGTCAACAGCGCGTCGACGTAGAGGCGGCCGTCGGCGGCGTGCTTCAGCGCGACGGCGAACGGCATCGTCGCCGGGCCGTCGACGACGCGCCCGACGGCGTACGCCGTCCGGTCGCGGTAGAACAGCGACGAGAGCACCTGGATCTGGCAGTTCGCCTCCGGCCGGTACGGGCGCGGGACCCGCCGGCGGAACGCCGCGAGCAGGTGCATGAGGTCGCGCCGGAAGTCGGCGAAGCGCGGCTCCAGCCGGAAGTCGAGCACGGCGTCGATCAGCGCGCTGCGCACGCCCTGCTCGAGCGGGTAGTAGCTGCGGTACGTCGGCGGGTCGGCCTCGATGTGCTCGGTGGAGATCGCCGGCCGCACGAAGATGAACCGGTTGTGGAAGTACGTCCGGTGCAGGATCTTGCACGACACCGAGTTGAAGAACGTCTCCGCGCACTCGGGCTGCCGGTGGTCGATCAGCATGCCGATGTAGTGGAGCTTGACCCGTTCCCACAGCGCGTCGGCGCCGCCCTCGGCGAGGCCGGCCGAGCGGAACTCGCGCTCGATGCGCTCGACGGTCTCGACGACGCGCCGGTCGTAGAAGTCGATGCGGTCGCGCGCGACGTGCCGCAGCGCGCGGAAGTTGCGCGTCTCGAAGTGGCGCTTCGCCGCGCGGGCGCAGTCGCGAAACAGCGCGTAATGGCGGTCGAAGCCCTCGCGCAGCGCGCGGGCGATCGCGCGCGCCGTGTCGTCGGCGACCGTGGTCAGGCCGGGCTGCGGCGTGATGAGGGCGCGGGCCGGCATCGGTGGCGCGGCCGGGTCAGCGGGTCCACGGCGCGAGGAGGCGCGCCCGCGGGAGGAGCCGGACGGCGCGGGGCGGGGCCGCGGGCGGCACCCGTGGGGCGCGCGGCGCGGCGGCATCGCTGCGCGGGTCGGGCATGATGAGGCATGATAGCGCAATGAAGCGCCGCCTCCGGCTGCCGGTCGCGACCCGTTGCGCCCTCGGGGCCGCCGCGGCGCTCGCCGTCGCCGCGCTCGCGCAGGGCCAGGCGAGCGTGGTCAAGTGCGTCGACGCCGAGGGCAACGTCACCTACCAGGACTCGCCGTGCACGCGCGGACAGGCGGGCCGGACGGTCGAGCTGCCCAAGGCGGAAACCCGCGAGGACACGACGGCGTGGGAGACGGCCGCCCGCGAGGCGCGCGTCGTGAAGGGGATGCCGAAGCGGTGGGTGCTGCGCGCGCGCGGGACGCCATCCGAGATCAAGCCCGGCACGCCGCGCGACGATGCCACCGAAGTCTGGCGCTACGACGGCAAGGACGGCGCGCTGGTCGTCGGCTTTGCCGGCCCGAACGTCGCGTGGGCGCGCGATCCGGCGAAGGAAGCCCCGCCGGCGCCGCCCGCCGCGCCGGCCGCCGCCCCGGCCGCAGCGTCTGCCGCGGCGCCGCCGGCGGCACCGGCCGCCTCCGCGCTGCAGGGCGCACAGAACCGCCGCTTCGTGATCGCCGGCCGCTACTGCGAACACGTGTTCGCCGAGATCGGCGCCGCCGATCGCCAGCAGCCGGTGCCCGCGACCGGCGGCGGCGCGGGGGCCATACGCTACTTCTACGACCCCAGGGCCGGCGACCCGCAGATGCGCACGGCGTTCACCTGCGCGGACGGCAAGGTGGCCGACGTCGAGCGGACGCTCGTCCAATGACCGCGGGCGCGCGCCTGCGACGTGCCGCGCCGGCCATCGCTGCGCTGGCGATCGCGCTCGGCGCCGTCCCGGCCTCGGCGCAGGTCTACAAGTGCGTCGACCGCGCGGGGCGCACGTCGTACCAGCAGCAGCCGTGCCCGGACACGCACAAGGGCGGCCGCGTCGAGCTCTGGCTCGGCAACGCCAACACCGGCACCGGAGAGGACCGCGACCGCGAGTGGGCGGCGCGCGCGAAGGACAAGACCGTCGTGCCGGGCATGCCCCGCGCGTTCGTCGTGCAGGCGTACGGGACGCCGCAGGAGATGCGGCCCGGGCGCGCCGGCGAAGAGGCGACCGAAGTCTGGGTCTACCGGAGGAGCGACCTCGACACGCGGGTCGGCTTCAAGGGCGGCGTCGTCGCGTGGGTCGGCGACCAGCCGCCCGAAGCGCCGCCGCCGGAGAACGCGGCCCCGGCGACCCGGCAGTCGCTCGCGGCCGGCGCGTCGTGCGCGCGCCTCGAGTCCGACCTCGGTCCGTCGCAGTCGGCGGTCCCCGAGCGCGACGACGCGCTCGGGCGCGACCTGGTCCGCTACACGTGGCTGCCCAAGGAGGGCGACAACGTGCACCTCATCGTGTACTGCGACCGCGGCGTCGTCGCGCGCGTCGACCGCACGCCGGGCTCGTGAGCGCGCCTTAGCGCGCGGCTTCCGCCTGCTCCTGGAACTCCTTGATCGCCGCGTTGTACGCGTTGATCGCGGCGCTCGCCTCGGCGTTCGCCGCGTTGGCGGCCTTGACCGCCACGTCGGCCTTTTCCTGCAGGCCGCCGATGTACTTCTTCATGCAGGCCTGCCACTCGTTGACTTCCTTGGTCCAGCCGCGCCGCTTCTGGTCGGACGCGATCCGGCCCGGATGCGGGTCGGGCTTCGTGCAGCCGGCCGCGGCCTCGACGCCGCCAGCGGGGGCAGGCGTCTGGGCGGCGGCGACGAGCGGGGCGAGTGCCAGGGCGATGGCGACGATGGTGCGCGCGGACATGGCGGATTCCTCGGGGGTTGTGCGAAAGCCGTTATTTTAGCTTTCCGGCGCGCCGCAGGCGTTGCGCAGCGTCGCCGGGTCGTGGTTACATCGGCCGATGCGCCTCTTCGAAACCCGGCACCTGCGGCATGTCGCCGCCGCCGCCGCGACGTTCGCGCTGGCGGCGTGCCAGCTCTTCGCGCCGTTGCGCTCAACCGCCCCCGAGGCCACGCCGCCGCAGGCCGCCGCGCAGAAGGCCGCGCCCGCCGCGGAGAAGCCCGCGCCGGCCGCGGCCGCGAAGCGGCCGGCGCCGGCGGCGGTCGCGATGCCTTCCCGGGACTTCCTGCCCGGCCCGCTGTACTACTGCGCGGCCGCGGGCGCCCGGACGCCCATCGAATACGAGCCGCGCGTGGAGCAGCTGTGCCGCCGGCACCCCGAGATGGGCCCGTGCCAATACGAGCGCAACGCGTGCCGCGCGAAGGGCGGCCACGTGTTCACGGCGCGCGGCGAAGAGGTGACGCCGCGGGTCGAGGCCGAGTACGACCGCGTCGTGCTGCGCGTGCGGTTCCAGGGCGACGGCGCGGTCGCCACCCGCTGACCTCGCGGACAGCGCTAGAGGTCCTTTGCGGCGAACGTGTTGCAGGCGCGCGGGTCGCCGGAGGCGAACCCGGTGCGGAACCAGCGCACGCGCTGCGCGGCGCTGCCGTGCGTGAAGGCGTCCGGCACGACGTAGCCGCGGCCGCTCTGCTTCTGGATCGTGTCGTCGCCCACCGCGGACGCCGCGCGCAGGCCCTCCTCGAGGTCGCCCGGGTCGAGGCGATCGCGCTTCGCCGCGTAGAAGCCCCAGACCCCCGCATAGCAGTCCGCCTGCAGCTCGAGGCGCACCGACAGCGCGTTGCGCTGCCGCGCGTCCATCCGCGAGGCCGCCTGGTCGAACTTCTGCATCGTGCCCAGCTGGTTCTGCACGTGGTGGCCGATCTCGTGCGCGATCACGTACGCGGCCGCGAAGTCGCCCGGCGCGCGGAAGCGGACCGCGAGCTCGCGGAAGAACGCCGCGTCGAGGTAGACCTTGCGGTCGGCCGGGCAGTAGAACGGTCCCGCCGCCGCATTCGCCATGCCGCACGCCGACCGGTCGTGGCCCTCGAACAGCACGAGCCGCGGCGGTTCGTAGCGCGTCCCCATCGACTGGAAGAGCGCCGTCCAGACGTCCTCGGTGTCGCCCAGCGTGCGCTGGACGAGCCTGAGGTCCTGGTCGCCGGACTTGGCGGGCCCGGCGCGCGGTGCGGACGCAGGCACCGGCGGCGGCGGCGCGACGACCGGGCCGCCGCCTTCCATCATGCCGAGGAACTGCAGCGGGTTGACGCCGAAGAGCAGGCTGACGATCACGACGACGATCAGCGCGCCGCCGCCCAATCGCATGCCGCCGCCCAGCGGGAACCCGCCGCCCCCGCCGCCCCCGCGACGGTCCTCGACGTTGTCGCTCGGACGCATGTCCTCGAGTCGCATCGTCCGGCCTCCGTTGCCGCGCCGCCCGCTACTTCGCCTGCGCGATCGCGCGCGCGAGATCCTGGTACTCGTCGCACCCCTTGCCGCAGATGCGCTCCAGCGCGGCCAGGTGCTCCTGCGCCTTCGCCTTGTCGCCGGCCAGCAGGTAGGTCTCGCCGATGTATTCGTGCGCGCCCCGGTGCGCAGGGTCGAGCCGCAGCGCCTCGCGGTAGTGGCGGAACGCGAGGTCGAGCTTGCGCTGGTTGCGGTACGCGAACCCGAGCAGGTTCTGCGCGTCGGCGTTGGCCGGCTCCGCCTTCGCGACGATCTCGAGGTGGTACACGGCGCGGTCCCAGTCGCGGGCCTTGACCGCGTCGTAGCCCAGGTCGAAGTCGGGGTTGCTCGCCGGCGGCGCCGACACGTTGGCGTCGCCTTGCGCCGCCGGGCCCCACGCCAGCGCGAGCGCGCACAGCGCGGCCGCCACGCACGCGCGGATCGGCGGTCGCGCCGGCGTCGGGCTCACGGCTTCAGCGCGCGGTAGAGGAACGGCAGGCTCACGTCCATCCGGTAGTCGATCGACGAGTGTGTGTCGTCGAACTCCTCGTACGTGTGCGCGA
Organism: Casimicrobiaceae bacterium; assembly: GCA_041911995.1. Classification (GTDB taxonomy): domain Bacteria; phylum Pseudomonadota; class Gammaproteobacteria; order Burkholderiales; family Casimicrobiaceae; genus VBCG01. The sequence goes on along the minus strand of JAYRNW010000200.1, from coordinate 4,445 downwards.
TGCCGTGGGCGGCGAGCTGCCGCGACAGGATCCGCGCACCGTAGTGCAGATGGTACTGGTCGCGCCAGCCGCAGTCGATGTAGATGCCGGACAGCGACTTCAGGTTGCGTGCGTAGCGGCCGACGAGGTGGATGGGGTCGTGCGCGAGCCAGCGCCGCCAGCGCTTCGCGATGAGCTCGCCGGTGTCGAGGTCGAACGGCAGCCGGAAGCCGAGCGGCACCGTGGGGTCCGGGTCGTACGTGGCGGCCATGGCGAGCTCCATCAGCGCGTGCCCCTCGCCGTCGCTCAGCTTGTCCTTGCGCCACACCGCCTCGAGGAAGCGCTTGACGCGGCCGTCGTCGGCGCCGTCCGGCGACGTCGCGCGGACGGCCTGCCGGCCCGCGCGCCGGCGCGGCTTGCGGTAGCGGTCGAGCTCGTTCAGCGTCCGCGGCCAGTCGTTGAGGTAGCAGAAGTCGAAGTACGCGTCGCCGGAGTGGTCGCCGATCGCGCCCCAGTACCGCGCGTACTTCATGCCGTGGATGATCGCGCCGTAGCCGCCCGACGACTTGCCGAAGCAGCCACGATGCTCGCGCGCGGCGAGCGTGCGGAACTCGCGGTCGACGTGCGGGATGAGCTCGCGCGTCAGGTAGTCGGCGTAGCGGCCGATCGCCGGCGAGTTCACGTACTGGTTGCCGCCGAGGCACGTGAAGCAGTCGGGGAAGACGATGATGCACGGGCCCATCTTCCGCTCGCGGATGAGGCGGGCGGCGCGCTCCGGCACGTTCTCGTCGAACGGCCGCCAGTTGAGGTGCGCGAGGCCCGACCCGGTGAAGCCCACGAGGTCGAACAGGACCGGGTACCGCCGGCCGCGGCCCGCGCCGCTGCCGCGCGCCACGCCCTGGTCGTAGCCGGGGGGCAGCCACACGGCGAGCTTGCGGATGTGCGGGTCGCCCAGCGGGTTGTCGGCGAGCACGCGCGAGTCGTGCTCGAGGATGACGGTCGTGCCGGCGGGGCGGTTGCGCTGTTTGCGTGCCATGGGTGCATTGTGCCGCAGGTGCGGCGCCGGCGGCGCCGCGTCGGCTGCGATTGTGCCGGCGGAAGCCACGCACGGCAACGGCGCGATGCTGCGCAGCACGAGTGTGGGGCGGGCAGCACCGGTCTACGATGGCACGCGGCGGCATCCGGGCGATGCGCGAGGAGGCGACGGCGATGAAGGCGATCTGGCGGGGCGCGGTGGCGGCGGCGGCCATGGCGGGCGCGCTGGGCGCGGGCGCCAGCGCGCTGACGGTGACCGAATGCTTCGAGGGCTCGGACTTCATCGCCAACGCCGCGCGGGCGCGCGAGAACGGCGTGGCGCGCGACGAATTCCTGCGCCGGCTCGACGACGACCTCGAGCTGATCCAGGCCTATCCGCCGGCGCTGCGCTGGTTCGCGAAGGACGCCGACGACGAGCGGCTGCTCACGCAGGCGGCGCGCGACGTGTTCGACGCGCCGGCCGCCCCCGACGACCACCGCGCGCGCTTCCTCGCCGCCTGCTTCGCCCGCGCGTCGCTCTGACCGGGCGCGCCCGGCGCTACGGTCCGGCGCTCGTCCGCGCCTCGGCGAGCGTCGACACCGCCGGCAGCTCGCTGCCGTTGCGCACGAGCTTCCAGCCGACGAGGTCGAGCGACTCGGGCATCGCGCGGCGGCGGTTCGCGAAGGACACGACGCCGGCCAGGTCCAGCGTTTCGCTGCGGCGAGCGTCGCGCCGCCCGGCCTTGTCGACCGGATGGAACGCGAACTTCAGCGCGAACGCGAGCGCGCCGTCGGCGGCGGGCCGGACCGAGCCGGTGACGCGCCACGGGGGGCCGTACAGCGCGGCGCGCGTCGGCGTCTCCGTGCGCACGTACTGCGTCGCGCTGCCGGCCGAGATCGTCATGGGCGCGGTCACGTCGCGCGGCCCGCCGAGCACGGCCTGGTCGAGCAGCACGGCGACCAACTGCGCCGCCATGTTCGGCGCGGCCAGCAGGTAGTCGAGCGCGTCGTCGTCGGTCGGCACGGTCTCGCGCGTGCGGTACGCGAACGTCGTGTCGTTGATCAGCAGCACCTCGCCGCCGCGGCGTCCGGCCGGCGAGCGCTCGCGGTAGGTCGTCAGCGTCTCGCCGTTGTCCGGCCGTTCCATCGTGTACGTGCCCGAGAACGGGCCCGCGGTCAGCGTGACCTCGATGCGCGCGAACTGCGACCAGCGCCCCATCGCGCACAGCGCCGCGTACTGCGACGTGCCGCACTGCCGCGGGTCGGGACCCGGCAGCCGGGTGTCCGCGGGCGCCTTGGGCAGCGCCGAAAGGCCGGGCAGCGCGTTGGCGCCGCCCTGTGCGGCGGCCGGCGCGGCGGCGAGCGTCAGCGTCGACGCGACGACGAGCGCGGCGAGCACGGGCATGCGGCGTCCCCGAATCATGGGGCGGATTCTAGCGTCGCGCCCCGCGCAGAGGGCGTGCGCGCGGACCTGCGGTTCGGACGGGCCGACGAGCCGCGCCCGGAGGAGGCGTCCGTGCGTTCAGCCGCGCCGCAGGGCGCGCAGCAGCGAGCCGCGGCAGCGGGTCGAGCCGCACCGGCACGCGTACTGCGCGCGCTCGGCCCGGGTCAGCGGGCCCTCGACCGACAGCCGGTAGTCGTACGTCAGTTCCTCGCCGGGACGGATCCTGCGCTTCGCTTCGACGAACACGCGGCCGGCGTCGTCCTCGTGCGTGACGCAGTTGGGCGCGCACGAGTGGTTGATCCAGCGCGCCTCGTTTCCGCGCACGCGCGCGTCGATGACGCGGCCGTCGTCGATCTCGAACAGGAACGTGTGCGCGGGGTCGTCCGGATAGGGGTCCGGGCGCGCGAGCGCCTCGTCCCACGTCGTGCGTTTGCCCTTGTACTCGACGATGCACGTGCCCCGCGCGATCTCCGCGATGGCGAACACGCCGCGTCCGTGGATCGCGGATCGGCGCACCTGGTAGGGTTTCTTCGGTTCGGTCGTTGGCATGATGGGAGGGGGGCTTGCCGCACCCGCATTTTCGCACGGCGGGCCGCGGGCCCGGTGCGACACGCTGCCGCACGGCGCGGCGGCCCCGTCAGGGCAGGAAGGCGAGCAGCAGCGGCGTGGTCACGGCCGCGGCAAGCGTCGTGAGCACGAGGCTCGCGGCCACCGGCCCCTCGAGCGCGCCGAACTGCCGCGCCATCAGGTAGACGTTGGCCCCCACCGGCAGCGACGCCAGCATCACGACGGCCTGCGTCTCGCGCGGAGGGAGAGCGAGGACGCGGGCGACGGCGAGGACGACCAGCGGAAACACGGCGAGCTTGATCGCCGCGAGCGCCAGGCTCGGCCGCCAGCCGTCGCCGATCCCGTATTCGGCGAGGCCCATGCCCAGCACGATCAGCGACAGCGGGACGGCCGCCTGGCTCACCAGGGCCAGCGTGTCGGCGGCGAAGCCGGGCAGCGGCAGGCCGGTGAAGCCGAACGCGGTGCCGAGCAGGATCGCGGCGACGACCGGGTTGGTGACGACGCCGACGACGGTCTTCGACAGGCCGCGCGCCGACAGCTCGCGCTGGCGCGCCCATTCGACCGACACGGTCACGAGCGTCCACAGCACGAGCGCGTTGAACACGATCACCAGCGACACCGGCGGCAGCGCGGCGTCGCCGAGCGTGACCTTGGCGAGCGGTATGCCGAGCAGCACGGTGTTCGAGAAGATCGTGCCGACGCCGAAGATCGACTGCGCGACGCCGTCCATGCGGAACGCACCGGCCGCGACGACGCGCGCGAGCGCGAACGTGATGGCGCCGCCGCCGAAGTAGGCGACCAGCAGCCGCGCGTCGACCGGCGGCATGCCGGGAAAGCCGCTCATCAGCCGGAACAGGAACGCGGGGATCGCGACGGCGAACACGAAGCGGGTCAGCGCGTCGGAGGCGACCTTCGGCCAGCGGCCCCAGCGCGACAGTGCGTAGCCGACGAACACGAGCAGAAACAGCGGCGCGGTCAGCGCGACGAGGTCGATCAGGTGCCGCAGGCCGCCGCCGGTCATCGCGCCGCGGCCGCCCGCACGGCGACGGCGCGACGGGACGCCGTCACGCCGGCGCCGCCGCCGGCTGGCGCGCGGCCAGCGAATCGAGCGCGGCGCTGACCGCGCGGTCGAACAGCGGCACCGGCTCGACGACCAGCGAGATCTGCCCGGCACCGATCTCGTAGGCGAGCTCCTCCGGCGTGTAGACGAAGGCGCGCGCGCGCGACCGGCTGGTGAACAGGTACTTGGTGCGCAGCGGGCTCACCCACGTCAGGCGCGCGTTGACGGGCGCGCCTTCCTTCGTGAACGCGAGCCACGTGCCGACGGCCATCTCGCTCACGTAGTCGTGGATGCTGACCGCCGGCGCCCGCGGGGGCGGCGCGGCCGCCGCCACGGCGGCGGCCACGGCCTCCGCGCCGTCCGCCGCCTTCGGCTTGATCG
>JAYRNW010000199.1:0-9499 GCA_041911995.1 Casimicrobiaceae bacterium | reverse complement strand
GGGAGCGCGAGCCCGCCGCCGCTCGGCGCGCGGGCCGCGTGGCCGATGGCCACCCCCGCCACGCGGGAGGGCCACAACCCGACGCGGCCGGCCGGCGGCATGCGCATGCCGCCCATTGCACGCTCGCGGCGTGCGCCGGACTATCGGCCGTTCGGCCTACGCGCGGCGCGGTCAGGCGCGCGCGGCAGCGCCGGTCTTGGCGGCCTCCGCCAGCGCGAGCCAGGTCTCGACGACGGTATCGGGGTTGAGCGACATGCTCTCGATGCCCTGCCCGACCAGCCACTGCGCGAGGTCCGGGTGGTCGGACGGCCCCTGGCCGCAGATGCCGACGTACTTGCCGTGCTTCTGGCACGCCTTGATCGCCAGCGACAGCATCGCCTTCACCGCGTCGTCGCGCTCGTCGAACGTCGCGGCGATCGGGCCGCCCGAGTCGCGGTCCACGCCCAGTGTCAACTGCGTCATGTCGTTGGAGCCGATGGAAAAGCCGTCGAAGTGCTCGAGGAAGCGCTCGGCGAGGATCGCGTTGGACGGCAGCTCGCACATCATGACGACGCGCAGGCCGTTCTCGCCGCGCTTCAGGCCGTTCTTCGCGAGCAGCGCCAGCACCTGCCCGGCCTCGGCCAGCGTGCGCACGAACGGGATCATCAGCTCGACGTTCGTGAAGCCCATCGTGTCGCGCACGCGCTTCATCGCTGCGCATTCGAGCGCGAAGCAGTCGTAGAACTCGGGCGCGACGTAGCGCGACGCCCCGCGGAAGCCCAGCATCGGATTCTCCTCGTGCGGCTCGTAGCGGTCGCCGCCGAGGAGGTTCGAGTACTCGTTGGACTTGAAGTCCGACAGGCGGACGATCACCTTCTTCGGCCAGAACGCGGCGGCGATGGTGGCGACGCCTTCGGCGACCTTCTCGACGTAGAACGCGGTCGGGCTCGCGTAAGCGGCGATGCGCGCCTCGATCTCGCGCTCAAGCTCCGGCGGCTGCCGGTCGAGCTCGAGCAGCGCCTTCGGGTGGATGCCCACGTTGCGGTTGATGATGAACTCGAGCCGCGCGAGGCCGACACCCTCGTTGGGCAGGCGCTGGAATTCGAAGGCGAGCTCCGGGTTGCCGACGTTCATCATGATCTTGGTCGGCGCCGGCGGCATCCGGTCGAGCGCGACGTCGACCACCTCGACCGGCAGCAGCCCTTCGTACACGTGCCCGGTGTCGCCCTCGGCGCACGACACGGTGACCTCGACGCCGTCGGCCAGCGCGCGCGTGGCGTCGCCGCAGCCGACGACCGCCGGGATGCCGAGCTCGCGTGCGATGATCGCCGCGTGGCACGTGCGCCCGCCGCGGTTGGTGACGATCGCGGCGGCCCGCTTCATCACCGGCTCCCAGTCCGGGTCGGTCATCTCGGTGACCAGCACGTCGCCGGCCGCCACCCGCGACATCTCGGACGCCGAGCGCACGAGGCGCACGCGGCCCTGCCCGACCTTCTGGCCGATCGCGCGGCCCGACGCCAGCACGCGCGAGCGGCGCCCGAGCCGGTAGCGCCGCAGCCGGTCGGCGGCGCCCTCCTGCGACTTCACGGTTTCCGGCCGCGCCTGCAGGATGTAGAGCTCGCCGTCGTGGCCGTCGCGGCCCCACTCGATGTCCATCGGCCGGCCGTAGTGCCGCTCGATCGTGATCGCCGCGCGGGCGAGCGCCTCGGCCTCGGTATCCGTGATGGCGAAGCGGACGCGCTCGGCCGCCGGCACCTCGACGGTCGCCGTCGACTTGCCCGCCGCCTGCGCGCTCGCGAAGACCATCTTCAGCGCCTTGCCGCCGACGCTCTTGCGCAGGATCGCCGGCCGGCCGGCCGCGAGGTTGCGCTTGTCGACGTAGAACTCGTCCGGGTTCACCGAGCCCTGCACGACGGTCTCGCCCAGGCCGTACGACGCCGTGATGAACACGACCTGGTCGAAGCCGGATTCGGTGTCGAGCGTGAACATGACGCCCGCCGCGCCCAAGTCGCTGCGGACCATGCGCTGGACGCCGGCGGAGAGCGCGACGTCGACGTCGGCGAACCCCTTGTGGACGCGGTAGGCGATCGCGCGGTCGTTGTAGAGCGACGCGAATACTTCGCGTATCGCGTGAAGTACGTTCTCTATACCATTGATATTGAGGAATGTTTCCTGCTGTCCCGCGAACGAGGCGTCGGGCAGGTCCTCGGCGGTGGCCGACGACCGGACCGCGAACGACGCGCTGCCGTCGGCGGCCAGCTCGGCGTAGGCGGACCGGATGGCCTGCTCCAGCGCCGGCGGCAACGGAGCCGCGACCAGCCAGCCGCGGATCTGCGCGCCGGCCTCCGCGAGCGCGGTGACGTCGTCGACGTCGAGCGCGCGCAGACGCGCGGCAATGCGTTCCGCCAGGCCCTCGTGCGCGAGGAATTCACGGTACGCAGAGGCCGTCGTCGCGAAGCCGCCGGGCACGCGGATGCCCGCGCCGGCCAGCTGGCCGATCATCTCGCCCAACGACGCGTTCTTGCCGCCGACCTCCTCGACGTCGGTCATCCGCAGCCGCTCGAACGGGATCACCCGTGGCTTGTCGTTGGTCATGATTCGCAGGTGGAACCCGTGGGAAATGACGCGCCGCAGGACGGGGCGCGGGCATGGCCGTCATTCTACCGCGCGGGTGCGCAGGCCTGCGGCGTGTTGCGGCGCGGGACGACGCCTCCGGGCGCGGAAAACACCGCGGCCGCCCGGAGGCGGCCGCACGGAGGGAAGCGGTGGAGCCGCGCCGGTCAGACCCGCGGCGGCTCCTCCCCGCGCGTCGTCGTCGGGTCGTCCAGGTCGTCGTCCATTCCGTGGCCTTCGCCTTCGCCGTCGCCGGCGAGGTTCACGCCGGTGTCCGGGCCGTGCCGGTGCCGGCTCTTCACGGCCCGGCGCAGCGTCCGGTACAGGTCCGGGTGCGATTCCTTGAGATAGCTGATGATTTCGAAGTCGACGCGCTTGACTTGCGACAAATCGAGCTGTTCCACATGAACCAGCCGCAGCAACTCCTTGACCGGGCGCGGCATTTCGCGACCGCTCTCGTAACGCGAGCCGCCGCTCTGCGTGACGCCGATCTGCGTCCAGAATTGCTCCTGGTTCATGCCGAGACGCCGCCGGATTTCGCGGGGATTGAGGACGCGGTCGAGGATCTTCACAGTGGCTTGGCCTTCGGTTCGCAGCGCGGTTCGGACAAGTGGTTACGCTCGGGCGCCGCGGGGCGACGCCTATACCATTGGCATATTTTTGACCGATTTCCGCGCCGGCGCAAGTCGAACCGGACGAACGGCGCGCGCGGCCGGCAAACCGTCGCATTCGCGCGACGGCTTGCGGACGGGCCAGATTACGCCAATCGCCTCCTCACGCGAAGGGGAACCGCGCACCGATCTGCGCATCGGCACCGGCGGGACTCGGCGGACCGCCGCGGCCGTTCTGCTAGCATCGAGGGCTTGCCCCGCGCGCTGGTCCGCGCCCGGCGCGTCGCCATGACCCGCTACGACCTGCACTCGCACTCGACCGCGTCCGACGGCCTGCTCGCGCCCGCGGCGCTCGTCGCCCGCGCGGCGGAGCGCGGTGTGGACGTCCTCGCGCTGACTGACCACGACGACACCGGCGGGCTCGCCGAAGGCGCCGCAGCGGCACGCGCCGCCGGCATCGCGTTCGTGCCCGGCGTCGAGGTCTCGGTCAGCTGGGAGCGGCACACGGTCCACGTCGTCGGCCTCAACGTCGATGCGGCGAACCGCACGCTCGACGGCGGCCTCGCGGCGGTCCGCGGCGGGCGCGACGCCCGCGCGCGCCGGATCGCGGAGAGCCTCGCGGCCGCGGGCATTCCCGGCGCGTACGAAGGCGCGCGCCGCCACGTCACCAGCGACCGGCTCATCTCCCGCTCGCACTTCGCGCGCTTCCTCGTCGAGGCCGGCCACGCGCGCGAGACCAAGGACGTGTTCAAGCGCTACCTGACGCAGGGCAAGCCGGGCTTCGTCGCGCATGCGTGGGCGCCGCTGTCCGACGCCGTCGCGTGGATCCACGACGCGGGCGGACAGGCGGTGCTCGCGCACCCGGGGCGCTACCGCGTGACCGCGACCGGGATGCGGCGGCTGCTCGGCGATTTCCGCGACGCCGGCGGCGACGCGATCGAGGTGCTGTCGCCGTCGCACACGTCGGCGCAGGCGGCGGAGTTCGCCGCGCTCGCGCGCAGCCACGGACTCCTGGCGTCGGCGGGCTCGGACTTCCACGGCCCCGGCGAGAGCTGGCTCGACCTGGGTGGCCTGCCGCCGCTGCCGGCCGGCACGGCGCCGGTCTGGGCGAACTGGTAGGCGCCGCGCGAGACACCCGTGCCGAACCGCCGCACCGTGTTCTTCCTGTCCGACCGCACCGGCATCACCGCGGAGATGCTGGGCGGCAGCCTGCTGACGCAGTTCGAGGACTTCGCGTTCCACCGCGTCACGATTCCGTTCGTCGATACGCCGGAACGCGTCGACGAGGCGATCGCGCAGGTGAACGAGACCGCGGCGCGCGAGGGCCGGCGTCCGATCGTCATCAGCTCGATCGTCGACGAGGCGATGAGCGCGCGCATCCGCGGCGAGGCGGACGCGCTGATGCTCGACTTCTTCCAGGTGTTCATCCAGCCGCTGGAGGCCGAGCTGGGCGCGCGGAGCTCGCACGCGGCCGGCCGCTCGCACGGCATCGCGGACAGCCACACCTATTTCGCGCGGATGGAGGCGATCAACTTCACGCAGGCGCACGACGACGGCGCGTCGACGCGCGACCTCGCCAAGGCGCAGGTGATCCTGGTCGGCGTGTCCCGCTGCGGGAAGACGCCGACGTCGCTCTACCTCGCGCTGCAGTTCGGCATCCGTGCCGCGAACTTCCCGCTGACTCCCGACGACTTCGTCGACCGCCGGCTGCCGGCGTCCGTCCAGCCGTTCCGCGACAAGCTGTTCGGGCTCACGATCCAGCCGGAGCGGCTGCGCGAGATCCGCGAGGAGCGCCGGCCGTCGAGCCGCTACGCGTCGCTCGACAACTGCCGCTACGAGGTGCGCGAGGCCGAGGCGATGATGGCGCGCGAGCGCATCCCGATGCTCGACACGACGACCAAGTCGATCGAGGAGATCTCGACGACGATCCTGCACCAGGCCAAGCTGCAGCGGCACGTCTTCTGACGTCGTCGTCAGGCGGGCGCGCACATCGCCACGCGGTCGGCGCCGTCGCCCTCGGCGATCCAGCCGTCGGCCACCATGGCGTCGCGCAGCGCGCGGTCCACCGTATAGCGGTGGTTGGCGTCGGCGCGGTTGTTGAACAGCCGGTACACGGGCTGCGTCCCGGCCGGGCACGTCCCCGCCGTGGGCAGCACGACGTGCATGTAATCGGGATCCTCGAGCACGAGCCCCGGCTGCGCCCGCTGCGCGGCGGCGCACTCGGAGGCGCTGCGGCCGAAGAAGTGCGAGTTGCCGAGCACGGGCGGGATGTAGTAGCGGCACACCTGGCTCGTCCCCGCCAGCGGCGCGGCGAAGGCGCGGAAGCTCCGGCCCGTGCGCGTCCACGGCGTGGGCGTCAGGCCGGCGTCGAGGTTCGCCTTCTCCGCCGCGATCCACGTGATGAAGTAGTGATCGAGCGCCGCGTTGTAGTACTCGACGACCTCCACCGTCGGCGCGCTCGCCGGCGTCACGCCGTAGGCGGCCAGCGCGAACGCGTAGGTGCCGTCGTTGGTGAGCAGCGCGAGCCGCGCGTCGACGCCGCCTTCCGCGGCGGGCCTCACGCGGATCTGCATCGTGCAAGCCTCACCCGGCATCACCACGGTGCCCGGCGTGCATCCGGCGACGTGCGCGAATTCCGCGCGGTCGACCGTCGACGCCTGGATCGACAGCGGCGCGTTGCCGCTGTTGGCGAGCCTCACCGACTGCACCGGCGAATCCGCGCCGACCGTGCTCGCGCCGAAGTCGATCCGCGCCGGCACCCCGCACGCGTACGGCGCGGCGACGCCGTTCGGCAGCCCGTACTGGCAGCGGCAGCCGCGCAGGTCGTCCGGCTGCGGCGTGTCGAGCGCGTTGTAGTGCGTGGCCGGCGGGCCGGCCATGATCGCCGCCTCGATGTCGGAGTGGTCGAGGCCGAGCGCGTGCCCCCATTCGTGCGTCATCAGGCGGTCGAGGTCGCCCAGCGACACGATGTTGGTCGGCGACAGCGTCACGTCGGCGTCGACGATCGCCCGCTCGCCCGGGGTCTGCGCGTACCACACGTACGTCCAGGCGCCGAGCCCCGGGTCGGTCGTGCCCCAGCCGACCACGCTCGCGCCGTCCGGCTGCGGCCCGTAGGTGGCGCCGGCGACGAGCGCGCCGGGCGGCGTGCCCGTCTCGCCGTCGTAGACGTAGCCGATGCCGCACTGCGACGACCACTTGTCGAACGACTTCTGCAGCAGCGCGATCACGGCGTTCGTGTCGGCCGCGAACGCGGGCGCGCCGGCGGGGTTGTACTTCCAGCGCATCGGGCCCGTCCACCGGGCCGACGGCGCGAACAGGTACGCATAGCGCGGCGTGGCCTTGCCGCCCGCGGTGGGCGCCGCGCCCGCCTGCTGCCACCGGTGATCCACCGGCGGCGCGCCGCCTTGCGCCGCGGCCGCGCACGACGCGACCGCCGCGACGGTCATCACGCAAAGTTCGCCAAGCGATTGCCCGAACGGTTTCGCACCCATGGCCCCTGTCGGCCGCCGCGCACCTTGCCGCACGCGTGGCGGCGTGGAGTGACGATGGCCGCATCATCGGGAACGGGCGCTGCGCACGCAGTCGGATGCGTGCCAAAACCGCTGTGGGAGTCGGGCACGCGCGCTGTCGGAAACGCCGGACGCGGCGTCGTCGGGCCGACGACGTTCGCAATCCGCGACGTCGGCGCCGCGCGCGGTGCGCCGTCGGACGGCGCCTACAGGCCGTAGAAGCGGCGCGCCGTGCCGCCCATCAGCGCGGCGCGGTCCTCCGCCGACCAGCCGGCGGTCAGCGCCACCGTCGCCGCGTACCAGCTCTGGTACGTGCCGGCAAGGTTCACCACCGGCCAGTCGCTGCCCCACATGAGCTTCTGCGGGCCGTAGACCTGCGCGAGGAAGTCGAAGTACGGGCGCAGCATGTCGATCGTCCAGCCCGGCCCGGCCTCGGTGACGAGTCCGGAGATCTTGCAGCGCACGCGCGGGTTGTCCGCGGCAGCGCGCATGAGGCGCGTCCACGGCTCCCACATGTTGTTGGCGATGTCGGGCTTGGCTGCATGGTCGATGACGACGGCGAGGTCGGGGTGGCGGTCGAGCATCGTCAGCAGCGCGGGCAGCTGCCCGGGCCGGACCAGCGCGTCGAACCGCAGGCCGAGGCGCGGCAGCGCCGCGAGCGTGCGCGCGACCTCGGTGCGCAGGATCCACGCGTCGTCGCCCATGTCCTGCAGCATCGGCCGCACGCCCTTCAGCAGCGGGTTGCGCGCGAGGCGGTTCAGCGTGGGAATCGCGTCCGGCGCCGCGAAGTCGACCCAGCCGACCACGCCTTTCACGACGCCGTCGCTGCGCTCGGCCACGTCGAGCAGGAACTGCGTCTCGGCGACCGTCGGCGCCGCCTGTACGAGCACGGTCGCCGCGACCCCCGCCTGCTCGCGCAGCGGCGCGAGGTCGGCGAGCGCGTAGTCGCGGTGGATCGGCGCGAGATCCGGCGTGAGCCAGCCGTAGTCGCCGCGCGCGAGCGACCAGACGTGGTGGTGGGCGTCGATGTGGGCAGGCACGTCAGCAGTCGGTTCCGGGCCATGGCGCGGCGGCGGCGATCAGGCCGCGCGTGCGCAACTCTACCCAGAATTCTGCAGGAATCCTCCGCCTCGCGAGTTCGAGATTCGTGTCGAGCTCCGCGACGCTGCGGGCGCCGGCGAGCACGACGTCGATCGCCGGATGCGCGGCGGGAAACTGCAGCGCCGCCGCGGCGAGCGGTACAGCGTGTACGCGACAAACGGCCTCGATCGCCGCCACGCGCGCGCGCACGTCCGCGGACGCCGGCGCGTAGTCGAAGTACGCGGGCGCGCCGCCCGCCGGATGCGCGCCGGTGGCGAGGATGCCCGAGTTGAACGGACCGCCGAGCACGACGGACACGCCGCGCCGCACGCATTCCGGCAGCAGTTCCGGCAGCGCCGACTGGTCGGCGAGCGTGTAGCGGCCGGCGAGCAGGATGACGTCGAGGTCCGCGTGGCGCAGCGTGTGCAGGCTCACGTCGACGCCGTTGACGCCGATGCCGTAGCCGCCGATCTCGCCGCTCGCCTTCAATTCGGCGAGCGCCGGCAGCCCGCCGTCGAGCAGCGTGCGGAAGTGCGCGGCGTAGGCCTCCCCGTGCGTCGCGCGGTCGAGGTCGTGCACGTAGACGACGTCGATGCGCACGAGCCCGAGCCGCCGGCGGCTGTCCGCGAGCGAGCGCAGCACGCCGTCGCGCGAGTAGTCGTAACGCTGGACGACCGGCGGCACCGCGACGTAGCCGTGCTGGTCGGCGGGCGCCCGCGCATCCGCGACGAGCAGCCTTCCGACTTTCGTCGACAGCAGGTAGCGCTCGCGCGGCACGCCGGCGAGCGCCGCGCCGAAGCGCCGCTCCGAGAGCCCGTTGCCGTAGTGCGGCGCGGTGTCGAAATAGCCGACACCCGCCTGCACGGCATGCCGGACGACGGCGATCGCATCGGCGTCGCCGACCGCCGCGTAGAGGTTGCCGAGCGGCGCGCCGCCCAGGGCCAGCCCGGCCGCGGACGTCGCGGCGCGCAATCGCGTGCCGATCACTGCTTGCACAGTAACATGTCAGTGTTAGACTCGCGGCATTCTGAGCGACTCGCCCCGTTTCCCCGACCATCGCAACGATCGTCGACCGCCCATCCCACGGAGGTTCCCATGCCCGCCGCCCGCCGCGCCGTCCTCGCCGCATCCGCAGTCGCAGCGCTCGTCCTCGCCCTTTCCCCCGCCACCGCGGCCGCGCAGGAAATCGTGCTGCGCTGGTCCGACGTCGTCCCGGCGACGCACCCGTCGGTGCAGATGATCGAGCGCATCGCCGCCGACGTAAAGGCCAGGTCGGGTGGGCGCATCGCGATCCAGGCGTTCCCCGGCGGCCAGCTGGGCTCGTCGCGCGACACCATCGAAGCGGTCGCCAACGGGACGCAGCAGCTCGTCACCGAGGGCGCCGCCAACTTCGGCGCCTGGGTCCCGGCCATCTCGGTGGTCGAGAGCCCGTACGTCTGGCGCGACGGCGACCACCTGGTGAAGGCGATGTCCGGGCCGGTGGGCAAGGGCTTCAACGACGAGCTCGTCGCCAAGCGCGGCATGCGCATCCTCGGCACGACCTACTACGGGACGCGCCACCTCACGACGTCGACCCGCAACGTGCGCACGCCGGCGGACCTCGCGGGCTTCAAGCTGCGCGTGCCCGAGAACGACGTGTTCAAGGCGATGGCCGAGGCATGGGGCGCACGCCCCACGCCGATGAACTTCGGCGAGCTCTACCTCGCG
>JAYRNW010000198.1:0-13213 GCA_041911995.1 Casimicrobiaceae bacterium | reverse complement strand
GCCGCACGCACGACCTCGCCGGCGAAGAAGCGGAAGATCGGCCCGGCGCGCGCCGCCTCGCCGATGCCCTCGGGCAGCGTCTTGCCCTCCTCGCGCGACCGCAGCGTGCCCAACTCGTCCTTGCGCGCGAGGATCTCGGCGATCGCCCACGCGCAGCCGGGGGCGAGGTCGGCCGGCTTGCAGACGACGGTGTTGCCGTACGCCAGCGCCGGCGCGATCTTCCACGCGGGAATCGCGATCGGGAAGTTCCACGGCGTGATGAGGCCGACGACGCCGAGCGGCTCGCGCGTGACCTCGACGTCGACCCCCGGCCGCACCGACGCCAGCTTCTCGCCGGCCGCACGCACGACCTCGCCGGCGAAGAAGCGGAAGATCTGCCCGGCGCGCGCCGCCTCGCCGATGCCCTCGGGCAGCGTCTTGCCCTCCTCGCGCGACAGCAGCGTGCCCAACTCGTCCTTGCGCGCGAGGATCTCGGCGCCGGCCTTGTCGAGGATGTTCGCGCGCTCCTGGATCGAGCCCGTCGACCACGCGGGAAACGCCTGCTTCGCCGCGGCGATCGCGGCCTTCGCCTGCGCGGCGTCGGCCTGCGCGAACTCGCCGACGACGTCGCTCGTGTCCGACGGGTTGCGGTTGACGGAGACCGAAGCGCCGGCGACCCATTCGCCGCCGATCAGATTCTTGAAGAGTTGGGACATGGCGTTGGCTTTCGTGACGCGAGCGCGGGCCCGCGAGAATGTGCGGCGACTAGCGCGCCGCGGAAGCGGGAAGCGCGCCGCGGCGCGCGAGGCTCGCCATCAGCGCGCCGGCGCCGTACGTCCAAGGCGCGATCCGGTCGGACGTGTCCACGCGGTTGACGAGCGCGCCCAGCGTCGGCGTGGCCACCGTCACGACGTCGCCGACGACGTGCGTGAAGCCCTGACCCGGCCCGTGCCGGTCCTGCGTGGGCGCGAACATCGTGCCCAGGAACAGCACGAACCCGTCCGGATACTGGTGATTGGGGCCGATCGCCTGCGACACGAGATCGAGCGGGTCTCGGCTGATCATCGCGAGCGAGCTCGTGCCGTCGAGAACGAAGCCGTCCGGCCCCTCGACGCGCATCGCGAGCTCGCAACGGCGCACGTCGTCGATGCCGAAGTGCGCGTCGAACAGCCGGATGAACGGGCCGATCGCGCACGACGCGTTGTTGTCCTTGGCCTTGCCGAGCAGCAGCGCGCTGCGGCCCTCGAAGTCGCGCAGGTTGACGTCGTTGCCGAGCGTCGCGCCGACCGTGCGGCCGTGGCTGCCGACGGCGAGCACGATCTCCGGCTCCGGGTTGTTCCACTCGGACTTCGGGTGGATGCCGATCGCCGCCCCGGTGCCGACCGCCGACATCGGCTGCGACTTGGTGAAGATCTCGGCGTCGGGCCCGATGCCGACCTCGAGGTATTGCGACCACGCGTGCTGCGCGATCAGCGCGTCCTTGAGCCGCGCCGCGTCGGGCGAGCCGGGCCGCACGCTCTTCAGGTCCTCGCCGATGACGGCGACGATCGCGCGGCGCACGCTCTCCGCCTTCGCGGGGTCGCCGCGCGCCTGCTCCTCGATCACGCGCTCGAGCATGCTCGCGACGAACGTGACGCCGGCCGCCTTGATCGCGTGCAGGTCGCACGGCGCCATCAGCCACGGCAGCGCCGGGTCGCGCGCGTCCTCCGCCGAATTGGCGAGCACCAGCGCGAGCGGCGCGAGCGCCGGCAGCGCACCCGCCGCGCGGATCGCCGCGGCGGGATCGGGCAGGTTGGTGAGCGCGCTCGCCGTCGGCGCGACCTTCGTCAGGTCGACGAGGTCGTCGCCGCGCACGCCGACGAGCACGGCGCCGGCGAGCGCGGGCACCCAGGCGCGCCCGACGAGCGTGGCGCGGTCGCGGTCGGCGGGCAGGATCGCAGCAGGGGTCAGGCGCTCTTGCATGGCGGATCGGGAGACGGGGAGGAGAAGCGACGCGGCAGACCGCCAGCATAACCGACGTCGCCGCGGCGAAGCTATGCCAAAATGGGGCGCCGCTCCAACGATGCGCCGCGGCGCGCCGCCGCGAGGCCACGATGACGACACCCGCCCAGGAAGCCGCCGCCCGCCTGCTGTTCACGGCGCGCACGAGCGGCGCGCGCCTGCCCGGCCTTCCGGCCGACTGCCGCCCCGCCGACGTCCCTGCCGCACTCGCGATCCAGCGCCGCGTCGCCGAACTGGTCGGGCAGCCCGTCGGCGGCTGGAAGTGCTCGGTGCCGACCGGGCCGCGCCCGGTCGCCGCGGCGCCGATCTTCGCGCCGTCGCTCCGGACCGCGTCGCCGTGCCGGGTCGAAGGCGCCGGCGCGCTGGTAAAGGTCGAGCCCGAGATCGCGTTCGTGCTCGCGCGCGACCTGCCGGCGCGCGCGACGCCCTACGGCGACGACGAGATCCGCGACGCCGTCCGCGAGGCGCGGCTCGTGCTCGAGCTGATCGGCACGCGCTACGAGGACCCCGCCGCCGTGACGTTCCCGGAACAGCTGGCCGACAGCATTTCGAACCTCGGGCTCTACGTCGGGCCGGTGCTCGACGATCCGTGGCGGCGCGCGCTCGAAGCCTTCCCGATCGCGATCGCGGCCGACGGCCGCGCGTTCGCGACGCGCGACGGCAAGCATCCGGACGGGCATCCGCTGCGGCCGCTGTACTGGCTCGCCAACTACCTCGCGGCGCGCGGCGACCCGCTGCGCGCCGGGCAGGTCGTCACCACCGGCTCGTACTGCGGCATTGTCGAGGTGCCGGCCGGGCAGGTGCTCGCATTCGCGTTCGGCGACCTGGGCACGCTCGCCGTCACGCTGGAGCGTGGCGCATGAGCCTCGCCGGCCTGGGCGCCGTCGCGATCTGGCACGACGTCGCGCCCGAGGCGCGCGACGAGTTCCAGGAGTGGCACGGCCGCGAGCACATGCCGGAGCGCGTCGGCATCCCCGGCTTCCGGCGCGGCCGGCGTTTCGTGGCGATCCGCGGCACCCCGGAGTACTTCAACCTCTACGAAGCGGACAGCGTCGAGCGGCTGTCCGGGCAGGATTACCTCAACCGCCTGAACGCGCCGACCGCGTGGACGCAGCGCATGCTGCCGTCGTTCCGCAACGTATCGCGCGCAGTCTGCCGCGTCGCGTTCACCAACGGCGTGGGCAGCGGCGGCGTCGTGCTGACGCTGCGCTTCGCGATCCCCGACGCGCAGCGCGACGGCACCGTCGACGCGCTGCGCCGCCGGCTGCTGCCGCCGCTCGTGTTTCGTAAAGGCGTGGCGGGTGTGCACCTGCTGCTCGCCGACGACGCGGCGAGCTACGTCGAGACCGCCGAGAGACGCGTGCGCGCCGCCGCGACCGACGTGCCGCCGTGGATCGTTCTCGTCGAGGGCATCGCGGTCCCCGACGTCGACGCGGCGGCCGACGACCTCGTGCCCGCGCTCGGCGCCCACGGCGCGGGCGAGCCCGACCGCGCCGTCTACCGCGTCGAGTTCACGCGCCTCAAGACCCCGTGGGCGGCGGGCGGACCCGCCGCCGGAGACCCGCATGGCCATCGTTCCGCTGATCGAATACGCCGACGCTTCCGCCGCCGTGCGTGCCGTCTACGACGACATCATGGCGACGCGCAACGTCGACAGCGTCAACAACTTCTGGAAGGCGCTCGCCAACGACCCCGCGAACCTGAAGCGGGTCTGGGAGAGCGTCAAGTCCGTGATGGCGCCGGGCGCGCTCGACCCGCTGACGAAGGAGCTCGTGTACGTCGCGGTGTCGGTGACCAACAACTGCGAGTACTGCATCCTGTCGCACACGGCGGGCGCGCGCGCGAAAGGCATGACGCCGGCGATGTTCCACGAGCTGATGGCGGTCGTCGCGCTCGCCAACGAGACGAACCGGCTGTCCAACGGCTACCGCGTCGACGTCGACGAGCGCTTCAAGAGCCCGCTCCCGCCCTGACGATGGCGCCGAACGACGCCACGCGCCGCGGCGCGCCCGACGCCGCGCTCTATCCGGAGATCGAGCCCTACGCGACGGGCCGGCTGGCGCTCGACGCCGTGCACACGATGCACTGGGAGGCGTGCGGCAATCCCGCGGGCGTGCCGCTCGTCTTCCTGCACGGCGGCCCCGGCGGCGGCTGCATGCCGCACCACCGCCGCTACTATGACCCGGCGTTCTGGAACGTCGTCCTCTACGACCAGCGCGGCGCCGGCCGCTCGACGCCGTCGGCCGCGCTCGCCGACAACACGACGCAGCACCTGGTCGCGGACATCGAGCGGCTGCGCGAGGCGCTCGGCGTCGACCGCTGGCTCGTCTTCGGCGGCTCGTGGGGCGCCACGCTCGCGCTCGCGTACGCGCAGACGCATCCGGACCGCGTGCTGGGGCTCGTGCTGCGCGGCGTCTTCCTCGCCACCGCCGCGGAGATCGACTGGTTCATGCACGGCTTCCGCATGATCTTCCCGGAGGCATGGCGCGCGTTCGCGCAGTTCCTGCCCGAGGCCGAGCGCGGCGACCTCCTCGCGAGCTACTACCGCCGGCTCACCGATCCGGACCCGGCGATCCACCTGCCGGCCGCGCACGCGTGGGACCGCTACGAGAGCACGTGCTCGACGCTGCTGCCGCAGGCCGACGCGGCGGCGAAGTTCGACGGCGACGCCGCGGCGCTCGCGATCGCGCGCATCGAGGCGCACTACTTCGTGCGCCAGGCCTTCCTGGCCCCCGGGCAGCTGCTCGCGGGCGTGCCGCGCATCCGGCACCTGCCGTGCGCGATCGTGCAGGGCCGCTACGACATCGTGTGCCCGCCGGTCACCGCCGATGCGCTCGCCCGCGCGTGGCCGGAAGCCGAGTACGTCGTCGTCCCCGATGCCGGCCACTCGGTGCGCGAGCCCGGCATCGCACGCGAGCTCGTCGCGGCCGTGCGCCGGATGCAGGCGCGGCTCGCGGCGTAGCGCAACGCCGATGCGCGACGCCGCGCCCTTCACGCTGCGCGCGCACCGCCCCGGCGACATCGGCTGGGTCGTGCAGGCGCACGGCGAGATCTACCACCGCGAGTACGGCTGGGACGAGCGGTTCGAGGCGCTCGTCGCGCACATCGCCGCGGAGTTCGTCGAGCGCCTCGACCCAGCGCGCGAGCGCTGCTGGATCGCCGAGCGCGACGGCGAGCGCGTCGGCTGCGTGTTCCTCGTGAGCAAGTCCGCGACCGAGGCGAAGCTGCGGCTGCTGATCGTCGACCCGAAGGCGCGCGGGCTGGGGCTCGGCCGCCGGCTCGTCGACGAGTGCCTGCGCTTCGCGCGCGACTGCGGCTATCGCACCGTCACGCTGTGGACGCAGGAGAACCTGCTCGCGGCGCGGCGGATCTACGAGCAGGCGGGCTTTCGCCTCGTCGCGCGCGAGCCGCATGCGCTCTACGGCGTTCCGCTCGTCGGCGAGACGTGGGAGATCGACGTCGCGGCGTAGGCGCCGGCGCGGCCGCACGCCCGCGCGCTTCGCGCCGGGTCACTCGCGCACGGCATGCACGACGAGGTCGAGGTCGACGGCGTCGTCGATCAGCGGCCATGCGAAGCCCATCGCGAAGTCGCTGCGGCGGATCGTCGCGGTCGCCTCGGCGTCGCACGCGTCGCCGGCGCCGCACGCGAGCGCGACGACCGCGAGCGCGACCGGCCGCGTCACGCCGCGCAGCGTGAGGTCGCCGTCGACGCGCGCGAGCCGACCGCCGGCATAGACGAGCCGCGTCGAGCGGAAGCGCAGGACCGGGTGGCGCGCGGCGTCGAACATGCGCTCGCCGCGGACGAACGCGTCGCGCAGGTCCCAGCCGGTCGCGACCGACGCGGCGTCGAGGTCGAAGTCGACGCGCCCGTCGTGCGCAGCCGGGTCGAGCGCGATCCGCCCGGACGCGACGGCGAGCCGCCCGTGCGCGCGGAAGTGGCCGAGGTGGACGACCGAGAACGAGGCGAGCGTGCGCGCGGGATCGACGCGGTAGATCGTCGCGCCGGCCGCGGCCGCCGTCGCCGCCGCGAGCCACGCCGCGATGCAGGCGCCCAGGATGCGGCCGGCCGCCGGCGCCATCGCGCTACTCGCGGAACGCCTCGACCGGGATGACGATCCGCACGTCGTCGCCGGCCACGTTCGGGATGCCGTACTTCATGCCGAAGTCGGAGCGGCGGATCGCCGCGGTCGCCTCGGCGCCGCACAGCGGGCGCCGCGTGAGCGGCTGCGTGCCGCACGTGAAGCCGGTGATCGTGAGCGTGACCGGCCGCGTGACGCCGAGCAGCGTGAGCTCGCCGCGCGCCGCCACCGGCACGTCGCCCTCGAACGCGACGTCGCGCGACGCGAAGCGCATGACCGGAAAGCGCTCGCTGTCGAAGAAGTCCTCGCGCTTCAGCACGTCGGTCAGCACGCGCGATCCGGTGACGAGCGAGCCGGTGCCGATCTCGACGTCGATCGTGCCCGTCCGGGCGGCGCGGTCGAGCGTGATCCTGCCGTTCGCGTTGGTGAAGAAGCCGCGCTGCCGCGACATGCCGGACAGGTGCGCGATCTCGAACATCGGCGTCGTGTGCGTCGGATCGACGACGTAGGTCTCCTGCGCGACGGCGGGTGCCGCGGCGAGCAGGACGGCGGCGAGCAGGCAGCGCGGCATCGGTGTCTCTCGTAGCATCGTCAGCCCGCCCGCGGGAGCACCATCCGCACGCGGACCTGCACGTCGTCGGCCACCACCGACGGGTCCGACCACGGCCCGTCGCCGACGCCGTATTCGAGCCGCCGCAGAGTGAAGCGGCCTTCGGCGACGGCGTGGCCCGCCGGGTCGCGGGTCAGCTGCACGGGGACGACGACCTCGCGCGCCGCGCCCTTGATCGCCAGCCGGCCGGCGATCTCGTAGCGGTCGCCGCCCAGGTCGCGGATGCGTGCCGACCGGAACGTCGCGACCGGGAAGCGCGCCGTGTCGAACCAGCGCGGCCGCGCGAGTTCGGCCTCGGACTCCTCGCTCGCCAAGTCCACGCTCGCGAGGTCGATGTCGAAGTCCGCGCGCGAGTGCGCGAGGTCCTGCGGGCGGATGTCGACGTTCGCCTTCCACTTGCGGAACCGGCCTTCGACGGCCGCGCCCATCTGCTTCACGACGAAGCGGATCTCGCTGCGGTCGACGACCACGCCCTGCGCGCCGGCGTCGGCGCCTGCGGCCGCGAGCAGCAGCAGCGCAAGCGCGGCGGCGCGGACCGGGAGCCGTCTCATCGCCGGAAACCACGCGGCAGCATGCGCGCGAGCAGGCCGTCGCGGTCGACGTAGTGGTGCTTGAGCGCCGCGCCGACGTGCAGCGCGACCGCGGCGGCCAGCGTGAAGTCGAGCGTCTGGTGGACGACCAGCAGCCCGCGCGCGACGTCGCGGTCCTTCGCGACGAGGTTCGGCAGCGGCACGAGCCCGAGATAGACGACCGACACGCCGGTGGCCGAGCTGTAGAGCCAGCCGGAGACCGGGATCGCCAGCATCAGCGCGTAGAGCAGCCGGTGCACGACGACGGACGCGCGCCGGTGCCAGTCCGGCACCGACGCCGGCAGCGGGGGCGGCGGAGCGCCCGCGCGCCACGCGAGCCGGGCGGCGGCCACGACGAACACCGTGATGCCGATCCACTTGTGCCACGCGTAGTACCGGAGCTTCGCCGGCGAGAAGTCGAGGCCGGTCATGAAGAGGCCGAGCCCGAAGCCGCCGAAGACCAGCAGCGCGCCGACCCAATGCAGCGCGATGGCGACCCCGGTGTAGCGCGCCGCGTCCATCGCGCCGCTCAGGCCCGGCCGCCGCCCGCGGGCGCGCCGGCCACCGCACGCCGCGGACCACGGCGACGCCGCCGGCACCGCCGGCGCGCGCCGCTACTATAATCGCCGCACCTCCGTAGCTCCCACATCGAGCGCCCTTGCATCCATTCCCCTCCGGCTCGCCGCACCGTCGTTCGCCCCGCCACGGGCGGGTGAACAGCGCCGCGGCCCGCCTTGTTCCCGCCGCGCTGGTCGCCGCCCTCGCCGTCGCGCTCGCCTGCGCGCCGCCGGCCGCCGCGCAGACCCCCGCGTGCACCGCGGCCGACGCCACGGCGCCGGAGAAGACGCGGCCACGGATCGGCGTCGTGCTCTCGGGCGGCGGCGCGCGCGGGCTCGCGCACGTCGGCGTCCTCAAAGTGCTGCACGAGATGCGGATCCCGATCGACTGCATCGCGGGGACCTCGATGGGCGCGATCGTAGCCGGACTGTACGCGAGCGGCATGAAGCCCGACGAGATGCAGCGCCGCCTGAACGCCGTCGAATGGCCGCAGCTCCTGTCCGACGACCCGCCGCGGCCCGACCGCGCCTACCGGCGCAAGGAGGAGGAAACGGCGTTCCCGCTCGGGCTCGAGCTCGGCATCCGCGACGGCAAGATCCAGTGGTTCAAGGGCGCGCTGTCCGGCAGCAACCTCGAGCAGTTCCTGCACGAGATGACGCGCAACGTCGACGCCGTCGAGGACTTCGACCGGCTGCCGGTGCCGTACCGCGCCGTGGCGACCAACATGATCACCGGCAAGGAGGTCGTGTTCGACCGCGGCCGCCTGTACCAGGCGATGCGCGCGAGCATGTCGGTGCCCGGGATGTTCGCGCCGACCGAGCTCGACGGCCGCATCCTCGGCGACGGCGGGCTCGTCAACAACCTGCCGGTCGACGCCGTGCGCGCGATGGGCGCCGACATCGTCATCGCCGTCAACATCGGCACGCCGCTGATGACGCGCGACGAGCTGCAGTCGGTGTTCGGCTACGCCACGCAGATGCTCAACATCCTGACCGAGCAGAACGTCCGCGCGCATCTCGCGCAGCTCACCGACCGCGACATCCTGATCTCGCCGGACCTGGGGACGCTCACGTTCCTCGACTTCACGCAGGGGCCGAAGTTCGTCGAGTTCGGCATCCGGGCGGCCGAGGAGGTGCGGCCGCAGCTCGTCGCGCTGTCCGCCGCGCCGCCGCAGTTCGCGCAGTACGAGCGGCGGTTCATCGTGCCGCCCGAGCCGCTGCCCGAGAAGCTCGACTTCGTCACCGTCGAGGGGACGAAGTTCGCCAACCCGGAGGTGCTCGAAGAGCAGATGCAGACGCAGCCGGGCCGGCCGTTCCAGCTGAACGTGCTCGAGCGCGACGTCGCGCGCATCGCCGGGCGCGGCGACTTCGAGCAGGTCGACTACGAGCTGGTCCGCGTCGGGCGCGAGAAGGGGGCGATCGTCGGCGTGACCGAGAAGTCGTGGGGGCCCAACTTCCTGCGCTTCGGCATGTCCCTGTCGACCGACCTGCAGGGCGAGACGCTGTTCGACCTGATGGTCGGGCACCGGCGCGTGTGGCTGAACAGCCTGGGCGCCGAGTGGACCAACGAACTCGTGCTGGGCACGACGCGCCGGTACGCGACCGAGTTCTACCAGCCGCTGACGCCCGCCAACCTCGTGTTCGCGTCGGCCTACGGCGGCATCGAGCGCGCGCCGCAGTTCGCGTTCTACCGCGACCAGCGCGTCGCCGAGTACGACGTGCTGACCGAGGTCGCCGGCTTCGACTTCGGCGTGCCGATCGGCACCCGCGGCGAGCTGCGCGCCGGCTACCAGTGGTCGCACCAGCGCGCCGGCGTCGCGGTCGGGCTCGACGCGCCGACGATCCGCACCGACGAGTCCGGGCTGCGCCTGCTGGCGCGCTGGGACACGCTCGACAATCCGTTCTTCCCGCGCAACGGCCTGCGCGTCAACGCCGAGGCGGTCTTCGGCAGCCGCAAGACGTCGATCACCGCGACGTCGATCACGCCGGACCTGACGGCCGACGCCGAGCAGACGTCGCGCGCGAGCCTCTTCGCCAACGCGGGCTACCCGCTGTGGAAGGACGGCTTCGTCAACGTGGCGGTGCGCGCCGGCGGCCTCACGAAGACGAAGGTGAACGACCCGATCAACGACTTCAACCTGGGCGGCTTCCTCAACGTCTCGGGGCTGCGCACCGACCAGCTCGCCGGCAACTACGTGGGCTTCGGCCGCGTCGTCTACTACCACCAGCTGGGCAACCTGCCGCTGATGGGCCGCGGCTACTACGTCGGCGGCTCGTTCGAGGCGGGCAACACGTGGTTCACCCGCGAGCAGGCGTCGTTCACCGGCATGTACACGGCCGGCAGCGTGTTCTTCGCCGCCGACACGTGGGTCGGGCCGTTCTACGTCGCGTGGGGCCGCGCGAGCGGCGGGCAGTCGAGCTTCTACATCTACCTTGGGCGCATCTGATCCCGTCGCGGGCGGCAACGCCGCGTGGCTCGCGCGCAGCCTCGCCGCGGTCTGGCACCCGTGCACGCAGATGAAGCAGCACGAGACGCTGCCGCTGGTGCCCGTCGCGCGCGGTGCCGGCGCGTGGCTGTACGACTTCGACGGCCGGCGCTACCTCGACGCCGTGAGCTCGTGGTGGGTGAACCTGTTCGGTCACGGCCATCCGCGGATCGCCGCGGCGCTGCAGGCGCAGCTCGCCGCGCTCGACCACGTGATGCTCGCCGGCTTCACGCACCGGCCGGTCGTCGAGCTGTCCGAGCGGCTGGCGGCGCTGGCGCCGGCGGGCCTGGGTCACGCGTTCTACGGCTCCGACGGCGCGTCCGCGACCGAGATCGCGCTCAAGATGTCCTACCACTACTGGCGCAACCACGGACTGCCGGACAAGCGCGGGTACGTGAGCCTCGCCGGCAGCTACCACGGCGAGACGCTGGGCGCGCTCGCGGTGACCGACGTCGCGCTCTTCCGCGACACCTACGCGCCGCTCCTCAACGCGAACGCCGTCGTGCCGTGCCCGGACCCGCGGCGCGGCGTCGACGTCGACGCGGCCGCCGCGGCGCTCGACGCGCACCTCGCGCGCCACCACGCGACGACGGCGGCGCTGATCGTCGAGCCGCTGGTGCAGGGCGCGTCCGGGATGACGATGTACGACGCCGGCTACCTCGCGCGCGCCCGCGAGATCGCGACGCGCCATCGCGTGCACGTGATCGCCGACGAGATCATGACGGGCTTCGGGCGCACCGGCACGCTGTTCGCGTGGGAGCAGGCGAACGCGCCGGCGCCCGACTTCCTGTGCCTGTCGAAGGGGATCACCGGCGGCACGCTGCCGCTGTCGTGCGTGCTGGCCACCGACGACGTCTACGCGGCGTTCTACGCCGACGACGTCGCGCGCGGGTTCCTGCACTCGCACTCGTACACCGGCAACCCGCTCGCCTGCGCGGCCGCGCTCGCCGTGCTCGACATCTTCCGCGACGACGACGTGATCGCCGCCAACCGGCAGCGAGCGGCCCGCTGGGCGCGAATGCTGGCGCCGCTCGCCGCCCGGCCGAACGTGCGCGACTTCCGCCAGCGGGGCACGATCTTCGCCTGGGAGGTCGACACGGCGCGCCCGGACTTCGCCCGCTGGTGCTTCGCCGAGGGCCTGGCCGCCGAACTCCTGCTGCGCCCGATCGGTCGAACCGTCTACCTCATGCCACCCTACATCCTCGCCGACGACGAGATGCGCCTGCTCGCGACCCGCGTGCAGGCGATCGTCGACCGCGCATGAAGCGCCTCGTCGCGGGCGCCGCCGCGGCCGCGGCAGTGGCCACGCTCGTCGCCGCGCCGGCCGGCGCCACGCTGCCGCGCGGCGTCGCGCGCGCGTTCGTCGACGCCGGCGTGCCGCTGTCCGCGGTCGCGGTCGTCGTCCGCGAGGCCGGGCATCCGCAGCCGGTGTTCGCGCACGACGCGGAGCGCCCGATGAACCCGGCGTCGGTGATGAAGCTCGTCACCACGTACGCGGCGCTCGACCTCCTCGGCCGCGACTACCGCTGGAAGACCGAGGCGTACCTGGGCGGCCGGCTCAACGGCAACGGTACGCTGGCCGGCAGCCTGATCCTCAAGGGCTACGGCGACCCGAAGATCACGGTCGAGCAGTGGCAGGCGTTCATGGCGGACCTGCGCGCCAAGGGCCTGCGGCAGGTGACCGGCGACCTCGTGCTCGACCGCACGTTCTTCAAGCTGCCGGAGCACGATCCGGCGGCGTTCGACCAGGAGCCGCTGCGGCCGTACAACGTCGGGCCGGACGCGCTGCTCGTCAACTTCAAGGCCGTGCGCTTCGCGTTCGCGCCCGACGCGGCGCGCAACGCGGTGGCCGTCCGCGCGGAGCCGGCGCTGCCGGACGTGGCGCTCGACGCGCTGCCGCAGCTTTCCAACGGCGACTGCGGCGACTGGCGCGCCGCGCTCGGCGCGACCTGGGTGAACCACGGCGCGTCGGCGTCGGCGGCATTCGCCGGCCGCTATCCGCAGTCGTGCGGCGAGCGCGACTGGTACGTCGCGCTGCTCGACCATCCGCACTACGTGCACGGGATGTTCGCGACGTACTTCCGCGCCGCGGGCGGCCAGTTCGACGGCGGCGTGCAGGACGGGCGCGTGCCGCGCAACGGGACGCCGTTCGCCGTGATGGAGTCCACGCCGCTGTACGACATCGTGCGCGACGTGAACAAGCTGTCGAACAACGTGATGGCGCGGCAGATGTTCCTGACGCTCGCGACGACGCGCCATCCGCCGCCGGCCACGCCGGCGCTCGCCGCGTCCGTCGTCGCGCAGTGGCTGAAGGACCGCAAGCTGCCGATGCCGGGCCTCGTGCTGGAGAACGGGTCCGGGTTGTCGCGCCGCGAGCGCGCGAGCGCCGCGGGCCTCGCGCGCCTGCTCGCCTCCGCCGACGCGAGCCCGGTGCGCGAGGAGTTCGCGAGCTCGCTCGCGGTCGCGGCCGTCGACGGCACCGTGCAGAAGCGCTTCCGCGACGGCAGCGTGGCGGGGCAGGCGCTGCTCAAGACCGGCTCGCTCGAAGGCGTGCGCGCGCTCGCCGGCTACGTGATCGACGCCGAGGGCCGGCGCTTCATCGTCGTCGCGATCGTCAACCACCCCAACGCGGCGCGCGCGACGCCCGCGCTCGACTACCTCGTGCAGTGGGTCTATCACGAGGGCGGGCGGTGGGATTCTCCTGTTCACCGATGATCGGGTGGGACGCGCTCGTCGAGGCGAAGATCGCGGAGGCGCAACGCGCCGGCGCGTTCGACGACCTGCCCGGCGCGGGCCAGCCGCTGGCCCTCGACGACGAGCGGCCGTGGAAGTGGGGTCAGAGACGAGTTTCCGGCCACAGCGGAAGTGGGGTCAGAGACGAGTTTCCGGCCACAGCGGCACGCGTAAACGAAGCCGGCGAGGAAACTCGTCT
>JAYRNW010000197.1:0-4525 GCA_041911995.1 Casimicrobiaceae bacterium | reverse complement strand
TGTCGGGTCAGGGGCCGAAGCCGCACTCGAGCTGGAACGCCGCGACGTTCGCGGCGGCGAGCGCGAGGAACAGCAGGCACGCGAAGTGCGTGACCGCGCCGGATCGCGGCGCGGCGGCGTCGGCGTCGGAGGGGAACAGCAGCAGCATCGCGCCGACGTAGGCGACGAGCGCGCCGAACCCGACGAACGCCCACGTGTAGAAGTGGAATCCGAACAGCGCCGACCCGTAGGTGCCGGTGTCCGGGACGACGTGCAGCGCGATCTGGCGCAGCGACGCGCTGCCGGCGGCCACCGCCGTCAGCAGCACGATGCCGTAGTGCGCCGGGGAGGGGCCGGCGCGCAGGTTGAGCAGCAGGCCCACGCCCGCGACGATGAATCCGAGTCGCTGCAGCGCGCACAGCGGGCACGGCAGCTCCCCTTCCACCAACTGGTACCAGAACGCGACGAGCAGCACGCCGGACAGGCCGAGCAGCGCCAGCGTGTCGAGCGCGCGTTGCACGGCGGGGCCCCTAGAGCACGATGGACAGGTCGCTGGTGGCGTGATACAGGAGCCACCACACCTGCACGGCCACGGTGAGCGCCGCGAGGGCCAGCGCCGGCTTGCGGCGCCCGAAGTACGCGAGCAGCGCGGCGACGAACGCCATTGCGAACGGCAAGACCATGATCATCGCGACCCTCCACCGCCGGCATGCGGCCCGCATCGCCGCGGGCATCGCGTGCGGCGCGCAGCGGCCGATGATACTCCTGCGCGTCGCCGTGGCCATGGCGGCGCTGGCCGCGGGCGGTGCGTGCTTCGCCGCCGACCCGGCGAAGGTGCTGCGGCTCGCGACCAGCGACATCGACACGCTCGACCCGCACCAGCTGCAGGACACGTATTCGCGCGACGTCGCGTCGGTGATCTTCGAGGGGCTCTACGCGTGGTCGTACCTCGACCGGCCGCCGGTGTCGGTCCCGCGCACCGCCGCCGGACCGCCCGAGGTCTCCGCCGACGGCACGACCTTCACCGTCCGCGTGAAGCCGGGCATCCTCTTCACCGACGACCCGGCGTTCGGCGGCAAGCCGCGCGAGCTCGTCGCCGACGACTACGTCTACTCGATCAAGCGCAGCCTCGACCCCAACCTGCGCGGCGGCGGCGAGCCGCTGACGACCGACCTCGTCGTCGGCATGCGCGCCGTCGTCGACGCCGCGCGCAAGCCGGGCGCCCGCTTCGACTACGACGCGCCGGTGGCCGGCCTGCGCGCCGTCGACCGCCACACGCTGCGCCTGCAGCTGCGCGAGCCCAACTTCCCGCTCGCGACCAGCGTGCTGCAGACGCAGGCGGTGGCGCGCGAGGTGGTCGACGCCGCCGGCGGCGACATCCAGGCGCGCGTCGTCGGTACCGGTCCCTACCGGCTCGCCGAGTGGCAGCGCGGCTCGCGCATCGTGCTCGAGGCGAACCCCCGCTACCGCCCGCTGGCCTTTCCCGAGAGCCGCGACCCCGCGCACGCTGCGCTGATCCGGTCGATGCAGGGCCGCCGGCTGCCCGCGATCGGTCGCGTCGAGCTGTCCGTCATCGAGGAGCGATCGGTGCGGCTGCTGCAGTTCGACCGCGGCGCCCTCGACGTCGTCGAGCTGCGTGGCGAGGCGGTCGGGCCGTTCCTGTCCGGCGGCGAACTCGCGCCGGCGCTCGCGGCGCGCGGCATCCGCCGGCAGCCGTTCACGACGAACTCGGTGCGCGCGATCTACGTCAACATGGACGACCCGGTCGTCGGCGGCATGGAGCGCGAGCGCGTCGCGCTGCGCCGGGCGATCGCGCTCGGCATCGACGTCGCGTCGCTGATCCGCGTCGTGTACTCGGGCCAGGGCGTGCCCGCGAACCAGATGCTCCCGCCCGGGGTCGCCGGGCACGACCCGGACGCGCCGCCGCGCGCGTACGATCCGCGCCTCGCCGCCGGGCTGCTCGACCGGTTCGGCTACGCGAAGCGCGACGCGCACGGCTACCGGCTCGCGCCCGACGGCAAGCCGCTGACGCTGACGCTCACGATCTTCCCGGGCACGGTGTGGCGCGAGATCCAGACGCTGCTGCGCAAGAACATGGACGCGCTCGGCCTGCGCATGGACTTCCGGCCGATGGCCACGCAGGACCTGTTCAAGGAGGCGGCGCAGGGCAAGTTCGCGCTCAACATCCACGGCCGCAGCGCGACGCCGGAGGGCCTCGTGTACCTCACGTTCTACGGCCCGTCGCCGCCCGAGGCCAACGAGTCGCGCTTCCGCTCCGACCCGTACGATCGCGCGTTGCGCGCGTTCCTGCGCGCCGACAACGCGGCCGACCGGATGCGCGAAGCGCGGACGATGAACGAGATCCTGCGCGTCTACGCACCGGCGATCCCGCTGCTGGTCGACGTCGAGAACGCGTTCGAGCAGCCGTGGCTCGTGGGCTACGTGCCGTCGTCGATCGCCGCGTTCTACCAGTACCTCGACATCGACGTCGCACGCCGGCGGTAGCCTCATCGTCGCTCGTCCGTCGTGGTCTTCCCGACTCGGGTACAATGACGGTTTTTCCAGCAAAAACAGCACCATGCGCGTTTCCCGGTTCTATCTGTCCACGCTGAAGGAAGCCCCGGCCGAGGCCGACGTCGTCAGCCAGAAGCTGATGCTGCGCGCCGGCATGATCCGCAAGCTGGGCTCCGGCCTCTACACGTGGATGCCGCTCGGCCTCATCACGCTGCGCAAGGTCGAGAACATCATCCGCGAGGAGATGAACCGCGCCGGCGCGCTCGAGGTCGTGATGCCGGTCGTGCAGCCGGCCGAGCTGTGGCAGGAGACCGGGCGCTGGGAGAAGATGGGCCCGACCATGCTGCGGCTGAAGGACCGGCACGAGCGAGATTTCGTCGTCGGCCCGACGCACGAGGAGGTGATCACCGACATCGTGCGCCGCGAGATCCGCAGCTACCGGCAGCTGCCGGTCAACTTCTACCAGATCCAGACCAAGTTCCGCGACGAGATCCGCCCGCGTTTCGGCGTGATGCGCGCGCGCGAGTTCGTCATGAAGGACGCGTACTCGTTCGACGTCGACGAGGCCGGCATGCTGCGGTCGTACCGCGCGATGTACGACGCGTACGTGCGCATCTTCACGCGGATGGGGCTGTCGTTCCGCGCCGTCGACGCCGATACCGGCGCGATCGGCGGCAACGCGTCGCACGAGTTCCAGGTGCTGGCCGACGCCGGCGAGGACGCGATCGCATACAGCAACGGCTCCGACTACGCGGCGAACGTCGAGAAGGCCGAGGCGCTCGCGCCCGACGAGGCGCGCCGGCCGCCGGCGGAGGCGATGGCAAAGGTCGCCACACCCGGCCAGTCGACGTGCGAGGAGGTTGCGCAGCTGCTGGGCCTCCCGCTCGCGCGCACGGTGAAGTGCCTGATGACGTGGGCGGACGGACGCGTGCGGATGCTGCTCGTGCGCGGCGACCACATGGGCAACGAGGTGAAGATCGGCAAGCTGCCGGGCATGGAGGGCTGGCGCTGGGCGAGCGACGCCGAGATCGTCGCAGCCACCGGCTGCCGGCCCGGCTACCTCGGGCCGGTCGGCATCCCGGCGGACATGCCGCTCGTCGTCGACCGGTCGGTCGCGGTGATGGGCGACTTCGTCTGCGGCGCGAACGAGCCCGGCTTCCACCTGCGCGGCGTCAACTTCGGCCGCGACTGCCGGGAGCCCGACGTCGTCGCCGACATCCGCAACGTCGTCGTCGGCGACCCGTCGCCCGACGGCTGCGGCACGCTCGACATCGTCCGCGGCATCGAGGTCGGCCACGTGTTCGCGCTGGGCACGCTCTACTCGAAGGCGCTGGGCGCAACTTATCTCGCCGCCGACGGTCAGTCGAAGGTGCTGGAGATGGGCTGCTACGGCATCGGGGTGACCCGGGTGGTGGCGGCCGCGATCGAGCAGAACCACGACGACCGCGGCATCGTCTGGCCGGAGCCGCTCGCCCCGTTCGCCGTGGCGATCGCGCCCGTCGGCTACGACCGGAACGAGGCCGTGCGCGCGCTGGCGGACCGGCTGTACGACGAGCTCGCGGCCGCCGGCGTCGAGGTGCTGCTGGACGACCGTGGCGAGCGCCCTGGCGTGATGTTTGCTGATCTCGAGCTGATCGGGATTCCGCACCGCATCACGATCGGCGACCGTGGCCTCAAGGAAGGCCGGGTCGAATACCAGGGCCGCCGGGACGCCGCGGCCACCGCGGTGCCGGTCGCCGAGATCGCTGCCTTCGTGAAAGGACGCCTTGCCGGCAACGGCACGAACGTGAACGCATGACCCGGTACCGACCGCCCCTGCTTGCGCGGGCCGCCCTTGCGGCGCTGGTGCTGCTCGCGCCCGTGGCCGCGCGCGCGGGCGCACAGCAGGAGGAGCAGCTGGCGCCGTCGGTGGTCGTCGGGCTGTCGAAGGCGATCGCCGATGCGCCGGTGCCCGTCGACTACGCGGGCCGCACCGAGCTGCAGCCGTGGCTCGCCGAGATGTCGCGGCGGATCGCGCACAAGGTCGCGGACG
>JAYRNW010000196.1:0-3755 GCA_041911995.1 Casimicrobiaceae bacterium | reverse complement strand
TCGCCGTACACCGGCAATGGCTTGCGCGCCGTCGCGTTGACGATCATCAGCGGGATCAGCTTCTCCGGGAACTGGCGCGGCCCGTAGTTGTTCGAGCAGTTGGTCGTCAGCGTCGGCAGGCCATACGTGTGGTGGTACGCGCGGACCAGATGGTCGGACGCCGCCTTCGACGCCGAGTACGGGCTGTTCGGCGCGTAGGGCGTCGTCTCGGCGAATCCGGCGGCGTCGGGCGCGAGCGAGCCGTAGACCTCGTCGGTGGACACGTGCAGGAAGCGGAACGCCGCGCGCTCGGCGTCGGGCAGCGCCGACCACCACGCGCGCGTCGCGTCGAGCAGGTTGAACGTCGCGACGACGTTGGTCTCGATGAACGCGGCCGGGCCGTGGATCGACCGGTCGACGTGCGACTCCGCCGCGAAGTTGACGATCGCGCGCGGCCGGTGCTGCGCGAGCAGCGCCGCGACCAGCGCCGCGTCGCCGATGTCGCCGCGCACGAACGCGTGGCGCGCGTCCTGCGCGAGCGAGGCCAGGTTGCCGAGGTTGCCCGCGTACGTGAGCTTGTCGACGTTCACCACCGGCTCGTCGGCGGCGGCGAGCCAGTCCAGCACGAAGTTGGCGCCGATGAAGCCGGCGCCTCCGGTCACGAGGATCATGGAGGTTGCGTCAGGGGCCGGGGACGGCCGTCGGTCTCGGGTTCGATTTTACCAGCGCGCGGCGCCGGCCCCGTCATTCGCCGTAATAGCCGCGGTACCAGGCGACGAACCGCGCGAGCCCGTCGGCGAGCGGCGTCCGCGGCGCGAAGCCGACGGCCTCGCGCAGCCGGTCGATCGCCGCGTAGGTCGCCGGCATGTCGCCCGGCTGCATCGGCAGGTAGTCGCGGATCGCCGGCCGCCCGAGCAGGCGCTCGAGGAGCGCGATGAAATCGATCAGCGCGACGGCGTCGCTGTTGCCGATGTTGTAGACAGCTGACGGCGGCCCGCCGTCGCGCGGCGCCGGCGGCCGGGCGAGCGTGCGCGCCACGCCCTCGACGATGTCGTCGACGTACGTGAAGTCGCGCAGCATCCGGCCCTCGTTGAACACGCGGATCGGCGCGCCGGCGAGGATCGCCTTCGTGAACAGCATCGGCGACATGTCGGGCCGGCCCCACGGCCCGTAGACGGTGAAGAAGCGCAGGCCGGTGACGGGGAGCGCGAACAGGTGCGCGTAGCTGTACGCCATCAGCTCGTTCGCGCACTTGGTCGCCGCGTACAGGCTCACCGGGCGGTCGACGCGCTGGTCCTCGGAGAACGGCAGCGTGTGGCTCGCTCCGTACACCGACGAGCTCGACGCGTAGACGAGGTGCCCGACGCCGCCGTGCCGGCAGCCTTCCAGCACGTGCCCGAACGCGTCGACGTTGTTGCGCAGGTAGGCACCCGGGTTGACCAGCGAGTAGCGCACGCCCGGCTGCGCGGCGAGGTGCACGACGTGCGTGTAGCCGCCGTCGCGGAAGAGGCGCGCCGTCGCGTCGGCGTCGGCCAGGTCCATGCGCGCGAACCGGAAGCCGTCGCTGCGCTCGAGCTCGGCGAGCCGCGCCTCCTTCAGCGCGACGTCGTAATACGGGTCGAGGTTGTCCACGCCCGTGACGCGCGCGCCGCCCGCGAGCAGCGCGCGGGCCGTGTGCATGCCGATGAAGCCGGCGGCGCCGGTGACGAGGACGTGCATGGTCTAGCCTCGGAACTTCTTCACAGGAGACGCAGAGGCGCAGAGAAATCTCGTGGTTTCTCGGCACCTCTGCGCCTCTTTCTGAAATCGAACTTCACGCACGACTCAATCCTCCGGCCGCGACGCCAGCGCGCGCAGCTTCGCGTACTTGAGGAAGCTCGCGAACGCGCCGATCGCGATGTGCGCGAAGCCGGCCACGCCGTCGAGGAAGCCCAGCTTCACCACGTAGAAGCGCAGGAAGCGCGCGGCCGGCGAGACCGCGACGCGCAGCGCGCCCGCGCGCTCGCCGCGCGCGTGCATCGCCCGTGCCTGCAGCGACGTGTAGCGGTTCTGCTTCGCGACGTACGCGTCGAGCGACTCGGCCGACGCGTGCAGCAGGTCGCCGGAAAGCCGCGCGACGGGACCGTCGGCGACGACGCGCTCGTGTACGTCGTCGTCGCTCCAGCGCGCGCGCCGGCGGTCGAACAGCCGCACGTTCCAGTCCGGGTAGCCTTCGCCGTGCGCGAGCCAGCGGCCGAGGAAGCGGTTGCGCCGCGCGACCGCGTAGGCGGCCGCCGGCGGCGCACCGCCGGCGAACAGCGAACGGATCGCGGCGGCGAGCTCCGGCGTCACCCGCTCGTCGGCGTCGACGCAGAGCACCCAGTCGTGACGGGCCTCACCGACCGCGAAGTTCTTCTGCGGGCCGTAGCCCTCCCAGTCGTGCGGGACGACGCGCGCGCCGCAGCGCGCCGCCAGCGCTACGGTATCATCGCTGCTGCCCGAATCGACCACGACGGCCTCCGCCGCGAACGGCGCGGACGCCAGGCATTCCGCAAGCTCGTGGGCGGCGTCGCGGGTGATGACGATGAGCGACAGAGGAAGCGATTCGGACATTCGCGGCCTGCGGGCGATCGGCGGATGCGCGGTGCCCGCGCCCGCCTCGCGGCGTTGCGCCGGATTCTACGTGGTTTGCGTCGGCCGCGCGGAGGCGCCGCGTTGAACGCGGACGGCGCAGGCCGGGACGCCGGCGCCGTGCTGGTCGTCCGCCCGTCGTCGCTGGGCGACGTCGTGCACGCGCTCGCGCTCGTCGCCGACGTCGAGGACCACGCGCCGGGGCTTGCCGTGGACTGGGTCGCCGAGGAGGCGTTCGTGCCGCTGGTCCGCCTCGACCCGCGGATCCGCGACGTCGTGCCCGTCGCGTTCCGCCGCTGGCGCGAGCGCCCGCTCGCCGCCGGCACGTGGCGCGAGTTCGCGCGCTTCCGGCGCGCGCTGCGCACGCACGCGTACACGGCGATCCTCGACCTGCAGGAGCAGGTGAAGGGCGCGCTCGTCGCGCGCATGGCGCGCGGCGTGCGGCACGGCCTCGACCGGGCAAGCATCCGCGAGCCGCTCGCCACGCTGCTCGACGACGTCCACCACGGCGTCCCGCGCGACGTGCACTTCATCGACAAGGGCCGCGCGCTCGCGGCGGCGGCGCTGGGGTATGCCGTCGCCGGGCCGCCGCGCTGGCGCCTTTCGCCGCCGCCGACGGCGGCCGCGATGCCCGCGGGCCGCTACGCGCTCGCGTTCCACGCGACGAGCCGCACCGACAAGCTGTGGCCGGAGGACCGCTGGCGTGCCGTGCTCGCCCGGCTCGCGGCGGCCGGCATCGCGCCGCTGCTGCCGTGGGGCAGCGCGCCTCCTCCGGCGCGCGCGCGGCGCCTCGCGGCCGGCATCGACGGCGCCGTCGTGCCGCCGCGCCAGTCGCTCGCGGAACTCGCGACGCTGGCGCGCCACGCCGAGCTCGCCGTCGGCGTCGACACGGGGCTCACCCACCTCGCGGCGGCGCTCGGCACGCCGACGGTCGCCGTGTTCACGGCGACCGACGCGGCGCTGGCCGGCGTCGCGCGCGCCGGGCCGCACGCGCAGGACCTGGGCGGCAACGGCGCGGTGCCGTCGGTCGACGACGTCGCGGCGGCGGTCGGCCGCGCGCTCTCCCGCGCGCCGCGCTGCTGATGCGTGCGCTCTACACGCTGCTGTGGCTGCTCGTGCTGCCGTGGCTGCCGTTGCGGCTGTGGTGGCGCGGCCGCCGCGAGCCC
>JAYRNW010000195.1:0-2631 GCA_041911995.1 Casimicrobiaceae bacterium | reverse complement strand
TGCATCCCGCCGGTCCCCGGCTTCCTCGAGGCGCTGCGCGAACTGTGCACGAAGCACGGCGCGGTGCTGATCTTCGACGAGGTGATGACCGGGTTCCGCGTGTCTCTTGGCGGCGCCCAGGAACTCTATGGGATCCGCCCCGACCTCACGACGCTCGGCAAGATCGTCGGCGGCGGCATGCCGGTCGGCGCATTCGGCGGACGTCGCGAGATCATGGAACACATCGCGCCGCTCGGACCCGTGTACCAGGCCGGCACGCTGTCCGGGAACCCGGTTGCGATGGCCGCCGGCCTCGCGACGCTCGAGGGCGTCGCGGCGCCGGGCTTCCACGCCGCGCTGGCCGCGCAGACTGACCGGCTCGTGCATGGCCTGCGTGATGCGGCGCGCGCCGCCGGCGTGCCGCTCGCCACCAATCACGTCTGCGGCATGTTCGGGCTGTTCTTCACGGACGCGGCGCAGGTGAATTCCTACGCCGAGGCGACCGCCTGCGACGTCGAGCGCTTCAAGCGCTTCTTCCACGGCATGCTCGACGAAGGCGTGTACCTGGCGCCCTCGGCGTTCGAGGCCGGATTTGTCTCGGCCGCGCACGACGACGCAGAGATCGACGCGACCATCGCGGCGGCGGCTCGGGTGTTCGCCAGGCTGTAACGAACGCGCCGGGTTCAGCGCGGCGTCGCCAGCAGGCGCCCCAGCGCGCCCGTGGCGACGTCGATGCCGTTGCGGAGCCCGAGCGTGGCCAGTCGTTCGACGAGGCCGTTGCGCACGGCGGCATCCGCGAGGGTGCCGGCCGCTGACGCGAGATCGCCGGCGTCCAGCGCCGCGGCCCGTGCCAGGCCGCGTGCGGCGCAGGCGGCCACGCGGGCCGGCTGGTCGTCGCTGATCGGCGCAGCCACGCACGGCAGGCCGACCGCGATCGCCTGCACGAGCAGGCTGCCGCCGTTCACGACGCCGTATTCGGCATCGCGCACCATGCCCATCAGCACCGCGTTCGGCAGGCTTTCGATCACCCGCACGCCCGGCACCTCCACCGCCACCGTCGCGCGCGGACCGAGCACTGCGACCACCGGCAGTCCGCGCTGCGCGGCCACGCGCCGGCTCGCCTCGAGGTAGACCTGCCAGGGCTCGCGGCCCCCGGTCGCATGGCCGCCGCCGCCCGGGCAGGCGATCACGTACTGGCCGCGCACCACGCCGAGCCGCGACTGCAGCGCACGCGTCGCCTCCTCGTCGATCGGTTCGTACAGCACGTCGAGGAACACCGGCTCGCAGCGCGGCGCGAGCAGGAGCTTCGCACGCTCGGCCGTGCCGAGCCCGCCGCCGAGGAAGCGCGGCGCGACGATCCAGTGCTGGTCGAGGTTCCACAGGCGCCGCAGCCCGAAGCCCTTGCGGCGCGTGCTCGGACGCGAACTCACGAACACGGTGCGGGTGCCGAGCGTGCGTGCGCAGCGGTACTGCGCGACGCGACCGGCGCCGTCGAACACCGCGACGTCCGGGCGCAGGTCGGCGAGGATCCGCTGCACGGCCGCCGTCTCGTAGGTGGGCGAGCGGTCGACGAGGTGCACGGGGTAAGGCGCATTGACGGCCTGTGGCGCCTCGCGGTTCATCACGAACGAGATCGCGGCCCCGGGCCAGCGCCGTTCGACGGCCCGTGCGATCGCGAGCGAGCGGTAGTACTCGCCGGCGCCCCCCGGCCCCGAGACCGGCACGAACAGGACGCGCGGCGCCCCGGTCACGCGGCGCGCGCCCGGAGCGCGGCGAGCAGGCGCTCGTGGAGGCCGCCGAACGAGCCGTTGCTCATCAGCACCAGCCGGTCGCCCGGCCGCGACTCGGCGACCAGCGCGGCGACCAGCGCGTCCATGGACTCATGGACGACGGCGAGCTCCCCGAGTGGCCGCATCGCGTCCGACACGTCCCACTTCACCTCGGGCGACCGGTAGACGAACACCCGGTCGGCGCTGCGCAGCGATTCAGCGAGCGCCGACTTGTGCGTGCCGAGTTTCATCGTGTTCGAGCGCGGCTCGAGCACTGCAATCACGCGGCCACCGCCGGCCTGCATCCGCACGCCCTGGAGCGTGGTCGCGACCGCGGTCGGGTGGTGCGCGAAGTCGTCGTAGACGACGACGCCATCGACCGTGCCGCGCACCTCGAGCCGCCGGCGCACGCCCTTGAAGCGTCGCAGCGCTTCGAGTCCCACTTCGACCGGCACGCCGGCGTGATGCGCGGCCGCGAGTGCGGCGAGCCCATTCTCGGCATTGTGTCGACCCAGCATCGACCACTCGACGTCGCCGACGTGGCGGCCGCCGTGGTGCACCGACCAGCGCGTCCAGGCCGAGCCGGTGTTGTCGGCGATGCGCCAGTCTGCGGGCGCCGCAGCGTCGGCGGTGAATCGCTCGACCGGGGTCCAGCAGCCCATGCCGAGCACGCCCTCGAGGTTTGGGTCGGCTCCGTTCATCACGATGCGGCCGTTGCCGGGAATCGTGCGCATCAGCAGGTGGAACTGGCGCTGGATCGAGGCGACGTCCGGGTAGATGTCGGCGTGGTCGTGCTCGAGGTTGTTCAGGATCGCGGTGCGCGGCCGGTAGTGGACGAACTTGGCGCGCTTGTCGAAGAACGCCGTGTCGTACTCGTCGGCCT
>JAYRNW010000194.1:0-8223 GCA_041911995.1 Casimicrobiaceae bacterium | reverse complement strand
TCCATCACGCCGACGCGCAGCGACAGCGCCTTCTGCGTCAGGCCGTCGCTCGCCCACAGCACGCGCAGGAACGTCCAGTGGCCGAAGGAGACGCCGTGCGCGGCGAGCCGCGCGGAGAGCGCGCGCTGGAACGCGCGCGTGCAGTCCTTGACGAGGTGCGCGAGGCGGTCCTGCGGGACCGCGTCGCGCCAGTGGCGCAGGATGAGGTCGCGCTCGTCGGGCGCCGCGGCGCGGCGCGGGCGTGCGGCGGCGGTCACGGCGCGGCCGCCTGCACGTGCAGCGCGACGTCGCGCCCCGTGCGCGCCGATTCGAGGATCGCGAGGCAGACCTCGAGTGTGGCGCGCGCCCACGCGCCGTCGTGCACGGGCGGCACGCCGTCGGCGACGGCGCGCCACAGCTCGTCGACGACTTCCGCGCGCGGCACCGCGGGCACGGGCACCGGCTCGAACCGGCGCGCGTCGTCGCCGTAGACGGCCACGCCGGTCGGCGTGGGCCGCAGGTCGCCGCGCTCGCAGCAGACGAGCACGTGGCCGAAGTGCGCGTGCCCGGCCGGCGGCGCGTCCGACGGCGCCCACGCCGCGCCGCCGTAGTTGCGCGCGGCCTTGGCCGGCGCCGCCGCGGCGCCGGCCTCGACGGTGCGCAGGCGGCGGCGCGCGCTGCCGTAATGGTCCGGCGCTTTCGGATACCCCATCTCCCCGACGCCGTCCATCAGCTCGTCGCCGTCGTAGTGGCCGTAGCCGCTGTACGTCAGCGTCGCGAACGCGCCGTCGGCGAACGTCAGCAGCGCGCCGTACGCGCCTTCGGTCGGCCGCGCCGGGTCCCACGCGCCGGTCTGCGCGCGCACGGTGCGCACGTGCCCGCCGCCCAGCAGCCGCGCGACGTCGACCTGGTGCGCACCCTGGCTGAAGGCCACGCCGCCGCCTTCCGCGGTGACGAGCTCCTCCGGGCGCCGCGCCCGGTACATGAAGTCGGTGGCGTAGAGCGCGTGGATCATGCGGACGGCGCCGAACTCGCCGGTCGCGACGAGCGCCCGCGTGCGCGCGATCGGCGCGTCGAAGCTGTGGCTGGGGCCGACGACGAGGTGCCGCTGCGCCCGCCGCGCCGCGTCGATCATCGCCGTGCAGTCGGCGAGCGTGACCGCCATCGGCTTCTCGACCAGCACATGCCTGCCGTGCGCGAGCGCGAGGCAGGCGTGCGCGGCGTGCAGGCCGTGCGGCGAGGCGACGTAGACGACGTCGACGCCGGGATCCGCGCACAGCGCACCGGCGTCCCCGTACGCGCGGCCGCCGAAGTCGGCGACGAAGCGCGCGCGCGGCGCCGGCAGCGGGTCGCAGGCGGCCACCAGCCGCACGCGCGGGTCGCGCGCGAACGTCGGCAGCATGAACGTGAACGCGCGGCCCAGGCCGACGACGCCGATCCCGAGCGGCGGGCGGGTCACAGGTCGAGCACCAGCTCGCCGCCGCGCGCGCGCGACACGCAGGGCATGATCTGCGTCGCGCGCTCGGTCTCCGACAGCACGAAGTCGCGGTGCTCGGCCTCGCCGGAGAGCAACCCCGTGCGACAGGTCCCGCAGCTGCCGGCCTCGCAGGAGCTGCGCACGGCCACGCCGGCTTCCCGCAGCGCTTCCAGCAGCGTGCGGTCGGCCGGCACCTCGATGCGCCGGCCCGAGCGCGCGAGCCGGACGGCGAACGGCCGGTCGTCGCGGCGGGCGGCCGCGTCGACGCCGAAGCTCTCGAAGCGGACGCTGCCGCCCGGCCAGTGGCCGGACATGTCGCGCACGGCGTCCATCAGCGCGCGCGGGCCGCAGCAGTAGACGTGCGCGCCGGTCGGCCGCTCGAGCACCGGCCAGAAATCGAACGCGCGGGCCGGGTCGCCGCCGTCGAAGTGCAGGTGGATGCGGTCCTGCCGCGACGCGGCGGCGAGCTCGTCGGCGAACGCGGCGTGCGCACGACTGGCCGCGCAGTAGTGCAGCGTGAACGGCGGGCCGTCGGCCGCGCGCAGGTGCCGGATCATCGCGACGATGGGCGTGATGCCGATGCCGCCGGCGATGAACAGGAACGCGCGCGCCCGCGGGGGCAGCGCGAACTCGTTGCGCGGCGCGGCGACCGGCAGCCGGTCGCCGGCGCGCAGCCGGTCGACCATGCTCGCCGAGCCGCCGCGGCCGCCGGCGTCGCGCTTGACGGCGATCTCGTAGCGGTCGCGCGCCGCAGGATCGTTGCACAGCGAATAGCGGCGGACGACGCCGGCCGGCGTGCGCACCGGGACGTGGGCGCCGGGCGCGAACGGCGGCAGCGCGCCGCCCTGCGGGTCGGCGAGCGTGTAGCCGACGACGTCGACGGCCAGCGGCACGACGGCCGTGACGGCGAGCTCGGCGAAGGCGAGATCGTCGGGGCCGGCGGTCGGCGGGGCGGCGGTGAGGGGCGGCGGCATTCTTTACAGCGGGGGGAAAATCCGCTAGCGTCATCTTAGAGAGCTAAGAATAATCCCGCAATCGCCCGCGCGCCGGAGCCGCCGATGCTGACGAAGGAAGAGAACGAGCTGCTGTGCCGGGTGGAAGGCGACGCGCCGATGGGACAGCTCATGCGCCGCCACTGGCTGCCGGCGTGCCTGACCGAGGAGGTCGCGTTGCCCGACGGCGATCCGGTGCCGGTCCGGCTGCTCGGCGAGGACCTCGTCGCGTTCCGCGACTCCGACGGCCGCGTGGCGGTGATGGACCGCTACTGCCCGCACCGGCGGGCGTCGCTCGTGTTCGGCCGCAACGAGGACTGCGGGCTGCGCTGCCTGTACCACGGCTGGAAGATCGACGCCGACGGCAACGTCGTCGACATGCCGTCCGAGCCGGCGGGCAGCGGCCTGGCGCAGAAGGTGAAGCACCGCG
Source organism: Casimicrobiaceae bacterium (assembly GCA_041911995.1). Classification (GTDB taxonomy): domain Bacteria; phylum Pseudomonadota; class Gammaproteobacteria; order Burkholderiales; family Casimicrobiaceae; genus VBCG01. The sequence continues at coordinate 5,345 of JAYRNW010000194.1, read as the reverse complement.
CCTACCCGGTGTGCGAGCACGGCGGCTTCGTCTGGACGTACATGGGGCCGCCGGAGACGATGCCGGCGTTCGAGCCGCCGCCGTTCGCGCCGACCGCGGAGGCCGCGGTGTCGATCGTCAAGATCGCCGTCGACTGCAACTGGGCGCAGGTGCTGGAGGGCGCGATCGACTCGGCGCACAGCTCGTCGCTGCACTCGTCGGACATGACGCCGGCGCGCGTCGACAGTGCCAAGGCCACCGGCTCCGCGTGGCTGCGGCCGTCGACCGACAAGGCGCCGCGGCTCGTCGCGCAGGCGGGCGACTACGGCTTCAAGTACGCGGCGATCCGCCGCCCGATCGTCGACGCGGCGAACCACGACTACGTGCGCGTCACCGTGTTCGTCGCGCCGATCTCGGTGCTGATCCCGCCCAACAACCTCTACAACGTCGCCAACGTCAACGTGCCGATCGACGACACGCACACGATGTTCCACTTCATCGCGTGGAACGAGTCCGGGCCGCCCGGCGTCGGGACGGAAGCGTGGCGCAAGTTCTGCGCGGCGCAGCCCGGCATCGACGTCGACCGCGAGTGGCGGCGCACGCGCACGCTCGCCAACCGCTACGGCCAGGACCGGCAGGCGATGAAGCTCGGCAGCTTCACCGGCATCGCGGGCATCCCGAACCAGGACATCGCGATGTGGGAGACGATGGGGCCGATCGCCGACCGCTCGCGCGACCGCCTGGGCGCGTCGGACTTGGCGATCGTCGAGTTCCGGCGGCTCATGGTCGCGGCGGCGCAGCGCTTCCGCGACGGCGGCCCCGCGCTCGGCGCGCGCGCGGCGCGCACGCACCTGCGGGCGTTCGAGGGCATCGTGCCCAAGGGCGCCGAATGGCGGACGCTGGGCGAGGCGGCGGCCGTGCCGGAGCGGGCATGAAGTTCCACAGGAGACGCAGAGGCGCAGAGTCATGTCGTTCTCTGCGCCTCTGCGCCTCTTTGTGAAAGCAATCTTCTGCCGACGGCCATGTCCCGCCTGCCGCTGACCTTCGGCTGCTGGAACTACGACCGCACGCGCGCGCTCGCCGACGGCAGCGTCGTGCCGGACGGCATCGACTTGAACTACCTCGACATGCCGGTCGAGGAGACGTTCTTCCGGATGCTGCGCCACGGCGAGTTCGACGTCGCCGAGTTGTCGCTGTCGTCGTACACGCTGTCGCGCAACCGCGACCCGGCGCCGTTCGTCGCGATCCCGGTGTTCCCGTCGCGCTACTTCCGGCACTCGTGCATCTTCGTCAACGCGGCCGCCGGCATCCGCGCGCCGAAGGACCTGATCGGCCGCCGCGTGGGCTGTCCCGAGTACCAGATGACGGCGCCGGTGTGGATTCGCGGCATTTTGGCCGAGCACTACGGCGTGCCGGTCGACGGCGTCACGTACGTGACCGGCGGCGAGGAGCAGCCCGGGCGCTCCGAGAAGATCGGCCTCGACCTGCCGCCGGCGATCCGTGTGGAGCGGATCGGGCCGGCGCAGACGCTGTCGCAGATGCTGCGCGACGGCGAGATCGACGCGCTCTACACGGCGCGCGCGCCGTCGTCGTTCCGCGCCGGCGACGGGCGCGTCGTGCGGCTTTTCCCCGACTACGTCGCCGTCGAGCGCGAGTACTTCCGGCAGACCGGCATCTTCCCGATCATGCACGTCGTCGCGATCCGGCGCGACGTGTACGAGGCGCACCGGTGGATCGCGCAGTCGCTGGCGAAGGCGTTCGGGCAGGCGCAGCGGCGCACCTACGACGACCTGCGCGAGACGGCGGCGCTGAAGGCGATGCTGCCGTGGCTGTCCGCGCACGTCGAGGAGGCGACCGCGCTGATGGGCGAGGACTGGTGGCCGTACGGGCTCGCGCGCAACCGGACGACGCTCGCGACGTTCCTGCGCTACTCGCACGAGCAGGGGCTCGCGCGCCGCCTGCTCGCGCCGGAGGACCTGTTCGCGCCGGAGACGCACGAGTCGTTCGTGATCTGAACACCGGCGCCGGCGGTTTGCTACGATGCCGCCGGCGGCGCGGCGTGCGCGCTTCGGAGGCAACTCGCGATGGAGATGACCAACAGCCGGGTCGTGCCGGCCCCGCAGGAGACCGTGTGGGCGGCATTGAACGACCCGGAGGCGCTGAAGGCGTGCCTGCCGGGTTGCGAGACGCTGGAGCGCACCGGCGAGGACACGTGGCGCGCCGTGATGGCGGCGAAGGTCGGCCCGGTGTCGGCGCGCTTCGCCGGCACCATGCGGATGAGCGACGTCGTCGCGCCGACCGGCTACACGCTGAAGTTCGAGGGGCAGGGCGGGGCCGCCGGCTTCGCCAACGGCGAGGCGAAGGTGTCGCTCGCGCCGGCCGACGGCGCCGGCACGCTGCTCACCTACGCGGTCAAGGCGCAGGTCGGCGGCAAGCTCGCGCAGATCGGCTCGCGGCTGATCGACGGCGCGGCGGCGAAGATCGCCGACGACTTCTTCGGGCGCTTCTGCGAGCGCGTGGCGCCGACGCCGGCGGCCGCCGCGGAGGCGCCGCTGGTCCCCGTGGCCGCCGGGCAGGCACCGGCCGGGCGCCGCTGGATCCGCTGGGTGTCGCTCGCGATCATCGCCGCGATCCTCGCCTGGCTCGCGGTGCGCGGCGTGCGGTGAGGGGCGCAGCGAACTTCAGCCCGGCGGCTTCGCCGTGACGCCGCAGTTCCGGTAGTCGGCGACGACGATCTCGTAGATCGGCCTGCCGGCGGCGTTGACGAACGTCTCCGCGCTGCGCTCGCACGGGCGGTCGCGCTCGAGCAGCGCCTCGAGCCGCCCGCGCGCGCCGTCGAACACCGTGTTCTTCGGCGCGTGCAGCACGAACGCGACGCGGCGGCCGTGCAGCTGCTGCGCGACCGCCTGCCGCAGGTCGTCGCGCTCGAGGTCCGGCGCGTCGAGCAGCCGCCACGTCCACTCGCGGTAATTCGCCGCGCGCTTGCGGTCGGCGAGCGTCACGAGCTGCTGGTGCAGCCCCCAGTCCACCGAGATCACGCGATCCACGCCGAGACTGTCGAGCCACGTGCCGAGCTTGGCGATCGCCGGGTCGAACTGCGGCCGGTAGTCGCGGTCGTTGCGCCACGTGTCGATGTTGCGGATGTTCCACGCGATGTTCCACGCGAGCAGCATGCCGGCGAGCACGACACCCGTGGTGGCGATCGTCGTGCGCGTCGTGCGCATCGCGCCGGCCGGCGCGCCGTCGATGTGCTGAGACGCGATCGCGACCAGCGTGACGAGATGCAGGATCGGCAGCGGCCACAGCATCACCAGGTGGTGCGTGCCGCCGACCTGTCGGGTCGCCGTGATCGCGAGGAACAGCAGGATCATGAGCGCGGTGAGGAACGCGAGCAGCTGTCGGGCCGGCGTCCACGGCCGCCACAGCGCGAGCAGCGCGACGGCGGTGGCGAGCTGCACCAGCGCGATCACGTTGAACGCCCACGTGATGATCGCCTCGGTGCCGAACACCCAGTTGATCACCGACGTGCCGGAGAACGTCGCGGCGTACAGGCCCCAGACCTTCACGAACTGCGTGATGGCGTCGAGCTGGCCGGCGTCGCCCAGGATGTCGAGCCGCGCGGCGCGCCGGACCAGCGTCACCGTGCCCACCAGGAGCAGCGCGGCGGTGACACCGGCGAGCACGGTCTGCCGCGGGCCGCCGGTGCGCAGGTGCTGCAGCGCGAGCCGGCCGGCGACGAGCGCCGTGGCGCCGGCCAGCGCCGCGATCACCCACACGAAGTTGAGCTTGTCGACGAAGCCGACGAGCAGCGCCGCGCACAGCGCGGCGAGCCAGTGCGCGCGCCCGGTCTGCAGCCACCGCCACATCGCCGCGATGGACACGACGCGCATCAGCGCCGCGATCATCTGCGGCCCCCAGTCGAGGCGCGCGTGGTTGATGAGCACCGGGTCGGTGGCGAGCAGCGTCAGCAGCAGCAGCGCCCACGCGGTGCCGAGCTCGCGCTTCGCGAACCGCCACAGCACGAACAGCGCCAGCGCCGCGACCAGGATCGACGGCAGCCGCACGGTCCACACGTTGACGCCGAACGCGGCGAAGATCGGCGCGTGCAGCCATGCCTTCACCGCGCCGACGTAGCCCAACGTCTGCATCAGCGGCAGGCAGCCGGCCCGCATCGTGACCGCGGCGTCGACGTCGCACTGGCCGAGGACGCGCAGCGCGACCGGGACGAAGATCACCTCGTCGTAGTAATAGCCGGGCTTGTCGAGCGCGACGGTGGCGAGCGCGACGAACAGGGCGATGAGCGCGGCGGGGACGACGATGCGGAAGAGCGACGGCACGAGCCGGAGGGGGACGGGAGGGACAGCCCGAGTAGACGCCAAGCCCCGCGCGGGGTCAAGCGGCGGGCGTGCGCGCAGCCGGCCCGGCGGGCGTAGAATGCCCGGTCGGCAATCGCGGCGCGAATCGGGAGCGACCATGGACAGCGTAGACCTCGAGGTACTGAAGCGCAGCGCGGAGTGGCTGGACGCCGGCCGCCGCGTGCTGCTCGTGACCGTCGTCAAGACGTGGGGCAGCTCGCCGCGGCCGCCGGGCGCGATGCTCGCCGTGCGCGACGACGGCCTCGTCGCCGGCTCGGTGTCGGGCGGCTGCATCGAGGACGACCTCATCGACCGCACGCACCGGCTCGGCATCACGCAGACCCGCGCGGAGGCGGTGACCTACGGCGTGTCGGCGGACGAGGCGCGCCGCTTCGGGCTGCCGTGCGGCGGCACGCTGCAGCTCGTCGTCGAGCCGCTGACGCGCGAGTCCGGCATCCGCGCGCTGCTGCGCGAGATCGAGGCCGGGCACCTGACGGCGCGGCGCCTCGACCTGCTGACTGGCGACGCGACGCTGCACCCGGCGAACGCCGTCGACGGCCTCACGTTCGACGGCGCGACGCTGACGACGATCCACGGCCCGCGCTACCGGATGCTGGTGATCGGCGCGTCGCAGCTGTCCAAGTACCTGGCGCAGATCGCGGTGGGCCTCGACTACCAGGTGACGGTCTGCGATCCGCGCGAGGAGTACACGGAGGCGTGGGACATCCCGGGCGTCACGCTGGTGCGCACGATGCCCGACGACACCGTCAAGGCGATGCGCCTCGACGAGCGCTGCGCGGTGGTCGCGCTGACGCACGACCCGAAGCTCGACGACCTGGCGCTGATGGAGGCGCTGAAGTCGCCGGCGTTCTACGTCGGCGCGCTGGGCTCGCGCGCGAACAACGCGAAGCGCCGCGCGCGCCTCGTCGAGTTCGACTTGAGCGTGGCCGAGATCGCGCGGCTGCACGGGCCGATCGGCCTCTACATCGGCAGCCGCACGCCGCCGGAGAT
>JAYRNW010000193.1:0-37734 GCA_041911995.1 Casimicrobiaceae bacterium | reverse complement strand
GCGCCGGCCGAGAACAGCAGCATCGCGATGATGCCCATCGTCTTCTGCGCGTCGTTGCCGCCGTGGCCCAAGCTGTAGAGGCTCGCCGAGACGAGCTGCAGCCGGCGGAACCAGCGGTCGACGCGCCGCGGCGTCTGGCGCCGGCAGATCCACGACACGGCGATCATCAGCACTGCGCCGAGCAGCAGGCCCAGCATCGGCGACGCGACGATCGCGACCGCCGTCTTGAAGAAGCCGCTGCCGACGAGCGCGCCGAAGCCCGCCTTGGCGAGCGCCGCGCCGGCCAGCCCGCCGATCAGCGCGTGCGACGACGACGACGGGATGCCGAACCACCACGTGATGACGTTCCACGCGATCGCGCCCACCAGCGCGCCGAACACGACGACGTGGTCGGCGACCAGCGGGTCGATGATGCCCTTGCCGACCGTGTTCGCGACGTGCAGCCCGAAGAACAGGAACGCGATGAAGTTGAAGAACGCGGCCCACGCCACCGCGTACTGCGGCCGCAGCACGCGCGTGGAGACGATCGTCGCGATCGAGTTCGCGGCGTCGTGGAAGCCGTTCATGAAGTCGAACGCCAGCGCGAGCGCCACCAGCATCACCAGCACTTCGAAGCTCATGGCAGCGACCCTTCGCGCCGGCGCGCTGCCGGTTCCGGGAAGGCGGGGCGCATCAGGCGTTCTCGAGGACGATGCCCTCGATGATGTTGGCGACGTCCTCGCAGCGGTCGGTGACGGCCTCGAGCAGCTCGATCATCTCCTTCACCTTGATGAGCTGGCGCGCGTCGGCCTCCTCGCGGAACATCCGCGCGATCGCCGCCCGCATCACGTGGTCGGCCTCGGTCTCCAGCTGGTCGATGCCCTGGCACAGCCCGAGGATCTCCTCGGCGCGCGCCATCGACGGCAGCAGGTCGACCGCGGCGCGCACCTGCTCGGCGCACTGCACGCACAGGTCGGACAGCGCGCGCGCCTCGTCGGGGACGGCCTTCAGGTCGTAGAGCACGACGAGCTGCGCCACGTCCTCCATGAGGTCGAGGATGTCGTCCATCCGGCTGATGAGCTGGTGGATGTCCTCGCGGTCGAGCGGCGTGATGAAGGTCTTGTGCAGCAGGCGCACCGTCTCGCGGGTGACGCCGTCGGCCTCGGTCTCCAGCGTCTTGACGGCGTGCGCGCGGGCGGTCGCCTGCGCCGGATCGGCGATCAGCGCGGCCAGCTCCTGCGAGCAGCTCACCATCAGCTCGGCGTGGCGCGAGAACAGCGCGAAGAAGTCGCCCTCGCGGGGCAGGAAGCGTGCGAACATGGCTCGGAGGTGGTGGGAAGGGACGTTGCTCGGGTTGGACCTGCGGCGGTCGCGGCGCCGATCGGCTCAGGCGCGGGCAGCGGCGCCGCACCGGCCGCGCGCGGCAGAAAAAAGCCCCGCGCGGGCGGGGCTTTCCTCGTCACGCACCATCGCGATCACATCCTCTCGATGATCGCCGCGATCCCCTGTCCGCCGCCGATGCACATCGTGATGAGGCCGTAGCGGCCGCCGGTGCGCTGCAGCTCGTACATCGCCTTGACGGTGAGGATCGACCCGGTCGCGCCGATCGGGTGGCCCAGGGCGACCGCGCCGCCGTTCGGGTTCACCTTCTTCGCGTCCATGCCGAGCTCCTTCGTGACGCCGAGCGCCTGCGCCGCGAACGCCTCGTTGGACTCGATGACGTCGAGGTCGCTCAGCTTGAGGCCGGCCTTCGCGAGCGCGCGCTGCACGGCCGACACGGGACCCAGGCCCATGATCTTCGGGTCGATGCCGGCGTGGCCGTACGCGACGAGCCGCGCCATCGGCTTCAAGCCCCTGGCGGCGGCGGCCGACTTCTCCATCAGCACGACGGCGGCCGCCGCGTCGTTGATGCCGGACGCGTTGCCCGCGGTGACCGTGCCGTTCTCCTTCTGGAACACGGCCTTGAGCTTGCCCATGCCCTCGATCGACGCGTCGCCGCGGACGTGCTCGTCGGTGTCGAACATCACCGGGCCCTTCTTGCTCTTGAGCTCGATCGGCAGGATCTGGCTCTTGAAGTGGCCGGCGGCGATCGCCGCGGCCGCGCGCTTGTGGCTCTCGACGGCGAACGCGTCCTGCATCTCGCGCGTCAGGCCGCACTTGGCGGCGACGTTCTCGGCGGTGACGCCCATGTGCACGGTGTCGAACGGGTCGGTCAGCGCGCCGACCATCATGTCGATCATCTTGGCGTCGCCCATGCGCGCGCCCCAGCGCTGCGTCAGCGACGCGTACGTCGCGCGGCTCATGCTCTCGGTGCCGCCGGCGACCGCGGCGTCGGTCTCGCCCAGCAGGATGTACTGCGCGGCCGACACGATCGCCTGCATGCCGCTGCCGCACAGCCGGTTCACCGTGAACGCGCCGGACTCGTGCGGCAGGCCGCCGTTGACCGCGCACAGCCGCGACACGTACATGTCGCGCGCCTCGGTATGGATGACGTTGCCGATGACGCACTGGCCGACGTCCTTCGGGTCGACCTTCGCGCGGGCGACGGCCTCGCGCACGACGCGGGCGCCGAGGTCGCTCGGCGCCAAGTCCTTGAGGCTGCCGCCGTAGTCACCGATGGCGGTGCGTACGCCGGACAGGATCACGACTTCACGGTTGCTCATGGGGGGTCTCCTCGGGTGGATTGACAATGATACTGCGGCGCAGCGAGGCGGGCTTGCCCCCGGTCAACAAGTCCCGCGGGACCGGCCGGCGGCCCGCGGCGTCCGCCCCGACGCCGTAGCCGCGGGCGGCCGGCGCTGTTACGCTCGCGGGATGCGCGCGCTCACTTCGGCCGGACTCCTCGCGGCCGCTCTCGTCGCGGCGGCGCCCGCCGCCGGCCATGGCACCGACCGCTTCGCCTACCAGGACCTGCCGGCGCGCACCGGCATGCCGGCGCCCGAGTACACGCTGCTGGCCTCCGTGCTCGACGGCGACCAGGCGGCCGTGCGCCGCCACGCGTGGGATCTCTGGGCCGGACTGACCGCGCCGTCGGAGTCGATCGTCGACGGGCAGCGGCTGCCGGTGTTCGCGACGTGGTACTCGATCCCCGAGGTCTACAATCCGCGCGGTCGCGCCGGCGTCGAGCGGCGCACGTTCCGGCATCCGTTCAAGGTCGCCACGCAGTCGGCGATCGCCAACGGCGCGCGCGGCGGCGCGCCGGCGGGGCTCATGTCGTTCGTGAAGCTCAACCGCGGCGCCGCCGACTTCGTCTGGGACAACCGCTACCACCTGACGCCCACGTACACGGCGCTCGCCGCAAAGTTCGACCGCGACGGCACGGCGACCGTCGAGCGCAGCGTCAAGCCGTTCCCGCCGAACGCGGCGGCGCTGAAGCTCGTGTACTGGCTCGTCAAGAATCCGGCGAGCCCGCAGGCGGAGCGCGGCCTCACCGCGCTGCCGATCTGGGACCCGAACTACCCGCCGCCGGCGGGCGGCGTGCCGCCGATGCACACGACGTGGCGCAACGCCGTCGCCGTCGACCCGGCGGACCGGCATCCGGAGGGCACGCTGCAGCAGGTGAACGTCAACGGCACGAAGGCGCAGCCGAACCTCGTGTGGGCGCCGGTGGTGTCGATGAGGCGCTTCTACGCGCACCGGCTCGCGAGCGCCGAGGACGTCGCCGACGCGCGCGTCTACATGAACGAGATGTCGTCGGCGGCGGGCGAGCAGGAGCGGCTCGTCACCAACGCCGGGCAGACGCCGGAGGTGGGCGACTTCATCGTGCTGCTCGCGATGCACGTGACCACGAAGGAGATCGACGACTGGACGTTCCAGACGTTCTGGTGGATGCCCTCGCCGCACGTCGCGCCGTTCGGCGCCGACCGGCCGGCCACCGTCCGGCCGCCGTTCGACAACTACCAGATGTGCACGGCGTACAGCACAGTGTCGCCGCAGGGCCCGGGCGGCGCGCTGCCGGTGTGCTTCAACCCGTACCTCGAGACCGACCTCGGGCCGACGAAGCCGTACACGATGGACGGCAAGACGTATCCGCCGGATCCGATGGCCGGCACGCGCACGAACTGCCAGAACTGCCACCGCCGCGCCGCGTACCCGGCGTTCGACGCGAAGGCGCCGGCGTCGGCGGACTTCGGCCACGTCTACAACGACGGCTACCGGTCGCCGGACGATCCGTACTTCGCCAAACTCATCAAGACGGACTTCATGTGGTCGCTCGCGCTCAAGAACGTCGTTCCCTGACGCGCAGGCTCGCCGCGGCCGCCGCGGCCGCCGTGCTCGCCGTCGTTGCCCCGTCGTCGCGCGACGCCGCGGCGCAGGCCTTCACGTTTCCGTCATTTACGCTCGGGCAGGGCGAGGAGACGCTGCAGAAGCTCGTGATCGTGAGCCGGCACGGCGTGCGCACGCCGACCGCGCCGAACGCGCAGCTCGCGAGCTGGTCGGGGCAGCCGTGGCCGGAGTGGAACCAGCCGCTCGCGTCGTTGACGCCGCGCGGCGCCGACCTGGCGCGGCTCATGGGCCGCTGGTACCGCGAGTTCGCCGGCGTGCAGGGGATGATGCCGGCGGCCGGCTGCCCGGCGCCCGGCAGCGTCTACCTGTACGCCGACGTGCTCGAGCGCACGAAGGCCACGGCGCAGGCGCTGGGCGACGGCTTCGCGCCCGGCTGCGAGATCGGGTACAAGACGCGCGGCGGCGGCGCGGCAGTCGACCCGCTGTTCCATCCGCTGGAGGCCGGCGTGTGCCGGCTCGACCCGCTGGTCGCGCAGACGCGCGTGCTGGAGCGCGCCGGCGGCGACCTGAACCGCGTGACGCGCGACCTGAAGGCCCAGTTCGCGACGCTGCAGTCGGTGCTCGACTGCTGCAAGCCCGCCGTGTGCTTGGCGTTCGGGCGCGGCGAGAAGTGCACGCTCGCCGACCTGCCCACGGCGATGACGCCGCATCCGGAAGGCGCCGGGCTGTCGCTGATCGGCGCGCTGCCGATCGCGTCGACGACCTCCGAGCTCTTCCTGCTGCAGTTCGCGAACGGGCTGCCGCTGTCGGAAGTGGGCTGGGGCCGCGTGTCGCCGGCGCAGCTGCGCGACCTCATGCGGCTGCACACCGAGCAGTACGACCTCATGCAGCGCACGCCGTACCTCGCGCGCCGGATGGGCTCGCCGCTGCTCGCGCGCGTCGCGGGCGCCGTGACCAGCGCGCGCATGCTGGGCTTCGGCGTGCCGGACCCCGCGGTGCGCGACGCGAAGTTCGTGGCGTTCGTCGGCCACGACACGAACATCTGGAACCTAGCGGGCATGCTGGACGTCACGTGGACGCAGGCGGGCTACCAGCGCAACCAGACGCCGCCGGCCGGCGCGCTGATGTTCGAAGTGCGCGAGACGCCGGACAAGAAGCTGCGCGTCTACACGTCGTACGTCGCGCAGTCGCCGGAGCAGATGCGCAACGCCACGCCGCTCGCCGGCGACGTGCAGCCGCTGCGCACGCCGCTGCGCATTCCCGGCTGCGGCACGGCGGCACCGGGGTTCCCGTGCACGCTGGAGGAGTTCGCGGTCGCGCTGCGCAACGTGCTCGACCGCGAGTGCCTGGAGTGACGACGCGGTGCCCGCGCCGGCGGCCGGGCCCGGAGGAGACGCGATGGACGCCACGCAGCAGCGCGCCGTATTGACCCTGTGCCTGATGGCGGCGTTCGCCGATGGCGGCAACGACGACCGCGAGCGCGCGCAGATCGAGCGCGTCGCGCAGTCGCTGGGCGCACAGGGCGACGTCGACGTCGCCGCCGTCTACCGCGACGTGTTGCTCGGCAAGCCCGACGTGGCGACGGTGGCCGCCGCTCTGCCTACGCCCGAGGCGCGGCAGTTCGCGTACGAGATGGCCGTGGGCGTGTGCAACGCGGACGGCGCGACGACCGCGCAAGAGCGCGCGTTCCTCGCCGGGCTCGCGCAGGCGCTGGGCGTGGCCGCCGCGCCCGCGCAGGCGATCGCGCAGGCCGCCGATGCGATCGCCGGCGCCCCGCTGTCGGCGGCGCCGCTGCCGGGCACCGTGGTCGCCGCCCAGCCGGCGGATGCGGCTGCGCTCGACCAGTCGATCCTCAACTACGCGATCCTGAACGGGGCGCTCGAGCTCCTCCCGCAATCGCTCGCGTCGATGGCGATCATCCCGCTGCAGATGAAGATGGTGTACGCGATCGGCAAGGCGTACGGCTACGAGCTCGACCGCGGCCACGTCAGGGACCTGCTCGCCACCCTCGGCGTCGGCCTCACGTCGCAGTACGTCGAGCAGTTCGGCCGCAGGCTCGTCGGCGGGCTGCTCGGCAGCATCGGCGGCGGCCTGCTGGGCGGCCTCGGCCGCGCGTCGACGGGCGCCGCGTTCTCGTTCGCGACGACCTACGCGCTCGGACAGGTCGCGAAGCGCTACTACGCCGGCGGCCGGACGATCGACGCGGCGGGCCTGCAGCAGACGTTCGCCGGAATGCTCGGCGAGGCGAAGCAACTGCAGGGCAAATACACGGCGCAGATCGCCGAGCAGGCGCGCACGCTCGACGTCGACCGGCTGCTGGCGGCGATCCGGCAGTAGGGCGCGGCCCCGCGTCAGCGCTTCGGCGGCGCGCGCCCGGCGCACGTGACCGTCGCGCGGCGGCCCTCGCCCGCCGTCCGGCAGGCGTCGAGCACCGCGGCCGTCTCGCTGACCGAAGGCTTCGGCCCGGACCATTCGAGCGCGACGCGCGCGACGTACGCGGACCCGGTCGCGTCGGGCGCGGGCGCGCCCGCGTGCATGCGGCCGCGCACTTCGAGGCGCAGGCGGTCGCCCTCGGGCGCCAGCGTCGCGCTCGCGATCGCGCCGGCGCCGCTCGCGCGCTTCCAGCGCCAGACGCCGGTGCCGGCGTCGCGCGTCCACTCGGCCGGCCGGCCCTTGACGGCAAGCGTGCCGTCGAGCAGGAACCCGCGGTCGGCGCCGGCCACGCTCACGCGCACGTTCGCCGGGCGGTCGCCCGAGCGCAGCGCCGCGGCCGGGACGAGCACGCGCAGCACGTAGCCGCGCGGCCCCGGCCCGCGCACCGGCGGGTCGATCCCCCAGATGATCTCGAAGTCGCCGGGGTCGAACCCTTCGACGGGCACCCTGACGCCGCCTAACGGATCCTCGCGGGTCGGCACGCAGACGGCCAGGCCCGGCGCGTTGGACACGCGCTGGCAGAACTCGCCGGCACACGGCTTCTCGGCCGCGACGCAGCGGCCGGTGGCGACGTTGCAGCGCTGCGCCGGGCCGTCGCACGGATCGACGGCGCATTGCGCGTCCGACGTGCACACCGGAATCATGCAGCGCGCCTGCCCGCCGGTCGCGACGCACTGCACGCCCGGCATGCCGAAGCACGGCGCCGGCGCGCCGGTCGACTCGCAGCGGTTGGTCGACGTGTTGCAGGCTCGCGGTCCGCCGCAGGCGTCGGTGTTGCACTGCGCGTCGCTGGTGCAACTGCCGGCGGGCAGCTGCGTGCACGCGCCGCGCACGCAGTCGGGCAGCCCGCGCGGGCACTGCGCGCTCGACGTGCAGCGGTCGACCTTGCGGCAGGTGCCGAGCTCGCACTTCGCGTCGGCCGGGCAGCCGGCGTCGCTGTTGCACGCGAACCGGCTCGTGCAGTGGTTGCCGAGTCCGGGGATGCACGCCTCGCCGCTCCCGCAGCCCGCGCTGCTCGTGCACGGCGGCAGGCAGACGCAGCCGGTGGACGAGCCCGTGTTGGAGAAGGCGTCGGCGCTGCCGTCGCACACCTGGCGGTCGGGCGCGCAGCCGCGCGCCCAGTGCTCGGTCGCGCACGCGGCCGACTGGAGCCCGCCGCAGGTCCACGCACTCTGCGCGAGCGCGGCGCCGCCGGCCAACGCGGCAAGCGCGGCGACCGTCGTCAGGACGGCGCACCGCGCCGCACGTCGCCACTGCGGGCCCAAGCTACGCATTGCGCCTCCCCGGGTGGACAGCTTGTGCCGTACATTGCTGGCCCCAGGCCGGCGTTGTCAAGGGATCGCCGCGCGCTCGCGTCAGGGTGACATCCCGTTCAGCCGGAACAACACGAGCTCGGACGCGCCGTCGTCGACGATCGCGAACGCCCCTGCCCAGCGACCGGAGCCGATTGCGGTCAGGCCACTCGGCTCGACGACGCCCAGTTCGGCGCGGTAATCGAACTCGCCCACGAGGTTGCCGTCCGCATCGGTGATCACGGCGCGCGTCCCGGTCCAATCGGCGACCAGAAAGCGTGCGGCGCGCGTGCCCGTGGGGGGCAGGTAGGTGAAGAGAGTCGCGGCGACGACGCCGGCCCCCGCGAAGTCGACGTCGCGCACGAACGCTCCCGAGCGATCGACGATCCGCAGCGTGGCCGGCCGGGTGCCGAGCGAGATCGCGAATTCGCGGCGGTCGGCGAGCTGGCCGATGCCACCGGGCGTGCCGGTGCCGGCGAGGGCGGCGGCGAGCGACAGGCGCTCGGCCAGCGTTCCCGCCTGATCGTAGAGGGCGATCTCCGCCACCGTCGTCGACGATCGGCGCCGCAGCAGCACGGCGTAGTGGTCCTCGTCGGCGACGAAGGCCGCGGAGCGGACCCGCAGGTACGCCGGCGGCGTCCCCAGGTCGACGACGCGCGACGCCTGGTCGAGGCCGGGCGACAGGCGCCAGATGCCCAGGTCCGCGAAGTCGCCTGCCGATGTCTCGGGATAGGCGGTCACGGCGAGCTGGCCCGATCGCGCGTCCCACATCGGCGACGCTGGATAGATCAGCCCGGCGCCAGTGCCGGCGTTGCGATCGTCCTGCGGCATCCGCTGCAGCATGGCGTCGTGGTAGAGAAGCTTCGCGCCGTCGCTGATCACGATGCGCCCGTCGGCGAGCTGGGCAATGCCGTCGCCTACTCCCGGAATCGGCACGCGTGGGCCCGATGGCTGCCCGGCGAGATCGATCAGGCCGGCGAACGCCTCGATCGTCACGAGCAGCCTCCCCGGGGCGACGTAGGTGGCGCTGTAGCCGAAGATGGCAGGCCCGCTGATCCAGACTTCCGGGAGCGGCAGTTGCGCCACGGCCTGCCCGTCGCGACGAAAGATCACGTAGCGCGGCCGGTAGGCGCCCAGGTCCTCGTCGAAGCCGTTGGCCACCACGACCAGGTGATCCGGGTACATGGGGGCGTTCGGCGGAATGTAGGCGAGGCCGTCGACCCACTCGGGCTCGTAGCCGTCGAGGTAGCGCAGCGTCCGCGGCGGCTGCGCCGCGCCCTTGTGATCCGTGAGATACAGGACCGCCGGCTGTGCGATGTCGAGGAAGGCGAACAGCCGCTCGCTCTCGATCCACTCGATGCCCCGCGGCGCGACGGCGAACCCCAGCGCGCGGACGTCGAACAGCGACTTGATCGCCCGGTCGGAGCTGGTGGTGGCCGGATACGCGCGGACCGTGTATCCGTCGACGAACGCGACGTGGTGCGCATGCGGGCCGTTGCGGACGTACGTGATGTCCTCGATGTAGGTGCCGAGCTTGACGCGCGCCAGCACTTCCGTCGCGCGTGGCGTGCCCGATCCGGACTTCGCGGCTGACTTGCCGGGGCCCGTCGCGGGCGCCGCCCCTAGCGGCGCCGTCGTCGCCGCCAGCGTGAACGCCATGGCGAGCAGGCCGACCGACCGCGCCAATCTTCCGATTGCATCGTTCATCGTGCCTCCCTTCGTTGTGTTTCACTCTCCGCGCCGTCCGGTGCGGGACTCTCCAGGTCCGTCCCGTGCTCGAGGTAATGCGCCAGGGCCCGGGCATCGGTGAACCACGCCGACTCGTCCGTCCCTGCGCGCAGGACGGCGGCGCGGAACGAGTGCTGCGTCGCGACCGCACGCCACAGGCGGACGATGAACACCACGGCTTCCTGCATCGTCACCTCCCGATCGATGGGACGCAGCCTATCGGGCGGCCGTTAGTCGAGCGTTAGACGCGTCCCCGTCCGTGCGAGCCGCAGGTCGTCTAGCAGGCTGTTGAAAATCTCCCTTTGTCATCCCGAGGAGCGCAGCGACGAGGGATCTGCATCGACGCATGTTGCTGATTTGCCGCACAAGCAGATCCCTCGCTGCGCTCGGGATGACACGGGGAGGATGGGGTTCGCCGCCAAATTCAACAGCCTGGTAACGCCCCCCTAACGGCGGGCACCTAAGGTGGTGCCAACCCGGCTCACGCGGACTGGCGCCTGGGCCGACACGGGAGGATGAAAATGAACAGACGCGTGTTGACCTCGATCGTTGCCATTGCCGTTCACGTGGCCGCTGCGCACGCGGCCCCGGCCGGATCGACGTCCGACGATCCACGCGATCCGAACGCTTCGAAACCCGCCGCGGCCGGGTCGAGCGCCGCTCCGGGATCGTCGTCTTCGCAAGCGGGACGCAAGCCGGGATCCGCGACCGCGAGCTGCATTCCGATGAACGCCGGCCAGCGCGTCGACAAGCCGCTGCCCGCGATCGACGTCCCGCCGAAGCCGGAGCCCAGGCCTGGCGTCAAGCGCGGCACCGCGCGCGCTCATCCGCGATCGCCCACCACGGGACGCACGTCGACCCGCGCGGTGTTGTACGCGTAGGCGCCGCCGGGGCTCGCCTGCCCGCTGGTCAGGACGTTCGGATTGCCGCCGAGGTCGACGCCGTCCGCATCGGGGCGGTACCAGGCGCCTTCGTGCACGAGAACGACGCCAGGCATGATGCGTTCGGTCACCCGGGCGACGGCAAGGATGCGGCCGCGCGCGTTGAAGAGCTCGACCCGGCTTCCGTCGGCGATGCCGCGCGGCACCGCGTCGCGCGGGTTGAGCCACGCGTCCTGCACGTGCAGCTCCTCCAGCAGGCGGTTGCCGGTGAAGGTCCCGTGGCAGCGGTGCTGCGACTTGGTCGTGATCAGTTGCAGCGGAGGCGCGCGCCCCGTGTTCGGCCCTTCCTCGTTTTCGAGATGCGAAGGCAGCGCCGGCACGGGCCGCCCATAGCTCGTCGCCGCGAAGTCCATCTCCGCCAGCACCCGGCTGCGAATCTCGATCCGGCCGCTCGGCGTCGCGAACGGATGCGCGGCCGGATCGCGAACGTTGCGCTCGAACGCCACCCAGGGCCGTGCGCGCGTCTCGCGCAGGCCGCCGCTGCGCACCATCGCGGCGAACGGCGCACGTCCGTCGAGTGCCAGCAGGTGGTCGAGCCACGCGCGAGGCGAGCGGTCGAGGCGCAGCGGTTCCAGTCCGAGTCGGCGTGCCAGCCGATCGAAGATCCAGTGGTCGGGTCGCGATTGCCCGAGCGGCTCGATCGCCTTCGCCTGCACGGCGAGGTGCGGTTCGCAATCGCGCCACGGTGCCGCGATGTCGTCGCGCTCGAGCATCGTGCACGCGGGCAGCAGGATGTCCGCGTAGCGCGCGGTCGGCGTCATCCGCTGCTCCTGCACGACGACGAAGTCGAGCTTGCGCAGCGCCGCCTTCGTGCGGTTGACGTCGGGCAGCTGGTTCAGCGGATTCCACGCGCACGCGTAGAGCACGCGGACGTCCGCGGGCAGCGGCTTGTGGCAGCCGACGCTCGCGTGGGGAACCTTGCGCCCGTGGAGGATGGCGTCCGCGAGGTGCGTCGTCTTCAGCATCGCGATGTCGGCGTCGTGCACCTCGGTGTCGCGTTCGAACCGCGTCCACCACGTGTGGACCACCGTCGAGTAGCGGGGCGCCCCGCCTACGCGGTGCCCCGCCGCACCGCCGCCCGGCCGGCCCACGTTGCCGGTCAGCGCCTGCAGCGCGATCGCGGCGCGGTGATATTGCTCGCCGAACGCCGTGCGGCCGGGAGCGTAGCCGGCGACGAGGTTGGCCGGCTTCGTCGTCGCGTAGCGCCGGGCCAGCCTCACGATCGTGTCCGCCGGGATGCCCGAGAGCGCGGCGGCCCAGCGCGGATCCTTGCGCACGCCGTCGCCTTCGCCGCGCAGGTGATCGCGATACGCGCCGGCGCCCTCGGTGAAGCGCTCGACGAAGCGCTCGTCGGCGAGCGCCTCGTCGAAGATCACGTACGCCATCGCCATCAGCACGGCGGCGTCGGACCCCGGCCGGATCGGGATCCACGCGCCGCCCCAGGTCGCCGCCGTGTCGGTGTACACGGGGTCGACGCAGACGATCGGAATCCCGGCTTCGCGCGCGCGTTGCAGGTGGTACTTGGTCGTCGTCCCGAAGTGCGTGTACGCCGGGTTCCATCCCCAGAACAGCAGCAGGCGGCTTGCGAGGAAGTCGGCGCCGTCGGCGCCATCCGCGTACGTGTCCGCGCCGGGCTCGTCGTTGAGTCCCAGCGTGTATTCCATCGCGAAGTGCGCGCCCTCCCACGACGGCTGCGACCAGCCGCCGGTGAACCCGCCGAAGCGCGCGAGCAGCACCTGCAGGTCGAACGCGCTGTTGAGCGCGCCGGCCGTTCCGCCGCCCGTCCCGCAGAAGATCGACGCCGGACCGTGCTGCTTTTTCGTCGCCCGCAGGCGGCGGGCGACGGTGTCGAGCGCCTCGTTCCAGGAGATCGGCGCGAAGGCGCCTTCGCCGCGCGCGCCGACGCGCTTCATCGGCGAGAGGATGCGCAACGGCGAGTAGACCTGCTCGCGGTAGGCGCGACCGCGCGTGCACGTGCGCAACTGGTAGCGGTCGGGCGCGTGATAGCCGTAGCCGCGGCCCGACAGCGTGCCGTCGTCGGTCGTGATGCGGACGACCTTCCCGCCCTTCACGTGGACCTGCATCAGGCAACGGCCGCCGCAGTCGTGGTCGCACGCGCTCGGCAACACCGTGGTCGCGGCATCGCGCGTCGCCGTAGTGGACGACGCGCCGCGCAGCGACGCGCCGTGCGCCAGCCGCGACCCGAGGGCCGCTCCGGCGGCGAGGCCGAGGAACGTGCGGCGGTCGATCAGCATTGCGACCGCGGCGGCTTGTTCACGAACGGTTCCTTCGCCCGCGCGCGCCACGTGTCCTCGTCGGGCCCGGGCACCGGGCGAAGGTGCGCGACGGCCCGGCCGTTCCTGCGCGTGACCTCCCCGCTCGTCGCCCGCAGCGGACGCGGTTTCACGAATACGCTGGGCCGGGTCGCCGCGTGCTCGGCGTCGATGCCGGGCAGCACGCCGGCGGTCAGCGGCACGAGGTCGGCGTACTTGCGGCGCAGCTCGTCCTCGGTCCCGGCGTCGAGCGCGAAGTAGGGGCAGGCGTCGACGCACGCCGGCTGCAGTCCCTGCGCCTGCCGGTCGCCGCAGAACGTGCACTTCGACATCCGGTAGTCGCCCGGCGCGTGTTGCGGCGCGCCGTACGGGCACGCGGCCACGCACTCGCGGCAGCCCTTGCAGACGTCGCGATCGACGAGGACCGCACCGGTGGCCGCATCCTTGGAGATCGCGCCGGTGGGGCAGGCCTTCGCGCACGCGGGCTCCGCGCAGTGGTAGCAACTGACGCACAGGTGCGCGACGTCGACGTCCGGGAAGCGCCCCGCTTCGGTTGTGTACACGCGCCGCCACTGCACTTCCGGGGCGGGCGGCACGTCGTTCCAGTCCTTGCAGGCCACGGCGCAGGCGCCGCATCCGGTGCAGCGCCACTGGTCGAAGTAGAAGTGCCGTTGCGGCATGGCGAAAGCAGCTCGACGATCGGGACGTCGGCCGCCGCGCGCGCTGCGGAGATTCAGCGCGGCGGCGGAGCCAGTTTCGGCGAACTCTGCTGCGGTTTCGCGGCGGGCGGGTTGCCCTGCCTGTCCGTGATGCAGATGTTCTTTTCGCCGCCGCGCTTCTGTCCGGCAGTCGGTGACGGCTTCGCCGTGCGCTGCTGCGGTTTCGCGGCGGGCGGGTTGCCCGGCTTCTCCGCGATGCAGATGTTCTTCTCGCCGCCGCGCTTCTGTCCTGTCTTGGTGGCCGTCTTCGATGCCGGTCGGGACGCACCGGAAGCCGGCGCAGTGCCGTCCGGGTTCTTTTCGACGCCGGCCGGTGCCGCGTGCAGAGGCCATGGGTTGGACGCCATCAGCACCATCCCCGCGAGCGCGAGGCCGACGGTACGCGCCGTATTGCCGATCCGCTTGCTCATGTTCCCTCCGTTCACTGATCCGGGGAAACGCCCCCCGGCGGGCTGCCCGATCGCACGCCACAGGCGGACGATGAAGATCCCGACTTCTTCCATGGGTGTTCCGACTCGACGGGATCGAGGCTACGGGGGCGCCGTTAGACGAGCGCTAGACGAGGCCGCCGGCGGTCGTCGGGCCGTCCGGCGCGGCGCGGTGATGTTCCGCGGGCTCATCGCGACTGGCGCGGGCCGACGAAGGCGGCGACGACCGCTTCGAGGCTGGTCTGTTCGCTCGCCACGCGCGCGCGGGCGTCTTCCTGGGCGGTCAACGCGAGCGCGGCCAGACCATCCTCGGCGTCGGCGCGGTCCATTGCGCTGACGAGCGGGTGCCGCAGGACGACGCGCCAGAGCGTGGCGGCCTCCGCCTTCTCGCCTTGCGCCGCGAGCGCCTCCGCCTGCACGTTGACCGCGGCAAGCTCGCACAGCGTGTACTGCCGGGCCTGCGCCTGCACGAGCGCTTCGCGAACATAGGCCCCGGCGGGCCCGGGCTCGCCGCGCGCGATCGCGAGCCGTGCGAGCGCGAGCCGCGCCATCACCTCGATCTGCGGCTCGCCGCGCGTGCACGCCTGCTCCAGGCCCTGCCGCGCATAGCGTTCGCCACGCTCGTTGTCGCCCGACGCGAGGTTGGTGAGCGCGAGGTTCACGAGCAGGAAGACGGCTGGCGCCGCGAGGCCGCTCGCCTGCGCGACCGCGAGCCCTTCCTCGAAGCAGCGCAGTGCGGCGGGCCAGTCGCGCTGCGCGCGGTACAGGTTGCCCAGGTTGTTGAGGCGGATCACGAGGCCGCGCCGATTGCCGCTGTTCCGCTCGATCGCGAGCGACTCCTCGTTGAGTTCGGTGGCGCGCGCGTAGTTGCCTTGTGTCTTCTCGACGATCGCGAGGTTCGAGCCGAACTGGGCGACGCCTTCGAGGTCGTCGTCGTCGCGCGCCAGCGCGAGCGCCGCCTCGTAACTCGCGCGCGCTTCGTCGTAGCGGCCGACCTGCCAGAGCGAGAGGCCGACCGTGTTGAGCGCGGCCTTGATCCCGCGGCGGTCGCCCTGGCGCTGCGCGAGGACGAGCGCGGCACGCGCGAGTTCTTCGGCCTGCGCGAACTCGGCGTTGCGCCAGCGCAACGCGGCGAGCGCGTTCAATACCGCCACGCGGGTTGCGTCGTGGACGTCGTCGTTCCCGAGCGCTTCCAGTGCGTCCGACAGCATCGCGATGCCTTCGGCCCAGCGTCCGGTCGCCTCGAAGAAGTGACGCAGTGCCGGCGCCATCCGCAGCAGCAGCGCGCCGGCGCGGTCGGCGACGGCCTGCGACCATGCGGCGCGGCAATGCGCGTATTCGCGGTCGATCTCCGCGATCGCGCGCTGCGGGTCGACCTGCCGGTAGCCGGCGCTGCGGGCGAGCAGTTGCGCGAAGTACTCGGCGTGCCGACGGCGCAGTTGGTCCGCGTCCTCGACGCGCTCCGCGGCGCACTGGCGGATCAGCGCATGCAGCGAAAAACGTCCGCTGCCGTCCGCCTGCATGAGCGACTTGTCCACGAGCGAGCCTAAGAGCGGCAACGACGCGTCGGCGATCGCCTGGGCGGCTTCGCGCGAGAAGGAGCCGTCGAACACGGTGCAGCAGGCGAGTGCGCGCCGCTCCCGCGGGGCGAGCAGGCGCCAGGAGTGCTCGAAACTGGCGCGCAGGCTGCCGCTGCGGGGCGCGTCTTCGGCAGCGGGCTCGATGAAGTCGAAGGACTGGACGAGCTCGCGCGCGATCTCGGCCACCGGGAGCAGCCGCACCCGGGCGGCCGCCAATTCGAGCGCGAGAGGCAACCCTTCCGCCGCGCGCGCGAGCGCCGCTGCCTCCAGCGCGCTCGCGGCGGCGTCGTAGCCGGCGCTCTGCGCGGCGGCCCGCGCCTCGAACAGGCGTACGGAATCGTACGCGCGGATCGCGTCGAGCTCGGTCTCGTCCGCGTCGGGAACGGGCAGCCCGGCGAGCGGCAGCAACCACTCGGAGGCGAGCCCGAGCCGGACCCGCGACGTGACCATCAGCTTGACCGCGGCGCATTCCGACAGCAAGGCCTCGGCCCAGGACGCGAATCCTTCGAGGTGCTCGGCGTTGTCGAACGCGAGAAGCGCGCGGGCGCTCGCGAGGTGGCGGGTGAGCTGCACCTGCGGCGGCTCGCTGCCGCGCAGCTCGAGCCCGAGCACGGCGGCGCAGCGCTGCGCGACCTGTACGACCCCGCGCAGGTCGTCGAGCGGAATCCAGTACGCGCCGGCGGCGAACCCGCCCGCCGATTCGGGCAACACGTGGCGGGCGAGCGTGCTCTTCCCGACGCCACCGAGGCCGACGATCGTCAGCAGCCGACAATCGTCTCCGTGCAGCAGTTCGCGGATCCGCTTGCACTCGACGCGGCGACCCACGAACCGGGTGTCGCCGGGCGTGCCGGTCGGTGCGGAGGCTGCCGAGGGCAGTACGCGGCGATGCGATGCCAGGTCCTGCGCCAGGCTGCGCAGTTCCGCGGAGGGCTCGATGCCGAACTCGGTCGCCAGGCGATGCGCGTAATCGCGGTAGGCGCGCTGCGCTTCGTCGGGCCGGTCGAGCCTGACGAGCGCCCGCAGCCGATGGCCCAGCGCCGGCTCGTCGAGCGGGTCGGCGCGCAGCGCGTGTTGGGCGAGGGCGAGACATTCGGTGGGTTCGCCGACGAGCTGGGCGAGACGGGCCGCGATCGCGTCGCGCCATGCCGCGTGCAGGCGGGCGCGCTCGAACTGCAGCCACTCGACGAAGGGCGCCGGCGCGTCGGCTTCGAATCCCTCCAGCAGCGGGCGTTCCTGCAGCGTGATGGCGGCCGCCCAGTCGCCGGCCGCCACGGCCTGTTCGAACCGTTGCACGTCGGTGGCGATCTGCCAGCGCAGCGCGTCCGGGCGCGCCTCGAACCCGACGATGTTTGGCAACCGCCGGATCTGGACCAGCACGAAACGCAGGTTCGCGCGTGCGTTGGAAGTGTCGCGATCGGGCCAGAACGTGCCGGCGGCCGTCTCGCGGGCGATCCATCCGCCGTGGCCCGCGAGATAGACGAGGAGCTGGTACGGTCGCTCCGGCGGAAGCGGTTCACCGCCGCGCGCGTCTCCGAGCGCCGGGGCGCCGAACAGATGCAAGGTGGGAACGCCCATGCGCGAACCCCCGCGTTTCGTTGCGTCGCAACCCCGGTCGGGCGTGAAGCACGAACCCCGACCCGCTCCCGGCTGCATCGATCATGCGGGCCGAGGCATGATCGCCGGCACACCGGCTCCGGTCAGCCCGGTCGCCCGTCCGGCCGCGGCCGCCAGTAGATCGGCGCGTATTTCACCGTCCACGGCACCAGGCACGCGACCCAGCATGCCGCCGCGACGGCGAGCCAGCCGCCGCCGAAGAGCTCGCCGCCGATGCGCAGCACGGCGGCGGCCTGCAGGAGCTGGAACAGCCGCCACGTCACCGCGTCCGCGGCGAGCGTGCGGCCCGAGTGGCCGCAGGTGACGCGCGTCACCATCGCGACCAGCAGCGACGACGCGAAGCCGATCGTCAGCGCGTGCAGCGGCGCCAGTCCCAGGCCCGCCGCGCCCGCGAGTTGCGCCAGCGCGCTCGTGCCGGCGAGCAGGAACCCGATGCCGTACCAGACGAAGCCGACGTGCAGCATCGCGAGCAGCCGGTTGGTCATGCTCTGCACGAAGCCCCAGCGCACGGTGATCGCGAGCATCACGGCGGCGGCCGGCAGGTCGACGACCCACGTCCAGCGCGGCAGGCCGGCCGCGGACAGCGCGGCGTGCGCGACGGGCGCGCCGATCATGAGCGCGAGCAGCCACCACGGCCGGAACGCGGTGACGAACGGCACGACACCGGACGTGAAGAACGGGATCATCCGGTGGCAGACGGTGACGAAGACCGGCACCAGGAAAAGCCAGACGCCCGCGGACGCGACCAGCGGATACGCGGCCGCGCCGTGCACGGCGAACGTGGCCACGCAACTCATGCCGGCGGTGAGGCCGGCGGCGACGAGCATCGCGTGGATGCGGTCGGGGTTCTCGCTCGCGCGGATCAGCAGCACGAAGCGGAACAGCAGCCACAGCCACCCACCCGCGTAGGCGGCGGCCGCAACCTGCAGCGCGGGGATGCCCGCGACCTGCAGCGGCACGATGGCCAGCGCGCCGCCCGCAGCCACGAGGCCCGGCGGCAGCCACACGCGCGGCGGCGGCGGCGCCACGCCCAGCCAGCGCGGGCCGGCCGTGAACATGAACCCGAACATGAAGAACGGCGCGAAGCCGCACGTCATGACGAGCGCGTGCACGACGGTGTCGGGCATCGCGGACGCGGGAAGCGGGAGGCCGGGCAGCGCGCGCGCCGTCAGCACCCACAGCCACCACACCGAGACCAGCGCGATCTGCGCGACGCCGGCGAGGAAGAAGAAGCGGTGCGGGACCGTGAGCAGCAGCCACGGGCGTCCGCGGGTCGCGCCGGCCGTGCGGCCTTCGAACGTGCGCAGCATCGCGGACGGCTACGCGGCGACCGGCGCCGGCCGCACGCCCGTCAGCAGGTAGGCGATCAGCTCGCGCACCGAGCGGATCTCGCTGCCGAACGGCAGCGTGGAGGCGCCGCGGAAGAACAATCCCTTCGCGACGTCGCCGCGCAGCGCGGCGGCGAGCTGCATGTCGATGCAGAACTGCCCGATCTTCGCCACGCCGTCGCGCAGCCCGCATTGCAGCAGGCAGTCGAACTTGAGCGTGCAGCGCGGCTTCCTGTGCGCGACCGCGGCGAGCTTCGGCAGGTGCTTCAGGTAGCTCTCGAGCCACGGCGTGCGCACGGCGCGCGCGGGCAGGCCGGCGACGCTCATGAACTCGATGATGTCCTCGGGCTTCGCCTCCGCCAGCACGCGCTTGAACGCCGGGTCGGCGTCGCCTTCCTCGGTCACGGCGAACGCCGTGCCGACCTGCACGGCCGAGGCGCCGAGCGCGAACAGCTCGCGCACGCGCTCGTGCGTGTTGATGCCGCCGGCGGGGATCAGCGGAATCGCGCCGTCGGCGATGCCCTCGGCCTTGAAGAACGCCTGCGTCTCCGGCAACACGCGCTCGAAGTCGAAGCGCGGGTCCGCGAGGTCCTCGATCTTCGCGGCGCCCAGGTGGCCGCCGGCGTAGCGCGGGTGCTCGATGACGATCGCGTCGGGCAGCCGGCCCTTGCGCATCCACTTGCGCACGACGAGCGCGATGCCGCGCGCGTCGGAGAGGATCGGCACCAGCGCGACGTTCGGGTGATCGGCGGCGAGGTCGGGCAGGTCGAGCGGCAGGCCCGCGCCGACGACGATCGCGTCGGCGCCGCTCGCGCACGACTGCCGGACGTACGCCGCGTACTCGGACACCGCGCGCATCACGTTCACCGCGACCATGCCGAGGCCGGCGGCCACCGACTTGGCCGCGCGGATCTCGCGGTCGAGCGCCGTCAGGTTGGCGGCGTCGACGCACGCCTTGTCGCCGTTCCTGCTCTGCGCCATCAGGTCGGCGTGATGGCGGCGCAGGTCGACGCTGGAGATCGTGCCGACGGCGCCTTCGCGCGCGACGGCGCCCGCCAGCCGGTGTGCGGAAATGCCCACGCCCATCCCCCCTTGCACGATCGGCAGCGCCCGGCGGTCGCGGATGGCGAGCAGCGGCAGCGCCGGGCCGGCGGCGGGGGGCGGTTCGGCAACGGGGGCGGATTCGCTCAAGGGCGGGGGCTCGGTAACCGGGGACCGCACAGCCTACGGACGACCCGTCCCGCTGTCCTTGACGCCGGTCATGAAGGCCGTAACCAGGTGGGTGGCGGCGCCCGCCGCCCGCCGCCGGTTGACCCTGGCGGGGCCGCTGCGGCACGATCGCCGCATGGCCGGCGCCGGAGATCGGCGCCGCGCCGGCCGCCAACGACGAACCGCCGCCCCCCGGGAGACCCACTTGAAGAAGCGCCGCTTCCTGCAATACGCAGGCTCGACCTCGCTCGCCGCATTGTTGGGCGCCCGCGCACCGCTTGCGGCCGCCGCGCCGCCGTTGCTGCGGCGGGTGCGCCCGACGGACCCGGGGTGGCCGGCGCCGGCGCTCTGGGAGGAACTGAACCGGCAGGTCGGCGGCCAGCTCGTCAAGGTGCCGCCGCTGCTTGCGCCGTGCGCGACCGCCGCGGGAACGCCGGCGTGCGACGACGTGCTCGCCAACCTGCGCAACCCGTACTTCATCGGCGAGCAGCCGGCGGGCACGCAGACGTCCGGCTGGATCGACGGCTGGCGCTCGGCGCCCAGCGTGTACGCAGTGGCGGCGAAGAAGACGGCCGACGTGGTGGCGGCCGTGAACTTCGCGCGCACGCACAGGCTGCGCGTGGCCGTGAAGGGCGGCGGCCACAGCTACCAGGGCACGTCGAACGTCGCCGACTCGCTGCTGATCTGGACGCGGCCGATGGACGCGATCACGCTGCACGACGCGTTCACGCCGCAGGGCTGCGGCGGCCGGCGCGCCGCGCAGGCCGCCGTCTCCGTGCAGACCGGCGCGCGCTGGCTGCCCGTCTACAACGCGGTGACCACGCGCGCTGGCCGCTACGTGCAGGGCGGCGGCTGCGCGACCGTCGGCGTCGCGGGCCTCGTCACGGGCGGCGGCTTCGGCAGCTTCTCCAAGCACTACGGCATGGCCGCTGCGGGGCTCCTCGAAGCCGAGGTCGTGACCGCCGACGGTGCCGTGCGCATCGCCAACGCGTGCACGAACGCCGACCTCTTCTGGGCGCTGAAGGGCGCGGGCGGCGGCAGCTTCGGCGTCGTCACGCGGCTCACGCTGCGCCTGCGCGAGATCCCGGAGTTCTTCGGCGGCGTGCTGGGCACGATCCAGGCGACGTCGGAGGCGGCGTTCCGCCGGCTGATCGCGCGCTTCACCGAGTTCTACGCCGATGCGCTCCTCAATCCGCGCTGGGGCGAGACCGTCTATTTCCGGCCCGACAACGCGCTGGTGCTCGGCATGGTGTTCCACGGCCTCACGCAGGCGCAGGCCATCGCCGTCTGGAAGCCGTTCCTCGACTGGGTCGCGGGCTCGCCGCAGGATTTCACGATGGCGGCGCCGGTGCGGATCATCGCCGTGCCGGCGCGCCACTGGTGGGACCCGGTGTACCTGCGGCAGAACCTGCCGGAGACGATCGTCGCCGACGGACGGCCAGGCGCGCCGGAGGACCACGTGTTCTGGGCCGGCAACCTGGACGAGGCCGGCTTCTTCCTGCACGGCTACGAGTCGGCGTGGCTGCCCGCCGCGCTCCTCGCGCGCGACCGGAAGGCGAGCCTCGACGCCGCGCTGTTCGACGCGAGCCGGCACTGGAAGGTGTCGCTGCACTTCAACAAGGGACTGGCCGGCGCGCCGCCGGAAGCGGTGGCCGAGGCGCGCGACACGGCGACCAACCCGGCCGTGACGTCGGCGTTCGCGCTCGCGATCGTCGCGGGCGGCGGGCCGCCGGCGTATCCGGGCATGCCCGGCCCGGGGCCGGACCTCGCGGCGGCGCGCCGCGACGCGGCGGCGATCGGCCGCGCGACCGGCGTGCTGCGCACGCTGGCGCCCGACGCCGGCTCGTACGTGTCCGAGGCGGGCTTCTTCGATCCCGACTGGCGGCGCAGCTACTGGGGGAAGAACTACGCGCGGCTCGCCGTCGTGAAGAAGAAGTACGACCCGGACGGCCTCTTCATCGTCCACCACGGCGTGGGCAGCGAGCACTGGAGCCCCGACGGCTTCACGCGGCTCGCTTGAGGCCCAAGGGGTGGCGCGGGTCTAGCCGCGCACTTCGATGACCGGCACGTGCGCCGAAAGGCGCGCGAGCAGCGCGGGGTCGAGCGTGACGCCGGCCGGCGCGGCGGCGACCAGCGGCGCGCTCGCGCAGCCGTTCGGGCGGAACGGCTGCAGGATCCAGCGCGCGATGCCGCGCGCGGCGAGCTCGCGGGCGAGGCGCTCGACGGCATCGGGCGGCGTGACGTCCGGGTGGATCGTCGTGCGCACCTCGTAGCCGACGCCGGCGGCGAGCACGAGGTCGAGGCTCGCGAGCGCGGCGCGGCCGCTGCCCGGCACGCCGGTCACCGTCGCGTATTGCGCGGCCGGTGCCTTGACGTCGAGGCCGACCCAGTTGACGCGCGGCAGCACCTGCGCCAGGCGGCGCGGATAGGCGCCGCCCGTGTGCAGTCCCACGGCGAAGCCGAGCGCGCGCACGTGGTCGATGGCGTCGTCGAGCGCCGCCTGCGCCGTGGGCTCGCCGCCCGAGAACACGACGGCGTCGAGGAGGCCGCGGCGGCCGGCGAGCTGCGCGAGGATCGCGGCGAAGTCGTGCTCAGCCTCGCCGCGCGCCGGCCGCAAATGCGGGTTGTGGCAGTACGTGCACTGCCACGGGCAGCCCTGGCAGAACACGACGGCCGCGAGCGCCTCCGGATAGTCGGTGGCCGTGAACGGCACGAAGCCGCCGACGCGCAGCGGCGAGGGGACAGCGGCGCGTGCCGCTGCCGCTCGCGCGGCGCTGCCGGTGGACACGACGACGGGGAGGCGGCGGGCTAGCCGGCGGGCAGCGCGCGCGCTTCGTGGAAGAAGCGGCGCTCGCAGTGCTCGCCCTTCTTGCCGATGTTGAACGACGCGACAGGGCGGTGATACCCCATGACGCGGGTCCACACCTCGCAGCGCTGGCGCTCCGCGTCGGTCAGCGTCAGCGGGTCGGAAAGGTGCACGGTTTCGGTCATCGTATTCATGTCGTTCTCCCAATCGATCCGAACTTCAGATTCCTGAGCTTCCGCGTAACGCTACGCCGCCAGCTTCCGCCGCTTCTCCGCCAGCCGCTCGTCGTCGCAGCGCGGGCAGAACTCGTGCTCGCCCGGCAGGTAGCCGTGCGTCGGGCAGATCGAGAACGTCGGCGTCACCGTGATGTACGGCAGCCGGAAGCGCTCGAGCGCGCGACGCACCAGCGTCTTGCACGCCGCGGGCGAGCTCAAGCGCTCGCTCATGTACAGGTGCAGCACGGTGCCGCCCGTGTACTTGGTCTGCAGCTCCTCCTGCCGCGTCAGCGCCTCGAACGGGTCGTCGGTGAAGCCGACGGGGAGCTGCGAGCTGTTCGTGTAGTACGGCCGCTCCGGCGTGCCCGCCTGCAGGATGTCCGGCCAGCGCTTGCGGTCCTCCTTCGCGAACCGGTACGTCGTGCCCTCGGCCGGCGTGGCCTCGAGGTTGTACATGTGGCCGGTCGCCTCCTGGAACTCGACCATGCGCGCGCGCAGGTGGTCGAGCAGCCGCACGGCGAACGCGTGGCCGTACGGCGTCGTGATGTCGTCGTGCCCGCCGGTGAAGTTGCGCACCATCTCGTTGATGCCGTTGACGCCGATCGTCGAGAAGTGGTTGCGCAGCGTGCCGAGGTAGCGCTTCGTGTACGGGAAGAGCCCCTGGTCGATCAGCCGCTGGATGACCTTGCGCTTGACCTCGAGGCTGTCGCGCGCGTAGCCCAGCAGCTCGTCGATGCGCTCGTACAGGCCGATCTCGTCGCCGGCGTAGAGGTAGCCCAGCCGCGCGCAGTTGATCGTGACCACGCCGACCGAGCCGGTCTGCTCGGCCGAGCCGAACAGGCCGTTGCCGCGCTTCAGGAGCTCGCGCAGGTCGAGCTGCAGCCGGCAGCACATCGACCGGATCATGTTGGGCTTCAGCTCCGAGTTCAGGAAGTTCTGGAAGTACGGCAGCCCGTACTTCGCCGTCATCGCGAACAGCGGCTCGCAGTTCGGGTGGTTCCAGTCGAAGTCCGGCGTGATGTTGTACGTCGGGATCGGGAACGTGAACACGCGGCCCTTGGCGTCGCCGGTGGTCATCACCTCGATGTACGCGCGGTTGATGACGTCCATCTCCGCCTGCAGGTCGCCGTACGTGAACGGCATCTCCTGCCCGGCGATGACGGGGATCTGCTCGCGCAGGTCCTCGGGGCACACCCAGTCGAACGTCAGGTTCGTGAACGGCGTCTGCGTGCCCCAGCGCGACGGCACGTTGAGGTTGTAGATGAGCTCCTGGATGCACTGCTTGACCGCGTGGTAGCTCATCGTGTCCTTGCGGACGAACGGCGCCATGTACGTGTCGAACGACGAGAACGCCTGCGCGCCCGCCCACTCGTTCTGCAGCGTGCCCAGGAAGTTGACGATCTGGCCGACCGCGCTCGACATGTGCTTCGGCGGCCCGGCCTCGACCTTGCCCGGCACGCCGTTGAGGCCCTCGTGCAGCAGCTGCCGCAGCGACCAGCCGGCGCAGTAGCCGGCCAGCATGTCGAGGTCGTGGATGTGGACGTCGCCCTCGCGGTGCGCGCGGCCGATCTCGGGCGCGTAGACGTGCGACAGCCAGTAGTTGGCGACGACCTTGCCGGACACGTTGAGGATGAGGCCGCCCAGCGAATAGCCCTGGTTGGCGTTGGCGTTGACGCGCCAGTCCTTCTGCTCGAGGTACTCGTCGACCGACGCCGCGACGTCGACCAGCGTCTTGCTGTCGGCGCGCAGCCGCTCGTGGCGGTCGCGGTAGACGATGTAGGCGCGCGCCGTGTGGAACCAGCCGGCGCCGGCCAGCGTGTGCTCGACGCAGTCCTGGATCGTCTCGATGTCCGGCGCGCCGCCGGTGTGGCGGTGCGCGAGCACGCGCCCGACGGCGATGGCCAGCGCCTGCGCCTCGTCGGCGTCGAACTCGCCGGTCGCGGCGCCGGCGCGCTCGATGGCCGAGGCGATCTTCGTGAGGTCGAACGGCACGCGGTGGCCGGCGCGCTTGACGACCTCGACCGGGAGGGCCGGCGCCCGGGCGGTACGGACGGATTCGGGAGAAACGGGTGCTGCGTCTTGCACGGACATCGGGGAAGCCTCCTGGGGAACCCGGCGGCTCTGGGGTGGCGCCGGACACAACATCTTGTGGTCTGAAGCGAGGCTAAACCCAAGGTCTGGCGGTCAGCAACCGCAGTCCCAATTTCCTTGACATTTGTCAAAGTCCGGCCGGGCACCGGACGCCGAAGTGTTGCCAATTCCGCAACATGGCGCGCAAACCTCATTAACCGCTTCAGGTCGGCGCACGCTGGGGTCAGAGCCATAACAGCCGACCGGGATGGTCCGCCGGGCGGCGGCGCCACCGGCTGTCATGGCTCTGACCCCGGCTTACGGCTCTGACCCCAGCTTACGGCTCTGACCCTCGAGTCACAGGGACTGGCTGATCCGGTAGAGCCCTTCGAGAACGAGGTTGTCCTGCAGCTGGAACGGGATGGTGAGCCGCGGCGCGACGGCGCCGGCGGCGCCGCCGGACAGCAGGCAGACGACGTCGGGCTCGTGCTTCGATTCGCCCGCGTACAGGCGCTCGATCGCGCCGGCCTGCGCGTGCTGGCAGCCGCTCGCGATCGCGTCGACCGTCTGCGTCGGGTATTGGAAGAACTCGCCGCCCTGGTCGGGCAGCGCGGCCGTGCCCTCGTGCAGCGAGCGCAGCATCAGGCCCACGCCGGGCATGATCATGCCGCCCTTGAACACGCCGGAGGCCGACAGGAAGTCGATCGTCGTCGCGGTGCCGCAGACGACGACCATCGCCGGGCGCGACCCCAGCAGGTGCCGCGCGCCGATCAGCGCGGCCCACCGGTCGCTGCCGAGCTGCGCCGGGTTGCGGTAGCAGTTGGTCACGCCGCACTGCACCTCCTGCGGCACGAGCCAGTACGGCGCCGGCGCGCCCCGCCACACCTCCAGCATGCGGATCGTCGTCGCCCGCACGCGGGTGCCGGCGACGTTGGAGATGACGATTCGCGCCGGCGTGGGCAGCTTCGCGAACTGCGCGGGCAGCGCCGTGATCTCCTCGAGCAGCGCGTGGCCCGACTCGACGCGGTTGTCGTGCGCCCGCCCTCCGGGCGTCGGGTGGAACAGCCCCCACTTGAGGAACGTGTTGCCGATGTCGATCAGCAGGGTGTCGTTGTGCTGCTTGGGCATGGCCGGGGCCCCGGGCGCAAAAACGGCGCCAAGCTTACATCGGATCGAGCGGGAAGATCGGCCGCGTCAGCTTCCGGTACGGGTAGACCGAAAGGTCCGCGTTGGTGACGCCTTCGCCCGCGCACTCGACGACGTGCGCGGCGATCGGCTTGAACCCCGCGCGGTAGTGGATGCGCGACTTGAGCATCAGGTAGCGCTTCTGCCGCGGGTCGATGCCCGCGTGCGTGAACACGCCGACGTCGAACGGCTCGTGCGGCCGCTCGGTGACCACGATCTGCGCGCGGCCGGTGTCGAGCACCGCGGTGCGGCCGAGGTAGGTCCGGATGCCGGTGTACATCGGCCCCGTGATCGTGAACGCGCCGTCGGTGATCGTGAGCACGCGGCCCTCGACGGCGAGCGGCGCGCCGGCGAGCCCGATCGCCGGCATGTCGGTGCGGCCGCCGAGGGCGAGGCGCACGGGCTGGCCGACGCCGGCGTCGATCATCGTCGCGACCGCCTGCGGGTCGCGGATCGGCGCGATCGCGACGTCGGACAGCTGCTGCCGCAGGATCTCGGCGACGACGGCCATGACGTCCTGCGCGCCGCCGGAGCCGCAGTTGTCGCAGTGGTCGATCAGCAGCACGGGTGCGCCGGGGTTGGCGAGGCCGAGCGCCTTCGCTCGCGCGACCGACTCGGTCAACGGCGGCGCGTGGAACGCGTACTCGGCGCGCCGCTCCCACGCGACGTCGAGCATGTGCGCGCAGACGGCGCGCGCGTCCTCGCGGCCGCCGCGGCGCGCGTCGGCGACGACGATCGCCGAGACGCCGGTGTGCGGCGTGTCGGCGTGCGGGAACGACGGCAGCAGCGTGGCGGCGAGCACCGTGCCGTCGGCTTCCATCCGCCGCGCGAACGCGAGGATGTCGCCGGACGGCCCGTCCTCCGGCGCGTGGCGCATCACGGAGGCGATCAGCGGCCGCCATCCCCACGCCATCACCGGCTCGACGGCGCCGGCGAGCGCGCCGACGAGGATGCCGCCCGCGCGCATGCCCGCCTCGTACATGTCGACGTGCGGGTACGTCTTGTAGCCGGCGATCACGTTCGCGTTGTCGACGAGCGTGCCGGACAGGTTCGTGTGGTAGTCGAGCGTGACGGCGATCGGCAGCCGCGGCGCGATCCGCCGCAGCCGCTGCACGATCTCGCCTTCGGCGTCGTCGCAGTCCTCGATCACCATCGCGCCGTGCAGGTCGAGCAGCACGGCGTCGCAGCCGGCGCGCACCGCGTCCTCCAGCGGCCGCACCAGCGTTTCGAACGTCGCCCGCGACGCCTTGTTCGACGGCCACGACTCGGCGGCGACCGGCGTGACCACTTCGGCGTTCTCGCGCCGCGCGAGGTCGAGGTACGCGGCCATCGGCGTGTTCGTGCCCGCGAACCGCGCGCGCGCGGCTTCGCCGAACGCCGGGCCCTCGCCGTGCCCGAACGACGCGAGCGGCGTGGCGATCGGCGAGAACGTGTTCGTCTCGTGCTTGATCAGCGCGACGACGTAGCGGCGGCGCATGGCGTCGCTGCCCTCATGCCGGGCGAAACGCCGGCCCGCCGGGCTTCAGCCGCAACCCGGGCCGCAGCCGCGTCCAGTGGAACATCGTCGGGTCCGCCTTCGCGGGCCCGGGCGCGACGACGACCAGCACCTCCTTCGCGATCGGCTGGAAGTCGGCGCGGAAGTGCACGGAGCTCTTGAGCGCGAGGATCCGCTGCCGCGAAGGCTCGATGCCGACGTGCCGGAACATTTCCTGGTCGGCCGCCTGCACCTTCTTCGACGCGAGCACGACGCGCACGTTGCCGCGCGCGAGGACCGCCATCGGCCCCAGCTGCATCCTGAACCCCTTGAACATCGGCCCGGTGCAGGTGAACCGGCCGTCGTTGACTGCCGTGACCGTGAACTCGCCTTCGAGCGGCACGTGGCCGGGCACGCCGGACGTCTCGCCCAGCCGGAAGCGCGCGCTGCGCCCGAGCCCGACCGCGTGCGCCTGCTGCGCCGACGCGCCGTCGATGAGCAATCCCAGCACGGCGTCGCGCGGATCGCGGGCGAGCAGCGCGGCGAGCAGTCCCGTCGTGTCGCCGTTGCCGCCGGCGCCGGGGTTGTCCTGCGTGTCGGCGAGCACCACCGGCGCGCCGGGCTCGCCGCGCTGCATCGCGCGCACGACAGCGGCGTCGGGCTCGAAGAGGTCGAGCGCGAACTCGGGCTCGGCGTCGTGCACGGCGTGCGCGAGCGCCGCGACCGCGCGCCGCACGCGCGCCTCGTCGGGGCCGTAGCCGAACACCGCCATCTGGCACTCGGGGAAGTCGGCCATCGGGAAGCCCGGCGCGAACGACAGCACCGTGTCGTGCTCGCGCTCCAGGCGCTCGAGCGTCTCGTACAGGCGCCGGCCGGGCTCGATGAACGTCGACTGCGACGACAGGCCGGTCAGGAAGTCGAGCGGCTGCATCGCCTTCGCGAGCGGCCGGCCGGCGGCGAGCGTGCGCAGCAGCAACTCCGCGGCGCGCGTGCCGGTGGCCGCCATGTCGACGTGCGGGTACGTCCGGTACGCGACCAGGCCGTCGGCGAGCGCCACCATCGCGCGCGTGACGTTGGCGTGCAGGTCGAGGCTCGCGACGACCGGCACGTGCGGGCCGACGACCGCGCGCACGCGCGCGAGGATCTCGCCCTCGCCGTCGTCGAAGTGCTCGGT
Organism: Casimicrobiaceae bacterium; assembly: GCA_041911995.1. GTDB lineage: Bacteria > Pseudomonadota > Gammaproteobacteria > Burkholderiales > Casimicrobiaceae > VBCG01. The sequence goes on along the minus strand of JAYRNW010000193.1, from coordinate 9,059 downwards.
CACCATCGCGCCGTGCAGGTCGAGGTAGACGCCCGCGACGGGGCCGGCCGCGGCCAGGCGCGCCGTCATCTCGCCGACGATGCGCTCGAACGCGTCGCGCGTGACGTGCGCCGACGGCGACGCCGCGCCCCACGCGAGGCCGGGCGTGCGATGGCCCGCCGCGTGCAGCGCCGCGAACGCGCCGGTCGCCGGGATGTTCGCGCCTTCGAGGCGCGGCGCGATCGCCTCGCCGAACGTCACCGGCGGCCAGCCGCCGCCCTGCTCGAACGCGCTATAGTCCGCCTTCGACGGCGCGAACGTGTTCGTCTCGTGCTGGAAGCCGCCGACCGCGATCACCGCCATAGCGCCGCCCGTTTTCTCCCGTCGTCCGCCGGCAAACTTAGCACAACCCGAACGCGAGGCACCCGTGGCCACCGACGCCCTCTGGAAGTGGGACGCGACCGCGCTGGCCGAGGCGATCCGCGCGGGCCGCATTTCGTCGCGCGAAGCGGTCGCCGCGTGCGTGGCGCGCATGCACGCCGTGAATCCGCGGCTGAACGCCGTCACGTGCGACCTGTCGGAGCAGGCGCTCGCCGCCGCGGACGCGGCCGACGCCGCAGCGGTGCGGGCGCGCAAGCACGGCGAGGCGCTGGGGCCGCTGCACGGCGTGCCGGTCACCATCAAGGAGAACGTCGACCAGCAAGGGTGCGCGACCGTCAACGGCGTGGCGGCGTTCCGTGACGTGATCGCCGCCGCCGACAGCCCCGTCGTCGCGAACTGGAAGAAGGCCGGGGCGGTGATCGTCGGCCGCACGAACACGCCGGCGTTCAGCTTCCGGCTCGACACCGTCAACGACTTCCGCGGCCGCACATACAGTCCGTGGTCGCGCACGCACACGCCGGGCGGCTCGTCCGGCGGTGCGTCGGCGTCGGTGGCGGCCGGCGTCACGCCGCTCGCGCACGGCAACGACATCGCCGGGTCCGTCCGCTTCCCCGCGTACTGCACGGGGCTCGCCGGCCTGCGGCCGTCGTTCGGCCGCGTGCCCGCGTTCAACCCAACGGCCAGGGCCGAGCGGACGATCTCCGCGCAGCTCATGTCGGTGCAGGGGCCGCTCGCGCGCTCGGTGCGCGACGTCCGCCTCGGGTTCGAGGCGATGGCGCAGGCCGACGCGCGCGATCCGTGGTGGACGCCGGCGCCGCTGACCGGCTTCGCGGCCGACCGGCCGATCCGCGTGACGGTCGTCGACGCGGCGGAGGACTTGGGCGGCATCGCGCCGTCGCCGCCGGTGGCGGCGGCGCTCGCGCAGGCGGCCCGCGCGCTGGCGGACGCCGGTTACGAGGTCGTGCGCGAGCGCACGCCCGGCTTCGCGCGCGCCTACGCGCTGTGGTTCGAGATGCTGGTCCCCGAATTCCGCCGGTTCATGCAGGCGGACTTCGAGCGCGACGGCGACGACGGCATCCGGACGGCGATGCGCTTCATGCTGGACAGCGTCCCCGACCGCGGGCCGGACGCGCACCTGGCAGCGATCGCCGAGCGCACGCGCGTGATCCGCGAGTGGAACGCGGTGCTCGCGCGCACGCCGCTGGTGCTGACGCCGGTGTCGACCGCGCTGCCGTACGCGCACGGCTTCGACGTCGAGAGCGCGGCGCGCACGCTGGCGCTGTGGCGCGAGTGCGCGACGCTGATGGCGGTGCCGGTGCTGGGCCTGCCGGCGATCGCGGTGCCGACCGGCACGGTCGACGGCCTGCCCGTCGGCGTGCAGATCGTCGGCCCGCGCTTCCGCGAGGACCTGACGCTCGCGGCCGGCGAGGCCATCGAGGCGCGGGTGCCGCGCCTGACGCCGATCGACCCCAGTTAGCCCGGGCGCAGCACGCCGGCGGGTCGGCGCGGAAGCCGCATCTGCGATAATCGGGGATTGACCCGCCGCCCGGCGGGCGCGATCCGAGCTTCCGATCCCATGGCAAACCTGTCCCGCATCGTCCGGTGGTGCTCCGTCGTCGTCGCGCTCTTCCCGCTCGCCGCGGGCGCCGCGCTCGCGCAGTCGTCGGCGCGCGCGCCCGATCCCGCGGCGCTGCTCGCCGCGGCCAAGGCCGCGAGCGGCGGCAATGCGTGGGACGCGCTGAAGACGCAGCGCAGCCAGGTCTCGCTGCGCGCGGCCAACCTCGAAGGCACGGTCGAGCGCTGGAGCGACATGGCCACCGGCCAGTCGGTGCTGCAGTTCACCATCGGCCCGCTGACCGGGTCGGCGGGCTTCGACGGCAAGGCCACGTGGACGCAGGAGGGCACCGACGCCGCCAAGGTCGAGACGTCGGGCGCCGCGTTCGAGCTGGCCGTCAACGCCGCGTACCGCGACCGCCTCGCGTTCTGGTACCCGGACCGCGCGCGCGCGAAGATCGCGTACAAGGAGCGCGCGGAGGACGACGGCCGCAAGTTCGACGTCGTCGCGATCACGCCCGAAGGCGGCCGGCCGTTCGAGTTCTGGATCAACGCGGAGACCAAGGTCATCGAGCGGCTCGTCGAGCGCGAGGCCGACGTGACGCGCACCGAGCTCTACAGCGACCGGCGCGACGTGCAGGGCGTCAAGATCCCGTTCCACGTGCGCACGCGCCGCGGCGACCCGAAGTTCGACGAGCTCGTCGACGTGCTGAAGATGACGTTCAACGAGCCGCTCGCCGGCGTGGCGTTCGGCCCGCCCGCGGTCCCGCCGGAGACGACGTTCCCCGCCGGCCGCGCGTCCGTCGACGTCGACTTCGAGGCGCTGAGCGGCCACCTGTTCGTGCGCGTGATGCTCGACGGCCGCGGCCCGTTCCGCATGCTGTTCGACGCGGGCGGCGCGAACGTGTTGACGAAGGAGACCGCGGCGCTGCTCGCCGGCCCCGGCAAGCCCGTCGCGAGCACGGTCAGCGTCGGCGTGACCAGCGTCAACGGCGTCGAGCTCGCCGGCCAGCGCTACGTCGTCGCCGACATCGACGCGTTCCTGCGGCGCGTCGAGGGCGTGGACGACGTCGCCGGCATCGTCGGGCTCGAGTGGTTCGTGCGGATGCCGGTGAAGGTCGACTACGCGCGCTCGCGGCTGACGCTCTACGACCCCGCGCAGTTCAAGTACGCGGGCACCGGCACGCGGGTGCCGGTCGCCGAGCGCGGCCGGCTGCCGAAGGTGAAGGGCAGCCTCGACGGCAACGACGGGCTGTTCGAGCTCGACACCGGCAGCCGCGCGTCGCTGACGCTGACGCCGGCGTTCGCCGCGCGCCACGATCTCGAGAAGCGCTACGCGGTGAAGACCGAGGCGATCACGGGCGTGGGCGTCGCCGGCCCGATGCGCACGCTGCTCGGGCGCGGCAAGATGCTGAAGCTCGGCACGGTGGAGGTGCCGTCGCCGGTCGTGTCGATCCCGGTCGACGTCAAGACGTCGCCGGCGAGCGCGGACGTTGCCGGCAACGCCGGCTACGGCGTGCTGCGGCAGTTCGCGATCACCTACGACCTGCCCAACGACGCCGTCTGGTTCGAGCGCTACCTCAACTTCGGCACGCCCGACGTCGCCGACCGCGGCGGCCTGTGGCTCGAGCGCGCGGACGGCGGCTTCAAGGTCGTCGACGTGGTCGCGCAGGGACCCGCGGCCACGGCCGGGTTGAAGGCCGGCGACGTGATCGTCGAGGTCAACGGCGCGCCGTGGTCGCAGACGACGCTGCCGGCGCTGCGCGAGGCGCTGCGCGCGCCGCCCGGCGGGCGGGTGCGCATGAAGACCTCCGGCGGCACCGAGGCGACGGTCGTCCTGCGCGACCTCGTCTGACGCGGGGCGTCGGCGCTCCCGCGGCGCCACGCGGGCCGAAGGCGGACAGCGCGGGAGTCCGCGGCCCTATTGCCTGCGCTCCCCGCTGCGATTATCGTGCCTGTCCGACCCGGCGCGCCGCGCGCGCCGGGCCTCGCCTGCCACGGAGATCCCCATGCCGAACCGCCCGCCGCTGCGCTCCCTCGCCGTCGCCGCGCTCGCCGCCGTGCTGTGCCTGCCGGCCGCGGCGCAGACGACGCTGCGCGTCGTCAAGCACTCGGACCTGAAGATCGTCGACCCGATCTGGACGACCGCGTACATCACGCGCGACCACGGCTACATGATCTACGACACGCTGTTCGCCACCGACGCGAACGGGCAGGTCCGGCCGCAGATGGTCGACCGGTACGAACTGTCGGCCGACAAGCTGACGTGGACGATGACGCTGCGCGACGGCCTCACGTGGCACGACGGCACGCCGGTCACCGCCGAGGACTGCGTCGCGTCGATCCGCCGCTGGGGTGCGAAGGACGCCACGGGCCAGAAGATGATGTCGTTCGTCCGGGACATGCCGGTCGTCGACGCGCGGACGTTCCGCATCGTGTTGAACGCGCCGACGGGGCTCGTGCTGACCGCGCTCGGCAAGCCGTCGTCGAACGTGCCGTTCATGATGCCGAAGCGCGTCGCGGCGACGAGCCCGAACGAGCAGATCTCCGACTACACGGGCTCCGGCCCGTTCGTCTTCCGCAAGGACGAGTGGAAGCCCGGCGACCGGTCGGTCTACGTCAAGTGGGACAAGTACAAGCCGCGCGCCGAGCCCGTGTCGGGGCTGGCCGGCGGCAAGGTCGCGAAGGTCGACCGCGTCGAGTGGCGGCAGCTCGCCGACCAGCAGACGGCCGTCAACGCGCTGATCGCCGGCGAGATCGACTTCATCGAGCAGCCGTCGCACGACCTCCTGCCGATCCTGCGCCGCGACGCGAACGTCAGGCTCGTCGACTGGAACCCGCTCGGCAACCAGTACGCGTTCCGCTTCAACACGACGGCGAAGCCGTTCGACAACGTCAAGGTGCGGCAGGCGGTGGTGCTCGCGCTCAACCAGGAGGATTTCCTGCAGGCGGTCATCGGCGACAGGCAGTACTACAAGCCGTGCAAGGCGCTGTTCGTCTGCGGCACGCCGCTCGCGTCCGACAAGGGGATGGACGGGCTGATCGAGTCGAACTTCGCGAAGGCGCAGGCGCTGCTGAAGGAGGCGGGGTACGACGGCACGCCGATCGTGCTGCTGCACTCGACGGACCTGCAGGTGCTGACCAACCTCGCGCCGGTCGCGAAGCAGCTGCTCGAGAAGGGCGGCTTCAAGGTCGACATGCAGTCGATGGACTGGCAGAGCGTCGTCGCGCGGCGCGCGAAGAAGGACCCGCCGGCGGCAGGCGGCTGGCACGCGATGCTGACGTCGTGGGTGTCGGCCGACATCCTGAACCCGGTGGCGACGGCGTTCCTGAACGCGAGCTGCGACAAGGCGCCGTTCGGATGGCCGTGCGACGAGGCGATGGAGAAGCTGCGCGACGACTTCGCGCGCGAGACCGACCCGGCGAAGCAGAAGGCGATCGCCGAGGCCGTGCAGGTGCGCTGGACGCAGTACCCGACGCACGTGCACCTCGGCCAGTGGTACCAGCCGGGCGCGGCGCGCACCGGGGTCGACGGCGTGGTCGTCGCGCCGGCGTCCGTGTTCTGGAACATCTCGAAGACCGGGCGCTGAGCGCGGGGGCGCTCGCCCCGCGTACGAGAAGAGGGCGGGGGTGAGGGCAGGCATGCTCGGCTACCTCGCCAAGCGCCTCCTCGCGACGATCCCGGTGATGGCGGTCGTCGCGATCATCGTCTTCGCGCTGCTGCGGCTCACCCCCGGCGATCCCGCGGCGATCATCGCCGGCTCGGCCGCGACCACGCAGGACGTCGAGGGCATCCGCGCCAAGCTCGGGCTCGAAGCGCCGCTCGTCGCGCAGTTCTTCGTCTGGATCGGGCGCATGGCCACCGGCGACTTCGGCGAGTCGTTCTACTTCAAGAAGCAGGTCGCCGACCTCGTCGCCGACCGGATCGAGCCGACGCTGCTGCTCGCGCTGACCACGATGGCGCTGTCGATCGCCGTCGCCGTCCCGCTGGGCGTGATCGCCGCGTACCGGCAGGGCACGTGGATCGACCGCGTCGTGATGGGCTTCTCGGTGCTGGGCTTCTCGGTGCCGGTGTTCGTGATCGGCTACGCGCTCATCTACGTGTTCGCGATCGAGCTCGCCTGGCTGCCGGTGCAGGGCTACCAGCCGCTGCGCGAGGGCGTGTGGGGCTGCCTGCAGCGGCTGGTGCTGCCGAGCCTGACGCTGTCGGTCATCTACGTCGCGCTGATCGCGCGCATCACGCGCACCAGCGTGCTCGAGGTGCTGTCCGAGGACTACATCCGCACGGCGCACGCCAAGGGGCTCACCAACGCCGCGGTGCTGCTGCGCCACGCGCTGCGCAACGCCGCCGTGCCCATCGTCACGGTGATCGGCATCGGCATCGCGCTGCTGATCGGCGGCGTCGTCGTCACCGAGAGCGTCTTCAGCATCCCGGGGCTCGGCCGGCTCACCGTCGACGCCGTGCTCGCGCGCGACTACCCGACCGTGCAGGCGGTGATCCTGCTGTTCTCGCTCGCGTACGTGCTGATCAACCTGGCGGTCGACCTGTCGTACACGCTGCTCGACCCGAGGATCCGCTATTGAGCGCGACCGCCGACGCGCTGGGACTCGAAGCGCCGTCCGGCCCGCCGCCGGCGCCGCGCCCGGGCGCGTGGCGGCGGCTCGCGCGCGACCCGGCGGTCGCCGTCGGCGCCGTCATCCTCGCGCTCGTGTGCGCGATCGGCGTCGCGGCCCCGCTGCTGACGCCGCTCGATCCCACCGAGATCAACCCGGTCTACCGCAACAAGCGGCCGGGGACCGAGCAGACGGTGCGCGCCGCCGACGGCACGAAGCGCGTCGTCACGCACTGGATGGGCACCGACTCGCTCGGCCGCGACGTGTACGCGCGCGTCGTCTACGGCGCGCGCGCGTCGCTGGCCGTGGGCCTCGCGGTCGCGGCGATCAGCGTGGCCCTCGGGCTCGCCATCGGCCTCGTGTCGGGCTACCTGCGCTGGCTGGACGGGATCGTGATGCGCGTCATGGACGGCGTGATGGCGATCCCCGCGATCCTGCTCGCGATCGCGCTGGTGTCGCTGTCGACGGCGGGCCTCGTCGCCGTCGTCGTCGCGATCGTCGTGCCGGAGATCCCGCGCGTCGTGCGCCTCGTGCGCTCGGTCGTGCTGGCGATCCGCGAGGAGCCGTACGTCGAGGCGGCGGTCGCGCTGGGCACGCCCACGCCGCTGCTGCTCGTCCGCCACGTGCTGCCGAACACCGTCGCGCCGCTGATCGTGCAGGCGACGTACATCGCGGCGTCGGCGATCCTGATCGAGGCGATCCTCTCGTTCCTGGGCGTGGGCATCCCGCCGCAGACGCCGACGTGGGGCAACATCATGGCGGAAGGCCGCTCGCTGTTCCGGCTCTATCCGCACATCATCCTGTTCCCCGGCATCTTCCTCGCGCTGACGGTGCTCGCCGTCAACATGCTGGGCGACGGCCTGCGCGACACGCTCGACCCGCGGATGGAGCGGCGGCGGTGACCGACCCGGTGCTCGACCTGCGCGACCTCACGGTGGCGCTGCCGGCCGGTGCCGACCGCCGGCACGCGGTGGCCGGCGTGTCGCTGACGGTGAACCCGGGCGAGATCGTGTGCCTGGTCGGCGAGTCGGGCTCGGGCAAGAGCGTGATCGCGCACGCGACGATGGGCCTGCTGCCGAAGGGGCTCGCCGTGGCCGGCGGGCGGGCGCTGCTCGCCGGCGAGGACGTGCTCGCGGCGAGCGCCGCGCGGCTGCGCGAGCTGCGCTGCACGCGGATGGCGATGATCTTCCAGGAGCCGATGACGGCGTTGAACCCGGTCGTGCGCTGCGGCGAGCAGATCGACGAAGTGCTGCGCACGCACACGCGGCTGTCGGCCGCGGAGCGGCGCGCGAAGGTGCTCGCGATCGTGCGCGCCGTGCACCTGCCGGACCCGGAGCGGATGGTCGCGTCGTACCCGCACCAGCTGTCGGGCGGCCAGCGGCAGCGGATCATGATCGCGATGGCGCTGGTGCTGGAGCCCGCGCTGCTGATCGCCGACGAGCCGACGACCGCGCTCGACGTGACCACGCAGGCGCAGATCCTCGCGCTGATCCGCGAGCTCCAGCGCGCGCGCGGCACCGGCGTGCTGTTCATCACGCACGACTTCGGCGTCGTCGCCGAGATCGCCGACCGCGTCGCGGTGCTGCGCACGGGCGAGCTGGTCGAGACGGCGCCGGTGCGCGAGCTGCTGGCCTCGCCTGCGCACGACTACACGCGGATGCTGATCGCGGCGGTGCCGAGCCTCGTGCCGCGGCACCGCGAGGCGGTGACCGCGCCGGTCGTCGTGCGCGCCGAAGGTGTGAGCAAGACCTACGCGCAGCGCACGTGGCTCGGCGCGCCGAAGCACGCGGTCGCCGCCGCGTCCGACGTGTCGTTCGAGATCCGGCGCGGCGAGACGGTCGGGATCGTCGGCGAGTCGGGCTCCGGCAAGACGACCGTCGCCCGCTGCATCGCGCGGCTGGTCGCGCCGTCCGGCGGACGGATCGTGATCGGCGACACCGACTTCGCGTCGATCTCGCGCGCGCAGCTCCACGCGCTGCGGCGGCGCGTGCAGTTCGTGTTCCAGGACCCGTACCGCTCGCTCAACCCGCGGCGGACCGTCGGCGCCGCGATCGTCGAGGGCCCGATGAACTACGGCGCGCCGCGCGCCGAGGCGACGGCGCGCGCGCGCCGGCGGATGGAGCTGGGGCGGCTCGACCCGAAGGCGCTCGACCGCTACCCGCACCAGTTCTCGGGCGGCCAGCGGCAGCGGATCTGCATCGCGCGCGCGCTCGCGATGGAGCCCGACCTGCTGATCGCCGACGAGGCGGTCTCCGCGCTCGACGTGTCGGTGCAGGCGCAGGTGCTGGCGCTGCTGGACGAGATCCGGCAGCGGCTCGACCTCGCGATGCTGTTCATCACGCACGACCTGCGCGTGGCCGCGCAGGTCTGCGACCGCGTGGCCGTGATGACGCGCGGGCGCGTCGTCGAGTACGGTCCGGCGGCGCAGGTGTTCGCGCACCCGCGCGACGACTACACGAAGGCCCTGCTCGCCGCCGCGCCCGGGCGCGGCGTGGCGTTCGGGTCGGGGTCAGAGCCGTAACAATCGGACT
>JAYRNW010000192.1:0-3965 GCA_041911995.1 Casimicrobiaceae bacterium | reverse complement strand
GCGCTGGTCGCGCAGGGCATCGGCGTGTGGATCGGCGTGCAGGCGTTCATCAACATCGGCGTCAACATGGGCGTGCTGCCGACGAAGGGCCTGACGCTGCCGCTGCTGTCGTTCGGCGGCAGCGGCATCGTCGCCAACTGCGTCGCGATCGCGATCCTGCTGCGGATCGACTACGAGAACCGCCGGTTGCTCCGCGGCTACTCGGAATGAGTGGAACCGTGATGATCACCACCGGAGGCACGGGCGGCCACATCTTCCCCGGCATCGCCGTCGCGGCGGAGCTGACGCGGCGCGGCTGGAGCGTGTTCTGGCTCGGCACGCGCGACGGCATGGAAGCGCAGCTCGTGCCCCGGCACGGCGTCGCGTTCGAGGGCATCGCGTTCCGCAGCGTGCGCGGCAAGGGCGCAGCAAGGCTGCTGCTCGGCCCGTACGCGATCCTCGCCGCCTGCGTGCAGGCGTGGCGTGTGCTCGGCCGCCGCCGGCCGAACGTCGTGATCGGCTTCGGCGGCTTCGCGTCGTTCCCGGGCGCGCTGATGGCCGCGGCGCGCAACATCCCGCTCGTCGTGCACAACCTCGACGCGAAGCCGGGGCTCGCCAACCGCGTGCTGCGCCACGGCGCCGACCGCGTGCTCACCGGCTTCCCGGGCGTGCTGGGCGAAGGCCGCGACCCGCGCGTCGAATGGGTCGGCAATCCGCTGCGTGCCGACATCGTCGCCGTCGCGCCGCCGGAAGAGCGGATGGCCGGTCGCGCGGGCCCGCTGCGGCTGCTGGTCGTCGGCGGAAGCCTGGGCGCCGCCGCGCTCAATGCGTGCGTGCCGCGCGCGCTCGCGCTGGTCGCGCCGGAGCGCCGGCCGGTCGTCACGCACCAGGCCGGCGAGCGGCACATCGACGCGCTGCGCGCCGAATACGAGCGCGCCGGCGTGGCCGCCGAGTGCGTCGCGTTCATCGACGACATGGGGCGCCGCTACGCGGAGGCCGACGTCGTGATCGCGCGCGCCGGCGCGACGACGGTCGCCGAGCTCTCCGCCGCCGGCGTCGCGAGCGTGCTGGTGCCGTACCCCCATGCCGCCGACGATCACCAGGTCGACAACGCGCGCCAGCTCGCCGACCGCGGCGCCGCCGTGCTGATTCTCGAGCGCGACCTGTCGCCGCAGGGCTTGGCCGAGTGGCTGACCGCCGTCACGCGCGACGAGCTGCTCGCGATGGCGCGCGCGGCGCGGGCGCTGCGCCGCGCGGATGCCGTCGCGCGCGTGGCCGACGTGTGCATCGCGCTGGGGTCGCCGCGATGAAGCACAAGGTCAAGCGCGTGCACTTCGTCGGCATCGGCGGCGCCGGGATGAGCGGCATCGCCGAGGTGCTCGCCACGCAGGGCTATGCGGTCTCCGGCTCGGACCTGAGCGAAGGCCCCGGCACGCGCCGCCTCGCGCGCCTCGGCGCGAAGATCTTCGCCGGGCACGACGCCGCCAACGTCGCGGGCGCGGACGCCGTCGTCGTGTCGACCGCGGTCGCCGCGGACAACCCCGAGGTCGTCGCTGCCCGCGAGCGCGGCATTCCCGTCGTACCGCGCGCGCTGATGCTGGCCGAGCTGATGCGCCTGAAGCAGGGCATCGCCGTGGCCGGGACCCATGGCAAGACGACGACGACCAGCCTGATCGCCTCCGTGCTGGCCGAGGGCGGCCTCGACCCGACGTTCGTGATCGGCGGGCGGCTCCTCTCCGCCGACGCCAACGCGCGGCTCGGGCACGGCGACTTCCTGGTCGCCGAGGCCGACGAGTCCGACGCGTCGTTCCTGTACCTGTCGCCGGTGCTCGCGGTCGTCACCAACATCGACGCCGACCACATGGAGACCTACGGGCACGACTTCCAGCGGCTGAAGCGCGCGTTCGTCGACTTCCTGCAGCGGCTGCCGTTCTACGGCGTGGCGGTCGTGTGCGGCGACGACGCGAACGTGCGCGCGATCCTGCCGGAGGTCACCAAGCCGCTCGTCACGTACGGGCTCGCCGCCGACGTCGCGCTGCGCGCGACCGGCGTCGTCAACGTCGGCGGGCGCATGCGCTTCGTCGCGCAGGCGAAGGGCGCGCCCGACCTGCCCGTCGAGCTCGCGCTCGCCGGCGTGCACAACGTCGAGAACGCGCTGGCGGCGATCGCCGTCGGCCGCGAGGCGGGCGTCGCGGACGCCGCGATCGCGAAGGCGCTGGCGGAGTTCCACGGCGTCGGCCGCCGCTTCCAGCGCCACGGCGACGTGCCGCTCGAAGGCGGCGGCGCGTTCACGCTGATCGACGACTACGGCCATCACCCCGTGGAGATGGAGGCCACGCTCGCCGCCGTGCGCGAGAGCTTCCCCGGCCGCCGCGTCGTGCTCGCGTTCCAGCCGCACCGCTACACGCGCACGCGCGATCTCTTCGAGGACTTCGTCCGCGTGCTGTCGACCGCCGACGCGCTCGTGCTGGCCGACGTCTATCCGGCGGGCGAGGCGCCGATCGTCGCCGCCGACGGCCGCGCGCTGGCACGGGCCGTCCGCGTCGCCGGCCACGTGGAGCCCGTGTTCGTCGACAGCGTCGCCGAGCTGCCGGCGGCCATCCGCACGATCGCGCGCGACGGCGACGTCGTGCTGACGATGGGCGCCGGGTCGATCGGCACGATCGCGGCGCAGCTGACGCAATGATGATGCACGAGCCCCTGCACTTCGCCGGCCTGCGCGGGACGCTCGCGCACGGCGTGCCGCTCGCGAAGTACACGAGCTGGCGCACCGGCGGCCCGGCGGACACGCTGTACGTGCCGGCCGACCGCGACGACCTGGCCGCGTTCCTGCGCCAGCTGCCGGCCGCGGAGCCGCTCACGGTGCTGGGACTCGGCAGCAACACGCTCGTCCGCGACGGCGGCGTGCGCGGCACGGTGGTCGTGCTGCACGACCCGGGGGCGACGGTCGCGCTCGTCGACGGGCTCGTCCGCGCGGACGCCGCGCTCGCGAGCCCGAAGCTCGCACGCTTCGCCGCCAACCACGGCTACGCCGAAGCGGAGTTTCTGGCCGGCATTCCCGGCACCGTCGGCGGCGCGCTCGCGATGAACGCCGGCTGCTACGGCGGCGAGACGTGGACCTACGTCGCGCGCGTCGAGGTCGTCACGCGCGACGGCCGCATCGACGTCCGCACGCCCGCCGACTACGCGATCGGCTATCGCAGCGTGACGCGCAGCGACGGCTCGCCGGCGGACGGCATCTTCACCGCCGCGTGGTTCCGCTTCCCGCCGGGAGACGGCGCGGCGGCGCGCGCGCGGATCAAGGCGCTGCTCGCGCGCCGCATCGCCGCGCAGCCGCTGTCGCTGCCCAACGCCGGCAGCGTGTTCCGCAACCCGCCGGGCGACCACGCGGCGCGGCTGGTCGAGGCCTGCGGCCTCAAGGGCCATGCGCAGGGCGGCGTGCGGGTGTCGGAGATGCACGCGAACTTCATCGTGAACCCGCGCGGGCAGGGGCGGGCGGCGGACATCGAGGCGCTGATCGCGCACGTGCGCGCGACGGTGCGCGCGCGCACCGGCGTCGACCTCGAGCCCGAGGTGCGGGTGGTCGGAGAAGAAAGATGAGCATGGAATTCGGCAAGGTCGCCGTGCTGCTCGGCGGGCCGTCGTCGGAGCGCGAGGTGTCGCTGATGTCGGGCAACGCCGTGCTCGCCGCGCTGCGCGAGCGCGGCGTGGACGCGCACGCGTTCGACCCGGCCGAGCGCGACCTGTGGGAGCTGAAGCGCGACGGCTACGCGCGCGCGTTCATCGCGCTGCACGGCCGCTTCGGCGAGGACGGCACCGTGCAGGGCGTGCTCGAGACGCTCGGCGTGCCGTACACGGGCAGCGGCGTGATGGCGTCCGCGCTCGCGATGGACAAGTGGCGCACGAAGCTCGTGTGGCTCGCGAGCGGCCTGCCCACGCCGCGCTACCGCATCGTCGACGCGAATACCGACTGGATGCGCGTCGTC
>JAYRNW010000191.1:0-5766 GCA_041911995.1 Casimicrobiaceae bacterium | reverse complement strand
GCCGACGACGCGATGGCAGGGGATCCCCAGCGCGATGCGGTTCGCGCCGCACGCCTGGCCGACGGCGCGCGGCGCGCTCGACCTGCAGCCGGTAGAAGCGCCGCAGCGCCGACAGGCGCCGCGCGACGGAGGTCGCCTTCGCCTTGGCGCGGAACTGCGCGGCAAGCCACGCCTCGACGTCGCCGCGGCCGGCGGCGAGCAGCCCGCGCCGGCCGAGCCACGCCGCCCACGCGGCGAGGTCGCGCCGGTAGCTCGCGAGCGACGACGGCGCGAGCCCGTCCTGCAGCCACAGCTGGTCGCAGAACGCGTCGATCAGGTCGGCGTCCGCGGTCGCCACGTCACGCCCCGAAGCGGTAGCCCTCGTGCCGCAGCAGCCAGCGCTTGATGCCGATCGGGTCGCTTCCGGCATCGGCCGTGCCCATGAATCCGCCTAGCGACCCCAACGCGCCGACGACGCGATGGCAGGGGATCACCAGCGCGATGCGGTTCGCGCCGCACGCCTGGCCGACGGCGCGCGGCGCGCTCCTGACCATCCGCGCGACCTCGCCGTACGTGCGCGACTGGCCGGGCGGGATCTGCGCGAGCGCGCGCCACACGCGTTGCTGGAACGCGGTGCCCGCGGGCGCGAGCGGGACCGTGAACCGGTACGCGGGATCGGCGAGATAGCGGGCGATCTCGTCGGCGAGCATTTCGGCGACCGCGCCTTGCGGCGGCAGCGTCGGCTCGTCGCGCGGCAGATAGGCGATCCGCGTGACGGCGCGGCCGTCGGTGCGCACGCCGAGCACGGCGAAGGGCGTCGCGAGCTTCGCCGCGTACGGAAGCTCGCGCCCGTCCACGGCGTCACCCGAGCTTCATCTGCTGCGGCAGGAACGTGATCAGCTCCGGCACGAACCAGATCAGCAGCACGGCGACCACCATCAGCAGGAACATCGGCACGGCGTTGCGCGCGATCCACGTGATCTGCTTGCCGGTCATCCCCTGCAGCATGAACAGGTTGAAGCCGACCGGCGGCGTGATCTGCGCCATCTCGACGACGAGCACGATGAAGATGCCGAACCACAGCAGGTCGATGCCGGCCTTCTCGACCGTCGGCAGGATCACGCCCATCGTCAGCACGACCATCGAGATGCCGTCGAGGAAGCAGCCCAGCACGATGTAGAAGGCGGCGAGCGCGACGACCAGCGCGAACGGCGTCAACCCGAGCGAGCCGATCCACTCGGCGAGGTGCCGCGGCAGGCCGATGTAGCCCATCGACAGCGTAAGGAACGCGGCGCCGGACAGGATCAGCGCGATCATGCAGTACAGGCGCGTGGCGCCCATCAGGCTGTCGGCGAACGTCTTGCGGGTGAGCGAGCCCTGCGCCGCGGAGATGGCGAGCGAGCCGACGACGCCGAAGGCCGCGGCCTCGGTGGCGGTCGCGACGCCCGCGTAGATCGAGCCCAGCACGAGGACGATCAGCAGCATCACCGGGATGAGGTGCCGCGACGCGTAGAGCTTCTGCGCGAGCGTCGTGCGCCCGGCGGCCGCCGGCACCTTCCCGGGGTTGAGGAGCGCCCACACGACGATGTAGCCGGAGAACAGCGTGGCGAGCAGGATGCCGGGCAGGACGCCGGCGATGAACAGCTGCGCGATCGACACGTTGGCGGTGACGCCGTAGACGATCATGATGATCGACGGCGGGATCAGCAGGCCGAGCGTGCCGGCGCCGGCCAGCGTGCCGATCGTGATGTCCTCCGGATACCCGCGCGACTTCAGCTCGGGCAGCGTCATCTTGCCGATCGTCGCGCAGGTCGCCGCCGACGAGCCCGACACGGCGGCGAAGATCGTGCAGCCGATGATGTTCGTGTGCAGCAGGCGTCCCGGCAGGCGCTCGAGCCACGGCGCCAGGCCGCGGAACATGTCCTCGGACAGCCGTGTGCGGAACAGGATCTCGCCCATCCAGCAGAACAGCGGCAGCGCGGTCAGCGTCCACGACGACGCCGAGCCCCAGATCGTCACCGCCATCGCGTCGCCGGCGGGCCGCGACGAGAAGAGCTCCATGCCGATCCACGCGACGCCGGCGAGTGCCAGCCCGATCCAGACGCCGCTCCCCAGCAGCGCGAACAGCGCGACGACCAGCAGCCCGGTGATGACGCCGTCACTCATTGTGCAGCATCTCCTCCGGCGCCTTCGGCACGCGTGCCCCCTTCCATTCGAGCACGAGGTCGTCGACGAACGCGATCAGCAGCACGACGGTGCCGGCCGCCATCGCGAGCTGCGGGATCCACAGCGGCGTCGCGTCGTTGCCGGTCGACACGTCGTTGAACTGCCACGACTGGTAGGCGAGCCGCACGCTGTAGAGCGCGAACGCCGCGGCGAGCAGCGTGGCCGCGGCGAGCGCCCACAGCTCCAGCGCGCGCTGCGCGCGCACGCCGACGTGCTCGAGGACGAGCGTGACGCGGATGTGCTCGCCGCGCTTCAGCGTGTGCGCGAGCGCGAGGAAGCCGGACGCCGCCATGCAGTAGCCGGCGTACGAGTCGGTGCCCGGCACGTGGAAGTTGAGGAGCCGGCCCGCGATGCCGAGGATCACCATCGCGAGCGTGCCCACCATGAACAACGCCGCCAGGATCCCGGCGGCGTTGTACAGGCGGTCGAGCAGCGGGCGCACGCGCGGGCCGCGGCGGCTACTGCTGGGCGCGGTAGTTCTCGATGACCTTCTTGCCCTCGTCACCGGCCTTGCGCTGCCACTCGGCGAGCATGTGGTTGCCGACCTTGCGCAGGTCCGCGGTCAGCTGGTCGGAGGGCTTCAGGATGCTCATGCCCTTGTCCTTCAGCTGCGCGACGTACCAGCCGTTCTTCTCCTCGGAGAGCTTCCAGCCGCGCGCCTCGGCGTCAGCCGCGGCCTTGAGCAGCGCCGCCTGCGTCGGCTTGTCGAGCGCGTCGAACGCCTTGGCGTTGACGATCACCGCGTTCTTCGGCAGCCACGCCTGCGTGTCGTACCAGTTCTTGATGTGCTCGTACGTCTTCGAGTCGTAGCCGGTGGCGCCGGACGACATGTACGAGTCGATGACGCCGGTCGCGAGCGCCTGCGACACCTCGGCGGCCTGCACGGTCACCGGCTGCGCGCCGACGAGCTCGGCGATCTTCGACGTCGCGGGGCTGTACGCGCGCCACTTCAGCCCCTTCATGTCGTTGACCGAGGCCAGCGTGCGCTTCGTGTAGATGCCCTGTGGCGGCCACGGCACCGTGAACAGGAGCTTCATCCCCTGCTTGCCGAGCTTGTCGTCGAGCGCCTTGCGCGACGCCTTGTACAGCTTCATCGACTCGCCGTACGACGTCGCGAGGAACGGTATGCCGTCGAGGCCGTACAGCGGGTCCTCGTTCTCGAAGTTGACGAGCAGGATCTCGCCGGCCTGAGCCTGCCCGCCCTGCACGGCGCGCTTGATCTCCGGCGCCTTGAACAGCGACGCGTTCGGGTGCACCTGGATCTTGAGCTTCCCGCCCGAGGCCTTGTCCACGTCGGCGGCGAACTGCGCGATGTTCTCGGTGTGGAAGTTGTTGGCCGGGTACGCCGTCGGCAGGTCCCACTTGGTCTGCGCGGCGGCGGGCAGCGCGAACGCGAAGCCGATCGCGGCGGCGACGGCGAGGTGTCGATTCATCGGAAGTCTCCAGTCGGGCGCAAGGAAGGGAGGCCGCAGGGCCGCGCCAAGCAGGGGATTTTTACCACAATTTGTGGCGCGAGTAACGCGGCCGCGTGCCGCGGATCCCGGCGTAGAACCAGGCGATCAGCTGCGCGGCGTCGAACACCGGCAGCTCGAGGGCGAGCTCCACCGCCTGCCGGTACGGCGGCATGTTCCCGCATTCGAGCACGACGGCGCCCAGGTCGTGGTGCTCGGCGGCGAGCCGGCGCGCCGCGGCGACGACGTCCAGCGCCATCTGCCGTTCGTCGATCGCCTCCGTGCCGTGGCGGATCGTGCGGTAGAAGTAGCCGCGCGGGTCGACGCCGGCGACGGGCGTGTACGGATCGGCGCCGGCCGCCTCCAGCGCGGCGGGCGCCAGGTCGGCGGCCGAGTACGTGACGATGCCCACCCGCCGGTGCCGCGGCAGGCAGCGCTGCACCAGCGGCACCTGGAGCAGCGACGATGTCAGCACCGGCACCTCGATCTCGGCGGCGAGCTCGCGCTGCCAGCGCACGAGGAAGCCGCAGGTGGTCGTGATGCCCACGCAGCCGCCTTCGACCAGCTCGGCCGCCGCCGCCACGAACTGCGGCAGCAGCGCGTCGCTGCGCCGGTGGACGACGTCGTCGACGAGCGCGCCCCGGACCGTCAGGTGCCGCACCGGGAACGCGAACGTTTCCGGCGCGCCCACGTCGCCGCGGATGCGCGGGAAGGCCGTGTCGAGGGTCAGGATGCCGAGCATTCGGGGATCAGAGGTCGGGAATCAGGGATCAGATTACGCCGGAGTTTCCGATGGCGGCGCGTCGAGCGCCGTCGGGGCCGCGTCGTCTGGCGATTCCGGGTGTGGGCGCGCACGGGTACGATCGTGCCCGTGCGGCGCTGTAGCGTTCAACAATGGCTCCGAATCGGCGACAATCGCATCCGGCGCCCGACGCGCCGCCACCGGAAACGCCGGTGTCCTCCAATCCCTGATTCCTGATCCCTGCCATGCAGTTCTGGATCGACCGCGGCGGCACGTTCACGGACATTGTCGCCCGCCGCCCCGACGGCACCTTGACGACGCACAAGCTGCTGTCGGAAAACCCGGAGCGCTACCGGGACGCGGCCGTGCACGGCATCCGCGAGATCCTCGGCCTGCCGCCGGACGCGGCGATCCCGCCGGAGGCGATCGACGCGGTCAAGATGGGGACGACGGTCGCCACCAACGCGCTGCTCGAGCGCCGCGGCTCGCGCACCGCGCTCGTGATCACCCGCGGCTTCGCCGACGCGCTGAAGATCGGCTACCAGAACCGGCCGAAGCTCTTCGTGCGCAGGATCGACCTGCCGCAGATGCTCTACGAGCGCGTGATCGAGGTGGACGAGCGCATCGGCGCGCGCGGCGAGCTCGTGCGGCCGCTCGACGTCGCGGCGGCGCGGGAGGCGCTGCAGGCGGCGCGCGACGCCGGCATCCGCGCGGTCGCGATCGTGCTCATGCACGGCTACCGGTACCCGCAGCACGAGCGCGCGCTGGCCGAACTCGCGCGGGCCCTCGGGTTCGCGCAGGTGTCGGTGTCGCACGAGGTCTCGCCGCTAATGAAGCTCGTGTCGCGCGGCGACACGACGGTCGTCGACGCGTACCTGTCGCCGATCCTGCGCCGCTACGTCGACGAGGTCGAGCGCGAGCTGACCGGCAGCGACGCGCGCGGCCGCGTCCGGCTGCAGTTCATGCAGTCGAGCGGCGGGCTCACCGACGCGCACCTGTTCCAGGGCAAGGACGCGATCCTGTCGGGTCCGGCGGGCGGCGTCGTCGGCGCCGTCGAGGTGTCGCGGCTCGCCGGCTTCGACCGCATCATCGGCTTCGACATGGGCGGCACGTCGACCGACGTCACGCACTGGGCAGGCGAGTTCGAGCGCGCGTTCGTCACGCAGGTTGCTGGCGTACGGCTGCGCGCGCCGATGATGAGCATCCACACGGTCGCCGCGGGCGGCGGCTCGATCTGCTCGTTCGACGGCGCGCGGCGGCGCGCCGGGCCGCAGAGCGCGGGCGCGAATCCGGGTCCGGCCTGCTACCGGCGCGGCGGCCCGCTGACCGTGACCGACGCCAACGTGATGCTCGGCAAGGTTCAGCCGG
>JAYRNW010000190.1:0-3588 GCA_041911995.1 Casimicrobiaceae bacterium | reverse complement strand
GTGGGGGGGGGGGGGGGGCGGGGGGGGGGCGGGGGGGGGGGCCCCCCGCCGCCCCCCGCTGCTCGGGCCGGCGCAGGTGCTGCGCGCCGCCGTGGTACGCGTGCAGCCCGCGGAACGCGAGGCCCGGCGCCGCGGCGATCGCCTGCGCGAGCGGCACGGCGGCCTCACCCGGCGCAACGCCGCAGCGATGGGCGCCGACGTCGATCTCGACGTAGACGTGCAGCGTGCCGCCGGCCAGCGAAGCGGCCGCCGACAGGTCGGCGATCACGCGCGCGTCGTCGACGAGCACGCCGATCGTCGCGCTCCTCGCGAGCGCGGCCAACCGCGCGATCTTCGCGGGTGCGACGATCTCGTTGGTCACGAGCACGTTGGCGATCCCGGCCGCGACGAAGACTTCCGCCTCGTCGACCTTCTGGCAGCAGATGCCGACGGCACCGCGCGCGACCTGCGCCTTCGCGATGTCCGGGCACTTGTGCGACTTGGCGTGCGGCCGGAGCGCCAGGCCCGAGCCGCGCACCGCGTTGGCCATGAGGTCGAGGTTGTGCTCGAACGCGTCGAGGTCGACGACCAGCGCCGGGGTCTCGACGGCGGCGAGCGGGTCGCCGATGCGGGCGGGCACGCGCTGCATCAGCGGGCCCGGCCGAGCGCGATCGCCGCGTGCGCGGCGACGGGATGCACGTGGACGACGGGCGGGACCTGGCGCGCCATGGGGCTTCACCGAACGGGCGAAGCCCGCATTGTAGGCGACGGCGCACGCCCCTCACCCCAACCCTCTCCCCGCTGCGCGGGGCGAGGGAGCAACCCACCCTACTTCGCCGGCGCGGCTTCGAGCGCGGCGAGCTGGCCGTAGACGACGCGGCCGATCGACAGGAGTTGCGCGCGGTCGAGGTTGCCCGACAGCGCGTAGCTGCAATGCTCGTCGATCCAGTAGTAGACGCCCACGCCGTTCTCGAGCGCGTAGCGGAACGCGGTCTCGCTGCCGTCCGCCTGCTTGCGCACCTGCAGCGTGAGCCGCTGCTTGTCCGGGTTCTCGTAGACGAAGAGCGCCGTCGGCAACTCGTTGCCCGCGACGAGCCGGCCGCCGACGAGCGCGAAGCCGACGCCGTTCAGGTCGGGCGCGTACACCGGGAAACCCAGGCGCTTCGAAAGCCAGTTGACGAGCCGCTTCTCCTCCGCGGCCCAGATCTCGACCGGGCGGTTGGCGTCGCCGGCGTACAGCGCATGCACGAGCGCCGCCTGCCGCGTGAACGTGGTCGGCGTCCCGTCGCGCTGCAGGCTCGCGTCGCGGCCGAACCAGCCCACGCTCACGCCGACGACGAGCGACGCCGCCGCGGCCACCGCCATGCCTAGCCACGCCGGCGTGCGCCGACGTTCGGGCGCCGGCCCCGCGGCCGCAGCGACCAGCCGCGGCGGCAGCGCATCGGCGAGCCACGGATCGAGCGCGTCGCGCAGCGCGGCGTTCTGGCCGCGCAGGTCGGCCACGCGCGCCGCCAGCGCGGGATCGCGCGCGAGCGCGTCCTCGACCGCCGGCGCGCGCGACGGCGCGAGCTGGCCGTCGACGTACGCGTTGACGTCGGCGTCGGTCACGGGCAGCGGGTTCGCGTTCACGATGGCGCTTTCACTTGACGACCTTGAGCGGCGCGGCCGCGCCCGCAGGCACGGCGAACGCGTTGCGCAGTTTCTCGCGCGCGCGGGAGAGCCGCGACATCACGGTGCCGACGGGGATGGCGAGCATCGTCGCGATCTCCTCGTAGCGCAGCTCCTCGACCGCCGCGAGCACCAGCACCTCGCGCTGCTCGACGGGCAGGCGGCCGACGTGCTGCATGAGCTCCATCAGCTCGACGCGCGTGTGCTGCGTCGCGCGCACCTGCACCTGCCACGCCTCGACGCCGTCGCCCTCGGCGTCGAGCGAAACGTGCTGCTTCTCGTGCCGCGCGAGCGCGCGCTGGTTGACGAAGACGTTGTGCATGACGGTGAACAGCCACGCGCGGAGGTCGCTGCCGGCCGCCCACAGCCGCCGCTTCTCCCACGCACGCGCCAGCGTCTCCTGCACGAGGTCGTCGGCGCGCGTCGAGTCGCCGGTGAGCACCCGCGCATACCGCCGCAGCCGCGGAATGGCCGCGAGCAGGTCCGGCTGCGGCAGCGGCGGATCGTCGGGCGAGGGAGCGGGCATCAGGGAGCGGGCGGTGCGCCGGGCGGCCCCGGGAGGATCGCCGAGGCCGGCGCCGCGCCGGGACGCGGGGCGCCGGCGCGGGGCTTCCGCAACCGGTGCCGAAGGCGGCGCGCCGTTACTGCTTGGCCGTATGCCACACGTTGTTGACGCCGTCGCCGGTCTTGTCGCCCGGCTTCGTGTCCTTCGCCCACGTGTACAGCGGCTTGCCCTTGTACGCCCACTGCTTGCCGCCGTCGTCGCGGGTGACGACCGTCCAGTCGCCGGCCGCCTTGGCGTCGGCGCCGGCCATCAGCGGCGGCCAGTTGGTGGCGCAGGGGCCGTTGCAGGCGCTCTTGCCGCCGGCGTCGCGGTCGAACGTGTAGAGCGTCATGCCCTTGGCGTCGACGAGCGTGCCGTCGCCTTCGGCTTTGGCGGGGGCTTGGGCGCCGGCAGCGGTGGCGACGGCGAACAGGGCGGCGGCCAGCAGGGAAAACGGCGTGCGGGGCATTGCGGTCTCCTTTGGGTGTTGTCGGTGCGACACGGGCGTCAACAGGGGTTCCCCCGGATTATTCCGGCAGGGGGCCGCGGGCCGGCGGGCCGACGCTACCGGATCGCGAAGCGTGTCGCAAGGCCGACGAAGAGGCCCATGCGGCGGATCCCCAAGGGTGTTTCGCGAATATTCCGGTGCCGGGCCCCGCGTCGAGCCCGAGGGCGCCGAAGTAGAATCGGTCGCACCCGATGCCGCCAGGCAGCGAAGAAGTCCCTCGTTCCGCTCCCATGCCTTCCGCGATTCGCGCGGTCTGCGCACTCTTCCTCGCGCTCCTCGCTTCGCTGGCGTTCGGCCAGGCGACGAAGCCCGCGCCGCCGTATCGCGTCGGCATGCTCTCTCCGGCGCCCGCGGGCGCAGGCGGCAACGTCGACGCGTTCTACGTCCAGTTGCGCGACTACGGCTACGTCGAGGGCCGCAACGTCGTCTTCGAGTGGCGGTACGCGGACGGGCGCGAAGACCGCTTGCCGGCGCTCGCTGCCGAGCTCGCGCAGCAGAAGGTCGACGTGCTGGTGGCGTTCGGCCCGTCGGCAGGCCGCGCTGCGGCGCGGCAGGCCAGCGCCACGCTGCCGGTCGTGTTCTCCACCGTCGACGCGGTGGAACAGGGGCTGGTCCCGAGCCTCGGCCGCCCCGCGGGCAACGTCACGGGCATCTCGCTCGAGACCACCGATTCGACCGCGAAGCAGCTGGCCCTGCTCAAGGAGGCGATTCCGGGCATCACGCGCATCGGCGTCCTCGCCAATCCCGCCATGGCGGGATACGCGAACGTCGCGCAAAACCTCGAACGCGGCGCCGCGGCGCTCGGCCTCACCCTCGTCGCCGTCGGCGGCCCCCTCGCCGCCCGCCGCGTGCCCGCGGTGGACGCGCTGAAGAACGCCCCGGGCGACGC
>JAYRNW010000189.1:0-3374 GCA_041911995.1 Casimicrobiaceae bacterium | reverse complement strand
GGGCTCGCCGCCGCGACCCGCGCCCTTCCCCGCCGCCTTGCCCTTGCGTGTGGCTGCCATCGCGCCGCGCCCGTCAGACGTCGACGTCGACCGTGTCGCCCGCGCGCTCCATCCATTCGCGGCGGCTCGCGGCCTCGGCCTTGCCCATCAGGCGCGCGAACACGCGCTGCGTGTCGGCGGCGTCCGCGCGCGCGACGCGCACCGGCACCACGCGGCGCGTCTCGGGGTTCATCGTCGTCTCCCACAGCTGCTCGGGGTTCATCTCGCCCAATCCCTTGAACCGCCCGACCGACCACGCGCCCGCGCGCACGCCTTCCTTCGCCAGCTTGTCCTCGATCGTCGCGAGCTCGGCGTCATCGAGCGCGTAGAGCTTGCGCGCCGGGCGCCGCGCCGACGCCGGCACGTCGATCCGGTAGAGCGGCGGATGCGCGACGCAGACGTGCCCGCCCTCGATCAGCGCCGGGAAGTGCCGGAAGAAGAGCGTCAGCAGCAGCACCTTGATGTGGCTGCCGTCGACGTCGGCGTCGGCCATGATCACGATGCGCGCGTAGCGCAGACCGGAGAGGTCGGCTTCCGCCGCCGTCGCGTGCGGGTCGACGCCGATCGCGACGGCGATGTCGTGGATCTCGTTGTTGGCGAACAGGCGGTCGCGCTCGACCTCGAACGTGTTGAGCACCTTGCCGCGCAGCGGCAGGATCGCCTGGTACTGCTTGTCGCGCGCGAGCTTGGCCGACCCGCCGGCCGAGTCGCCTTCGACGAGGAACACCTCGCGCCGCGCCGCGTCGTCGGACTCGCAGTCGGTGAGCTTGCCCGGCAGCACCGCAACGCTCGACCCGCGCTTCTTCTCGACCTTCTGCGCGGACTTGAGCCGCGTCTGCGCCTGCGCGATCGCGAGCTCCGCGATGCGCCGGCCGTGCTCGACGTTGGCGTTGAGCCACGCCTCCAGCGGGTCGCGGATCACCTGCGCGACGAGCTTCAGCGCGTCGCGGCTCGTGAGCTTTTCCTTGACCTGCCCCTGGAACTGCGGGTCGAGGATGCGCACCGACAGCACGTACGACAGGCGCGCCGACACGTCCTCGGTCTGCAGCCGCACGCCGCGCGGCAGCAGGCTGTGATGGTCGACGAACGACTTCACCGCCTCGAAGACGCCGGCGCGCATGCCCGCCTCGTGCGTACCGCCCGCCGCGGTGGGAATCAGGTTGACGTAGCTCTCCCCGTCGCCGCGCCCCTCGTCGAACCACGCGAACGCCCACGCGGCGCCCTCGCCCTCGCTCCACGTCTCGCCGTCCTTCGGCGCCGGCAGGTACGTCTCGCCGGCGAAGATCGGCGCGGCCGGCTCCGCGCCGCCCGCGAGCTCGGCCAGATAATCCGTGAGTCCGCCGGGATACGACCACGTCTGCGTCTTCGGAGTCTTGCCGAGCTCGACGCGCAGGCTCACCTTCACGCCGGGCAGCAGCACGGCCTTCGCGCGCAGCAGCCGCACGAGCTCCGGCAGCGAGACGTTCGGCGCGTCGAAGTACTTGGGATCCGGGAAGACGCGCACGGTCGTGCCGGTCGTGCGCGCGCCGCAGGTGCCGGTCACCTTGAGCTTCTCGGCGACGTCACCGCCGGCGAACACGATCCGGTGCACCTTGCCGTCGCGCCGGACGTCGACTTCCAGGCGCCGGCTGAGCGCGTTGGTCACCGAGACGCCGACGCCGTGGAGCCCGCCGGAGAACGCGTACGCGGCGTGCTCGCCCTTCTTGTCGAACTTGCCGCCCGCGTGCAGCCGCGTGAACACGAGCTCGACCGTCGGCACCTTCTCCTCCGGGTGCGGGCCGACGGGGATGCCGCGACCGTCGTCGTCGACGGTCACCGAGTGGTCGGCGTGGACGGTGACGTCGATCCGCGACGCGAAGCCGCCCAGCGCCTCGTCCGTGGCGTTGTCGACGACCTCCTGCACGATGTGCGTCGGGTCCGCCGTGCGCGTGTACATGCCGGGGCGCTCGCGCACCGGCTGCAGGCCCTTCAGGACCCGGATCGAGGACTCTTCGTAGGTGGATCTGGCCAACGCACGCTTCCTGCGGGAGCCGTCGCGCCGCGATGCGCGGCCGGCGGGCACAGCGCGCATCGTACCGCGCCGGCCCGCGCGCGCGGCCGCGCGCGGCAACTACGGCAGGGCGCCGGTCGCCTCGCCTTGCGCCCCGTCAAACGCCGGCGTCCGGCCGCGCCGCCGGCGCCGGATTCGGCTACGATGAGCAAGACCATGGCCCGCACGCGCCAAGCGCCGCCCGCCCGGGTGCGCATCAAGGACGTCGCCGCCCGCGCGCGGGTGTCGGTGGGCACCGTGTCGCACGTGCTGTCGGGGCACACGCAGGTCAGCGCGCGGCTGCGCGCGCGCGTCCAGCAGGCGATCGCCGACCTCCGCTACGTCCCCAACTTCCACGCGCAGGGGCTGCGCGGCGGCACCGCACGCGTCGTCGGCCTGTGCCTGCCGCACGCGTCGACCGCGTACCTGAACGCGCTGGCCGAGGCGCTGGAGGAAATCGCGGCGCGCGCCGGCTACGGCGTCATGCACGTGTTCAGCCGCCACGACCCCGCCACCGAGCGCGACCGCATCGCCGAGCTGATCCGCTACGGCGTAGCCGGGCTGGTGCTGCTGCCGAGCCCGGCGCCGCGGCCGGCGCTCGACCTCGCGGCGGCGCAGGGCGTGCCGCTCGTCATCGTCGACCGCCCGACGCGCGACGCGCGGTTCGACCAGGTGATCCTCGACAACCGCGACGCGATGCGCGACGTCGCGCAGCGGCTGATCGCGCTCGGCCACGCGCGGCTGCTGTTCGTGTGCCGCTCGCGCAGCCGGCTCGTCACGCAGCACCGGATCCGCGGCCTCGACGCCGCGCGCAAGCGCGCACCGCGGCCCACGACCGCGGTCGTCGTCGAGTTCCAGGACGACGCCGCGTTCCTGCGCGCCGAGCTCGCGCGCATCCTCGGGCACGCGCGCCCGCCGACCGCTATCGTCGTCAGCAACAGCCACCAGGCGTCGCTGGTGCTGGGCATCCTCGCCGACCTCCTCGTGCGCTGCCCGGACGACGTCTCGGTGGTCGCGTTCGACGACCCCGAGTGGTCGACGCTGGTGCGGCCGCGGCTGTCGGTCGTACGGCAGCCGGCGCGCGCGATGGCGCAGGCGGCGTGGGACCTGCTGATGCAGCGGATTGCCGGCGTGGCCGGCGCGCCGCGCACGGTCGCGCTCGGCGCGACGACCGATTTCCGCGAGTCGGTCGCGCGGCCCGCCGCGGCGCGCGCCGGCGCGCGCGTGTTGGCGCGCGCGCGCGGGGAGGCGCGCCCGGCCGGGGGGGGGGTGGGGCGGCGCGGCCGGGGGCGGGCGGCCGGGCGGG
>JAYRNW010000188.1:0-8429 GCA_041911995.1 Casimicrobiaceae bacterium | reverse complement strand
TGGTCGCCGATCACGTGGTAGCAGACCCACGTCTGCATCGCGGCGTCGGACTTGAGCGCGGCCGCGCAGCGCTCGAGCTCGTCGTCGTCGAGCTCGCCGTCCATCAGCCGCGAAATGTTCTCGTTCATCACCATCTCCGGTTCTCGTCGGTGCCGAGCTGCGGCCGCAGCTCGGCGGCGATCGCCTCGCGCGCACGGAAGATCCGCGAACGCACGGTGCCGATCGGGCAATTCATCACCGCCGCTATTTCCTCGTAGCTCAGGCCCTCGATCTCGCGCAGCGTGATCGCCGTGCGCAGGTCCTCGGGCAACGCGTCCATCGCGCGGTTCACCGTGGCGGCGATCTGCTTGCCGATCAGCTCGTCCTCCGGTGTCGCGCTGTCCCGCAACTGCTCCGCCTCCTCGAAACCCTCCGCTTCCTCGTGGTCGAACGACGTCGACGTCGGCGCGCGCCGGCCCATGGCGACCAGGTAGTTCTTCGCCGTGTTGATCGCGATGCGATACAGCCACGTGTAGAACGCACTGTCGCCGCGGAAGCTCGGAAGCGCGCGGTACGCCTTGATGAAGGCTTCCTGCGCCACGTCCTCGACTTCCGCCGGGTCGCGCACCAGCCGCGACAACAGCCGTCCCAGCTTGCGCTGGTACTTCATGACCAGCAGCTCGAACGCGCGCTTGTCGCCCCGTTGCGCCCGTTCCACGAGCTGTTGATCGACTTCGCGATCACCCATCCGCGGGAATTCCCTGATTCATTCGTTGTTGTCCCGCCGAACGG
This sequence comes from Casimicrobiaceae bacterium, assembly GCA_041911995.1. Taxonomy (GTDB): domain Bacteria; phylum Pseudomonadota; class Gammaproteobacteria; order Burkholderiales; family Casimicrobiaceae; genus VBCG01. The sequence continues at coordinate 7,658 of JAYRNW010000188.1, read as the reverse complement.
CAGGTGCGGCGGCCGGCGGACGCCCCGTCCCGCCTTTGCCGAACCACGGGACCGGGCCCGCGGCGCACGCTTGCCGTAACAGACTGTTTCCCCGGTTCGAAGTTCACTTGCCGCCCCTGTCGGCAACGTGGGCGGGCTGCACGCCCGGTTTGTCCAGGACAACGACGGGCCGGGCTTCCCCCGTCACCGTGCCCCGGACGTTGACGATCGGCGGCCGCGTCAGCGGCGCCAGCGCTTCGCGCGCCGCGGCGTCCAGCAACCCCAGCTGGTCCAGCGTGGCCACCACCGCCGGATGCAGCCCGCGCGCGTTGCCGTCGGCGACCTTGACGGCGATGCCCCAGCCGCGGCTCGCCACGCCGACCGCCTGCACGCCCTCGGCGCCGACCTTGGCGATCCAGTCGCCGCGCCCGGCCCGGGCCAGCGCCAGGTCGGCGCGGCCTTCGCCGGACACCATCTCCGGGTGGGCGGACATCGCCCGCGCGAGCGCGCGCGGCGCACGGCCGTAGTCGGGGTCGTCGTCCGCGGTGGCCAGCCGCGCGAACGCGCGTGCTAGCCCCGAAAGCGGGACCGCATAGTTCGGCGCCGAGCACCCGTCCACGCCGGCGACGAGCGCCGCTTCCGGCACGCCGGTGAAGCACGCGACCGCGCGACGGATCTCCCGCTGCAGCGGGTGGCCGAACGCGAGGTAGTCGTGCTTCGTGTAGCCACACGCGCTGCAGTGCGCCAGCATGCCGGCGTGCTTGCCCGAGCAGTTGTGCGCGAGCGGCGAGTACGGCGGCGGCGGCGGGACTTCCTCCCGCGCCTGGAAGTGGTACGGCGCGTGCGCGCCGCACTGGAGGTCGGCCGCCGTGTTGCCGGCCTTCGCGAGCATCGCCGCCGCGGCGTCCACGTGCCGCGGCTCGCCGGAGTGGCTCGCGCAGAGCAGCGCGACCTCGGGGCCGGTGTAGCCGAAGCGCGCGTGGCCACCAGCCGCGACGAACGGCAGCGCCTGCAGCGGCTTCAACGCGCTGCGCGTGAACGTCGGCGCCTCCGGGTCGCCGGCCGCGAAGAGCAGCGTGCCGGCGCGGTCGACGACGGCCACCGAGCCCATGTGCACCGACTCGACAGCCCCGCCGCGCGTGACGACCGTCAGCGGGACGTGTGCAGTCCAGGCGGAGGCGGCGGAGGCGGCGGGCATCGGGTCGGCGAAGCGGGCAACCGCCTATTATCGCCGACGCCGTATCGCAGGGGTCGTCAACGTTCGCAGGCGATCGCCAGGGGTCAGAGCCGGCGCAAGGGGTCAGAGCCCGCCGGCAGGCTGCGCGCCATTGGCGCAACGCGCGATCGCCGGCTCTGATCCCTTGCGCCGGCTCTGACCCCGCCCTCGCGGATGAAAAGCAGGTCCCTCGCCGAAAACCCGGGCTCGGGATCGAGCACGCACGCGGCGCTAGCGCGCCGCCAGTGCGGCTCGAATCTGCTCCAGCGCGCCCGGATCCTCGATGGTCGTGAGGTCGCCCGGATCGCGGCCCTCGGCGAGCGCCTGGATCGACCGGCGCAGGAGCTTGCCCGAGCGGGTCTTCGGCAGCAGCGAGACGAAGTGGACGGCGCCCGGCCGCGCAATCGCGCCCAGCTCGCGGTCGACCGTGTCCATCACTTCCTTGCGCATCGCGGCCACGCCCTCGGGCGTCGCAACCCGCGCCGGGTCCTTGACCACGGCGAACGCGACCGGGATCTGGCCCTTCAGCTGGTCGGCGACGCCGACGACCGCGACCTCGGCTATGCCGGCGTGCGCCTGCACCGCTTCCTCGATCTCGCGGGTGCCGAGCCGGTGGCCCGCGACGTTGATCACGTCGTCGGTGCGCCCGAGCACGAAGTAGTAGCCGTCCTCGTCGCGCGTCGCCCAGTCGAACGTCGAGTAGACGAACCGGTCGCGGAACGTCGAGAAGTAGGTCTTCACGAAGCGCTCGTCGTCGCCCCAGACGGTCGTCATGCAGCCCGGCGGCAGCGGCGGCGCGATCGTCAGCACGCCCTTCTCGTCGGTGCCGACTTCCTCGCCCGTGGTCTCGTGCAGTAGATGCACGTCGTAGCCGGCCGCCGGGAACGACGGGCTGCCGAACTTGCGCGGCGTCTCCTCGACGCCCAGCTGCGCGGACAGGATCGGCCAGCCCGACTCGGTCTGCCAGTAGTTGTCGACGATCGCCGCGCCGCCGAGCGCGTCGGACACCCAGCGCGCCGTCGGCTCGTCGAGCGGCTCGCCGGCCAGGAACACGTACCGGAGCGTCGGGATCGCGTGCTGCCGCATGTACGCCGGGTCCTGCTTCTTGAGCACGCGGATCGCGGTCGGCGAGCTGAACATCGTCTTGACCTTGTGGTCGGCGACGATCTTCCACCAGATCGCGGGGTCCGGGCGGATCGGCAGGCCCTCGTACATGATCGTCGTCGAGCCGTTGATGAGCGGACCGTAGATGATGTACGAATGGCCGACGACCCAGCCGATGTCGCTGGTCGTGAACATCGTCTCGCCGGGCGCCACGCAGAAGATGTCGCGCATCGACGTCGCGAGCGCGACCGCGTAGCCGCCGGTGTCGCGCTGCACGCCCTTCGGCTTGCCGGTCGTGCCGGACGTGTACAGGATGTACGACGGCTCGCTCGACTCCAGCCACTCGACCGGGACCTGCGCGCTCATGTGCTTCGCGCGGAGCTCTGCGTAGTCGAGGTCGCGGCCGGCCACGCGCGCCATGCCCGGGTCGAGGCCGCGGTTGCAGATCACGACCTTCTGCGGCGCGTTCTGCGCGAGGCGGCAGGCCTCGTCGACCAGGTGCTTGTACGGCACCGGCTTGCCGCCGCGCATGCCGGCGTCGGCGGTGATCATCACCTTCGGCTTCGCGTCGTCGATCCGGGTGGCGAGGCTCGCCGCGGCGAAGCCGCCGAACACGACCGAGTGGATCGCGCCGATGCGCGCGCACGCGAGCATCGCGAACACCGCCTCGGGGATCATCGGCATGTAGACGAGCACGCGGTCGCCGTGCCCGACGCCCAGTTCCTTCAGCACCGCGGCGAAGCGGTTGACCTCCGCGAGGAGCTCGCGGTACGTGTAGCGCGACTCCTGCCCGGTCTCGGTCGACAGGTAGACGAGCGCCGCCTGGTCGCCGCGCGCGGCGACGTGGCGGTCGACCGCGTTGTGGCACAGGTTCGTGCGCCCGCCGACGAACCAGCGCGCGAACGGCGGCCGCGAGTAGTCGAGGACCGTCGCGAACGGCGTCTGCCAGTCGATCAGCGCGGCCTTCTCGCGCCAGAACGCGTCGCGGTCGGTCAGCGAACGCCGGTGGTAGTCACGATAGCTCTGCATGGCGGGCTCCTCCTCCGAGTCGCGGGGCGCGCTCGCGCGCCCCCAGTCTGGCCGCCATGCTAGGGCCGCGCGCTTACGCGAACCTTGCGCAGGGTCAAGCCGCCGGTGCGTGGCCCGTCGCCCGGGCCCGCTCTCGGAGAGCGGGCCGGAGCGAGGCTTGCCGCGCGCCGGTCAGCCGCCGTGGGTGTCCGGCGCGATGCGGACGACGGTGCGCCCGCGCACCAGCCCCTTGATGTAGGCGTCGAAGTGCGTCGGCAGCTCGTCGAAGTCGATCGTGCGGACCATGTCGTGGACGCGGTCCGGCCGCCATTCGACGGCGAGCTGGTTCCAGATGCGCTGGCGGACGCCCATCGGGCAGTTGGCGCTATCGGTGCCGAGCAGGTGCACGCCGCGCAGGATGAACGGCATCACCGTCGTGTTGAGCTTGTGCCCGGCCGCGAGCCCGACCGCGGCCACCGTGCCGCCGATCTTCTGCGTCGACAGCAGCCACGCCAGGTAGTCGCCGCCGAGGTTGTCGATGGCGCCGGCGAACGTCGCGCGGTCGAGCGGCCGGATCTTCGCGAGGTCGAGCGACTGCCGCAGCACGACCTCCTTCGCCCCGATCCCCTTCAGGTACTCGGCTTCCTCGCCCTTGCCGGTGATCGCCACGACGTGGTAGCCCAGCTTGGCGAGGATCTCGACGGCGACCGAGCCCACGCCGCCGGTGGCGCCGGTCACCGCGACGGGCCCGCTCTCCGGCGTCAGCCCGTTGTGCTGCATGTTGACGATCGCGAGCGCCGCGGTGAACCCGGCGGTCCCGAGCGTCATCGCGTCGAACGCCGTCATGCTCTCCGGCCGCCGCACGACCCAGTCGGCCGGCACCCGCACGCGCTCGGCGTAGCCGCCGTCGTGGCCGACGCCCATGTCGTAGCCGGTGACGATCACCTTGTCGCCCGGCTTGAACCGCGGGTCGCCGGAGGCCTCGACCGTGCCGGCCATGTCGATGCCGGCGTTGGTCGGGAACTTGCGCATGATCTTGCCGGCGCCGTTGTACGACAGCGCGTCCTTGTAGTTGATCGTCGAGTACTTGGTCCGGATGATCACGTCGCCGTGGTCGAGCTCGTCGATCGTCATGTCGACGAAATGGCTTGCCACGACGCCGTTCTCCTCGAACGTGCGGTAGGCCTTGAATTTCGGCATGGTTCCTCCTCGGGAAGGTCGGGTGGTCGATGGGGGGGCGTACGGATCAGGCGGGCACCGGCGCGGCGGCCGGCGCCGCGCCGGCGACGTGCGGCAGCGCCATGTAGTCGTGCGTGCGCATCTCGGTCAGGCGGCTCACCGTGCGCGGGAATTCCTGCGCGTTCGGTCCGGCGACGTAGAGCGCGGGGGCCGGCGCCGCCGCGGAGACGACGAGCTTCACGCGGTGGTCGTACAGGATGTCGACGAGCCACGTGAAGCGGCGCGCGACGTCGCCGTTCGCGGCGGTCAGCACGGGGATGTCGGACACGAACATCACGGCGAACCGCCGCGCGAGCTCGAGGTAGTCGCGCTGCGAGCGCGGGCCGTCGCACAGCGCCGCGAAGTCGAACCAGACGGCGCTGCCGGCGCACCGGCGCGCCGTCAGCGTGCGGCCCTCGATCGCGAGCTTCACCGGCTCGTCCGGACCGTTGCGCATCGCGTCGAACGCGTCGTCCAGCGCGGCGTCGGCCGCCGGCCCGGCGGGCACGAGGTACGCGTTCACGTGCTCGAGCGCGCGCAGCCGGTAGTCGACGCCGCCGTCGACCTCGACCACGTCGAGCCACTCGCGCAAGAGGCCGATCGTCGGCACGAAGTTCTGCCGCTGCAGGCCGTTCGGATACAGGCCCTCGGGCGGGTAGTTCGACGTCATCACGAACACGACGCCGGCGGCGAACAGCGCGGTCAGCAGCCGGCCCAGGATCATCGCGTCGGCGATGTCGGACACGTGGAACTCGTCGAAGCAGACGAGCCGCCAGCGGCGCGCGTGGTGCGCGGCCACCGCCGCGAGCGGATCGACCTCGCGCTTGTGCGACTTCTGCTCCTCGTGGACGTCGCGCATGAACGCGTGGAAGTGCACGCGCGTCTTGCGGCGGATGGGCACCGTCGCGTAGAAGCCGTCCATCAGGAAGCTCTTGCCGCGGCCGACGCCGCCCCACAGGTAGAGGCCGCGCGGCACCGCGGGCGGCGCGAGCAGGCGCTTGATCGTCGACTGCCGCGCCGTGCGGAACGCCGCGAGCTCGTCGGACAGCGCCTGCAGCCGCGAGAGCGCCGCGGCCTGCGCGCCGTCCAGCGCGGCGCCGCGCTTGCGGAGCAGGGGTTCGAGGTAATCGCGGAGCGCGCCGTCGCGGCGCACGGTCTGACCGGGGGCGAGCGCCCCGGTCACCGGGCCACTCCCCCGCCTGCGGCCGTCGCGGCTGCGCTGCCCGCCCTCCGTCCGAAGGTCGTCATCGCGACGTTTGCCCGTGCCACCGACTGCGCTCTCCAGTGCCTTTCGCCGCGGGCGCGCCGCTCGGGGCCGCCCGCTATTCGCCTATCCTAGAGGTTCAGCGTCCGGCCGTCCACCGCCAGCGCCGCCTCCTTCGTGGCCTCGGTGAGCGACGGGTGCGCGTGGCAGATGCGCGCCAGGTCCTCGCTCGCCGCGCCGAACGCCATCGCGACCACGCCCTCGGTGATGAGCTCCGACACCATCGGCCCGATCATGTGCACGCCGAGGATCCGGTCGGTCTTGCGGTCGGCGAGGATCTTGACGAGGCCGCTCGTGTCGCCCAGCGCCCGCGCGCGGCCGTTGGCCGAGAACGGGAAGCTGCCGGCGCGGTAGTCGACACCCTCCGCCTTCAGCTGCTGCTCGGTCTTGCCCACCCACGCGATCTCCGGCGACGTGTAGACGACCCACGGCACCGTGTCGAAGTCGACGTGCCCGTGCTGGCCGGCGATGCGCTCGGCCACCGCCACGCCCTCCTCCTCGGCCTTGTGCGCGAGCATCGGCCCGCGGACGACGTCGCCGATCGCCCACACGTTGGCGAGGTTGGTCCGGCACGCGTCGTCCACCGCGACGAAGCCGCGCTCGTCGAGCGCGAGCCCGACCGCGTCCGCGCCCAGGCCGCCGGTGAACGGCTGCCGTCCGATCGCCACGATCAGGCGGTCGAACGTCGCCTGGTTCGGCTTGCCCGAAGCATCGTCGTACGCGACGGTCACGTCGACCTTGCCGACCCTCACGCCGGTGATCTTCACGCCGAGGTGGATCGCGAGGCCCTGCTTCGCGAAGAGCTTCTGCGCCTCCTTCGCGATCGTCGCGTCGGCCGCGCCGAGGAACGCGGGCAGCGCCTCCAGCACCGTCACCTGCGCGCCCAGCCGCCGCCAGACGCTGCCCATCTCGAGGCCGATGACGCCGGCGCCCACGACGCCGAGCCGCTTCGGCACCTCGGGGATCGCGAGCGCACCCGCGTTGTCGAGCACGCGCACGTCGTCGAACGCCACGCCGGGCAGCGCGCGCGGCTTCGAGCCCGTCGCGACGATCACGTGCGTCGCCGCGAGCTCGGCCGGCGCGGCGCCGGTCACCGCGACCCGCCAGCGCTCGCCGTCGGTGCCGGCGAACGCGCCCATGCCGTGGAAAAACGCGACCTTGTTCTTCTTGAAGAGATAGAGGATGCCGTCGTTGTTCTGCGCGACGACCTTCTCCTTGCGCGCGAGCATCCTGGCGACGTCGATCGAGAGGCCGGCGACGCCGATGCCGTGGTCGGCGAACGCGTGGCCGGCGTGCTCGAAGTTCTCCGACGACTGCAGCAGCGCCTTCGACGGGATGCAGCCGACGTTCGTGCACGTCCCGCCGGGCGCGGGCCTGCCGTCCTTGCGCGTCCAGTCGTCGATGCAGGCGACCTTCATGCCGAGCTGCGCCGCGCGGATCGCGGCGACGTAGCCGCCCGGTCCTGCGCCGATGACGATCACGTCGTACTGTTCAGCCATGTCGAAAGGGCCCCTTTCACGAAGAGACGCAGAGGCGCAGAGGAATCAAGGTCGGTCTCGGCGTCTCTGCGTCTCTTTGTGCAAATCAACGTTACAGGTCGAGCAGCAGCCGCGCCGGGTCCTCCAGCGCCTCCTTGATCGCGACCAGCGACAGCACGGCCTCGCGGCCGTCGATGATCCGGTGGTCGTAGCTCTGCGCGAGGTAGTTCATCGGCCGCACGACGACCTGCCCGTTCTCGACGACGGCGCGGTCCTTCGTCGCGTGCACGCCGAGGATCGCCGACTGCGGCGGGTTGATGATCGGCGTCGACAGCATCGAGCCGAACACGCCGCCGTTGCTGATCGTGTAGGTGCCGCCGGTCAGCTCCTC
>JAYRNW010000187.1:0-7510 GCA_041911995.1 Casimicrobiaceae bacterium | reverse complement strand
TGCTCGCTCGTTGCGTGCCACGGGCACGCGGCCTCGCTCGCGCCTTGCCCTGGGGCCTGACAGGCGCCGGCGCGAGGCCTCCCATAGCGTTGACAGGCCCTAATCCGCTCCGCGCGGGCCGCAACGGCGATGGCCGCAGGCCCTGCGCTGCCTACAATGCGCGCCGACGGTCTCCACTCTGCGGCGCGAACTTGAGCGACGAACAACGCCTTCTTGCCGATCTGTATCGAACCATGGCGCGCATTCGCGCGTTCGAGAATGCGGCCGAGATCGCGAGCCAGGGCGGTGTCAGCGCGTTCGGCAAGGCGGCGGACGGACAGGCCAGGGTGCGCGGGCCGCTGCATCTGTCGACCGGCCAGGAGGCGGTGCCGGCCGGTGTCTGCGCCCACCTGACGCGTGACGACACCCTCACGTCGACGCACCGCGGCCACGGCCACACGCTGGCCAAGGGCGCGGACCTGCAGCGCATGATGAGCGAGCTGTTCGGCAAGGCGACCGGCTTCAACGGCGGCAAGGGCGGCTCGATGCACATCGCCGACTTTTCGGTCGGCATGCTCGGCGCGAACGGCGTCGTCGCCGCCGGCCTGCCGATCGCCGTCGGCGCGGCGCACGCGCAGAAGCTCCAGCGGCGCGACGCGATCACGGCGTGCTTCTTCGGCGACGGCGGCATCAACCGCGGCCCGTTCCTCGAGGCGCTGAACTGGGCGCAGGTGTTTCGCCTGCCGGTACTCTTCGTCTGCGAGGACAACCGCTGGAGCGCGACGACCGCGAGCGGCCCGATGATCGCCGGCGACGGCGCGACGGCGCGCGCGCTGGCGCTCGGCATCGCGGCGCTGCAGGTCGACGGCAACGACGTGCTCGCGGTGCATGCCGCGGCCGGCGATCTGGTGCGGCAGGTGCGCGGCGGCGGCGGGCCGCGCCTGCTGCATGCGATCACCTACCGCATCAAGGGCCATGTGTCGGTCGATCCGGCCGGCTACCGCGACGCCGGCGAGCTCGAAGCGGCGTTGAAGACCGACCCGATCGCGCGCGCGCGGCGCTGCTTCCTCGAACTTCCCGGTGCCGAAGCGCAGGTGCTCGATGCGATCGACGCCGCAGCCGCAGCCGAGGTTGCCGCCGCGGTCGCCCGGGCCGACGCCGACCCCTGGCCGGACGCGGCAAGCGCGTTCACCGACGTGCAGACGACCGGGGCCGGCACGTGGCGCTGATGACTTGCGCCGAAGCCGCCGCGCGCGCCGTCGCACGCGAGATGCAGGCCGATCCGCGCGTCGTCGTCCTCGGCGAGGACGTCGGCCGCGGCGGCATCTTCGGCCAGTACGCGGGCCTGCAGCAGCGCTTCGGCGCCGAACGCGTGATCGACACGCCGATCAGCGAAGCGGCGATCCTCGGCGCCGGCGTCGGCATGGCGCTCGCCGGGCTGCGCCCGGTGGTCGAGATGCGCGTCGTCGACTTCGCGCTGTGCGCGATGGACGAGATCGTCAACCAGGCGGCGAAGAACCGCTTCATGTTCGGCGGCCAGGGCCGCGTGCCGCTCGTGATGCGCATGCCGATCGGCATCTGGGACGCGTCGGCCGCGCAGCATTCGCAGTCCTTCGAGAGCTGGTTCGCGCACCTGCCCGGCGTCGTCGTCGTCTGCCCGGCGACGCCGCAGGACAACTACAGCCTGCTGCGCGCCGCGCTCGCCAGCGGCGACCCGGTCGTCTACATGGAGCACAAGACGCTGTGGGGCGTGCGCGGCGAAGTCGACGAAGCGCAAGAGGCCGCACTCGGCAGCGCGCGCGTCGTGCGCCGCGGCGCTGCGCTCACCCTCGTCAGCTGGAGCCGCCAGGCGCAGGTGTGCGAGCAGGCCGCCACGCTGCTCGCGGCGGACGGCATCGATGTCGAGCTGATCGATTTGCGCAGCCTCTGGCCGTGGGATCGCGACACGGTGCTCGAGTCGTGCGCGCGCACCGGGCGCCTGCTGGTGGTGCACGAAGCGGTGCAGGCGGCGGGTTTCGGCGCCGAGATCGCCGCGAGCGCCGCCGAGGCGACGGCCTGCAAGGTGCGCCGCCTCGGGGCGCCGCGCGTCCCGGTCGGTTATGCACCGGTGCTCGAGGCGCAGTCGCGCATCGACGCCGAAGCGGTCGTGGCGGCGGCGCGCGCGTTCGTCGGCTGAAATCCCGCTGCAAGCCATGTCCACATCGCCCGAGCCGTCCGTCGAAGATCCGGCCGCCGCGCCCGGCGAGAAGACCGCCGTGCCGCTCGAGATCGAGGACTGGCTGACGGTGATCGTGATGGCGCTGCTCGCGTCGATCACGTTCGCCAACGTGCTGGTGCGCTACTTCACGAACCAGTCCTTCGCCTGGACCGAAGAGCTGTCGGTGTTCCTGATGATCGTGCTCACGCTCGTCGCCGGGTCGGCGGCGGTCGCGCGCAACCGGCACATCCGGATCGAGTACTTCGCCGATCGCGCGTCGCCCGCGGGGCGCCGCGCGCTGGCGCGCTTCTCGGCGCTGATGGTGTGCGTGCTGTTCGCGCTGATCGCCGCCCTGAGCGTGCGCATGGTCTTCGACGACATTCGCTACGGCGAGACCTCGCCCGGCATCGGCGTGCCGGCGTGGTGGTATTCGATCTGGCTGCCGCTGCTGTCGACGGCGATCGCGGCGCGCGCGTTCGGCCTGTTCCTGCGCGAGGGCCGGCGCAAGTGATCGCGACGCTGCTGTTCGTCGGCTTCATCGCGCTGATGCTGCTGGGCGTGCCGATCGGCGCTGCGCTGGGGCTGGCCGGCGCGGCGGCGATCGCGCTCGCGAACACGCAGACGCAGTGGTTCGGCCTGCTCGCGGTACCGCAGAACTTCTACGCCGGCCTGGGCAAGTACCCGCTGCTCGCGATACCGATGTTCGTGCTCGTCGGGTCGATCTTCGACCGTTCGGGGGTCGCGGCGCGCCTGGTCGACTTCGCGACCGCGATCGTCGGGCGCGGCCCCGGCATGCTGCCGCTGATCGCGATCGCGGTCGCGATGTTCATGGGCGGCATCTCGGGTTCGGGCCCGGCGACCGCGGCGGCGGTGGGCGGCGTGATGATCGCCGCGATGAGCCGCGCCGGGTACCCGGCGGCGTACTCGGCGAGCGTGGTCGGCGCCGCGGCCGCGACCGACATCCTGATCCCGCCGTCGATCGCCTTCATCGTCTATTCGGTGCTCGTGCCGGGCGCGTCGGTGCCGGCGCTGTTCGCCGCCGGCATGATGCCGGGCGTGCTCGTCGGGCTGGCGCTGATCGCGCCGGCGGTGTGGCTGGCGCGCCGGCACGGCATGGGGCAGCTCGAGGCCGGCCTGCCGCGCCCGCCGCTGCTGAAGAGCTTCATCGAGTCGGTCTGGGGGCTGTTCGCGCCGTTCGTCATCCTCGGCGGGATGCGCATGGGCTGGTTCACGCCGACCGAAGCGGCGGTCGTCGCGGTGTTCTACGGCCTGTTCGTCGGCATGGTCGTCCACCGCACGATCGGCCTGCGCGACCTGTTCCCGATCCTGCGCGAGGCGGGCGAACTCTCGGCCGTGATCCTGGTCGTCGTCGCGCTGGCCGGCATCTTCGCGTATTCGCTGTCGACGCTCGGGCTGATCGATCCGCTCACGCGCGCGATCGCCGGCTCGGGGCTGGGGGAGCGCGGCGTGCTGGCGCTGATCGTGCTGCTGCTCGTCGTTGCCGGGATGTTCCTCGACGGCATCTCGATCTTCCTGATCTTCGTGCCGCTGCTGTGGCCGCTGATGCAGCACTACCATTGGGACCCGGTCTGGTTCGGCGTGCTGCTGACGCTGCTGGTCGCGATGGGCCAGTTCACGCCGCCGATGGCGGTCAACCTGATGGTCTCGTGCCGCATCGCCGGCGTCAGCATGGAAACGACGGTGCGCTGGGTCGTTCCGCTGGTGCTCGCGATGGGCGTCGTGGTGCTGGCGGTGATCGTCTGGCCCGAACTGGCCTTGTGGCTGCCGCGCAAGCTGGGTTTCTGAAGGCTTTCCCCTTTTTCTCAACACGGAGGTGACGATGAAGCTGCGTTCCTTTCTGAAACTTTCGCTCGCTGCGGCGGCGCTGGCCGCGTTCGGCGCGAGCCACGCCCAGGCCCCGCTGCCGCCCGGCTACAAGCCCGAGTACAAGATGTCGCTCGTCGTCGGCACCGCGTTCCCGTGGGGCAAGGGCGGCGAGATCTGGGCCAACCTCGTCAAGGAGCGCACGCAGGGCCGCATCAACATCAAGCTCTTTCCCGGCGTGTCGCTCGTGCAGGGCGACCAGACGCGCGAGTTCACTGCGATCCGCCAGGGCGTGATCGACATGGCGATCGGCTCGACGATCAACTGGTCGCCGCAGGTGAAGGAGCTCAACCTGTTCTCGATGCCGTTCCTGATGCCCGACTACGCGGCGATCGACGCGCTGACGCACGGCGATGTCGGCAAGCACGTCTTCGCGACCCTCGACAAGGCCGGCGTCGTGCCGCTCGCGTGGGGTGAGAACGGCTACCGCGAGATCACCAACTCGAAGAGGGAGATCCACAAGCCCGAAGACCTGAAGGGCCTGAAGATCCGCGTCGTCGGCTCGCCGCTGTTCCTCGACACCTTCACCGCGCTCGGCGCGAACCCGACCCAGATGAGTTGGGCCGATGCGCAGCCGGCGCTCGCCAGCGGCGCGGTCGACGGGCAGGAGAACCCGATGTCGATCTTCACCGCGGCCAAGCTGCAAAACGTCGGCCAGAAGTACGTGACGATGTGGGGCTACGTCGCCGATCCGCTCGTCTTCGTCGTCAACAAGGACGTCTGGGCGTCGTGGACGCCGGCCGATCAGGCGATCGTGCGCCAGGCCGCGATCGACGCCGGCAAGGAAGAGGTCGCGATCGCGCGCAAGGGGCTCGACGAGCCCGGCCAGCCGCTGCTCAAGGAGATCGCGGCGCTCGGCGTGACGATCACGCAGCTGACGCCGGCCGAGCGCGACGCGTTCGTCGCGGCGACGCGCCCGGTGTTCGAGAAGTGGAAGCCGCAGGTCGGCACCGAGCTCGTGAACAGCGCCGAGAAGGCGATCGCCGCGCGCAAGAAGTAGCTCGTTCGCGCTGTCCGACGCGGGGCCCGCCGGCGACGGCGCGCCCCGCTTCGCTTTGCGCCGCCCGGCCGGCGCGGGCGGTGTCAGTCCGGGTACCGCATGTGCACGTAGTTGCCCGGCGCCGCGCCGAGCGCGTGCTTCGCATCGATCCGGCGCGCAGCGACCTGGCCGCCCGACAGATCGCACAACCAGGCATGCCACGCCGGCCACCACGAGCCCTCGTGGCGCGCGGCGCTCGCCTGCCAGTCCTCGGCGCTCATCGCCGGATCGCCGGCGCGCGTCAGGTGCATCTGGAAGGTGCGCCGCGGGTGGCCGGGTTCGGAGACGATGCCGGCGTTGTGCCCGCCGCTCGTCAGCACGAACGTCACGTCGCCGCCGAGCAGGCGGTGCAGCTTGTAGACCGAATGCCAGGGCGAGACGTGATCCTTCACGGTGCCGACGACGAACGCCGGCGCGCGCACGTCGGAGACGGACACCGGCCGGCCCTCGACTTCGTAGCGGCCTTCGGCGAGGTCGTTGCGCAGGTACATGCTGCGCAGGTATTGGCTGTGCATCACGGCCGGCAGCCGCGTCGTGTCGGCGTTCCAGGCCATCAGGTCGTTCGGCGAATTGCGCTCGCCGAGCAGGTATTCGCGCATCCGGGTCGACCAGATCAGTTCGCGCGAACGCAGGAACTGGAACGATCCCGCCATCTGCCGGCCGGTGAGAAAGCCGCGCTCGGCCATCATGGCCTCGAGCATCTCGATCTGCGCCTCGTCGGTCAGGATGCCGAGGTCGCCCGGCTCGCGAAAGTCGACCTGCGCGGCGAGCAGGCTGAGCGACGCGAGCGGCGCGATGGCAGCGGCGCCTTCGACGCCGCCCGGCCGCGCGAGCGCCGCCGCGGCGATCGCGAGCAGCGTCCCGCCCAGGCAGTAGCCGGCGGCATGGATCGGCGCGCCGCCGGTGCGCCGCGTGACTTCGGCGAGCGGCCCGAGCACGCCGAGGCGCAGGTAGTCGTCCATGTCGAGCAGCGCGTCGCCTTCGTCCGGGTTGCGCCAGGACAGCATGAAGACGGTGTGGCCCGCGCCGACGAGATAGCGCACCATCGAGTTGTGCGGCGACAGGTCGAGCACGTAGTACTTCATGATCCACGACGGGACGATGAAGAGCGGCTCGCGCTGCACGCGATCCGTCAGCGGCGCGTACTGGATCAGCTCGACCAGATGGTTGCGGTAGACGACCCGGCCCGGCGTGCACGCGACGTCGACGCCCGGCTGGAAGCGCGGCTCGGCCGCCTCGATCGGCGTCAGGCCGTGCTCGCGGCGCCAGTCGTCGAGCGCATTGGTCGCCCCTTGCGCGAGGTTGGCGCCGTGCGCCGCGATCGTCTTCTCGAGCACCTGCGGGTTCGACCAGAGCCAGTTGTTCGGCGACTGCATGTCGAGCCACTGACGCGCGAAGAGCCGCACCACGTCGCGATGATGGCGCTCGACGCCGTGCACCTGCAGCGCTTCGTCCCACCACGCCTGGCGCGCCAGATGGACGTTGGCGAGCAGGTTGTAGGGCCACTGCTGCCAGCCCTCGTGGCGAAAGCGCGGATCGGCGGCGAGCGACTCGGCAGTCTCTTCGGGCGCCCTCGTGAGTGCCCCCGCCAGACCGGTCTGCGCCGCCGCAACGAGGCGCGCCGCAGTGCCCGGCGCGGACCCGAGATGCCACGCCCAGTCGGCCAGCGCGAGGCCGAGGGAAATCGGCGACAGCCCGGCCGTGAGCTTGGCGCCGAGCGCGCGCGCCGTGCGGTCGAGCGCGCGCGCGGCGTCCCGCGGGTCTGCCGCGGGCGGCGCCGGCTTCGCGTTGGCGGCCGGCCGGGCCAGGTCGGTCGCGCGCGTCCGGCCGGCGCCGCCGGCGGAATCGCCGGCAGGCAGCGCGCGTTGCAAGCGGGGGGCTGTCTTCATTTGCGTTCAGCGGCGCGGGCCGGCGCCAAGGCGCCGGCGCAGCGCCGCGCTCGTTGTCGTTGCGTGTGTCGATCTTCGCTCATCCGCGCTGCCCTTGGGCTGCGTCCGGTCAACCCTGCGGCGCGATGGCCCCGCGAAAGCAGCGCGGCCCGCTACGCTACTTGGCCGCCGCCGCACCTTCGCTCGGCGGGATCCACAGCTCGATCACGCCCGGGCTCGGCTTCAACGTGTGCGGCAGGTCGCGCACCCAGACCCCCGGGTCGCGCCCGCTGACGACCGGCAGCGTCGCGCGGATCGTCGCCGCCAGCTCGACGGCACACGCCCGATCGGCCGGATCGTGGACGATCAGGGTCGGCTGCGGCCACGGAACCGGGCGCCGCTGGTCGCGCAGCGCCGCGGCGCGCGTCACGTTCTCGATCGGCGCGACGCGAATCATGTCGTCGGTCGCCTTGCGCAGCGCGCGAACGACGGCGGCGGCCGGCTCGCGCGACGCCTCGTCGTAGATCTGCACGAACAAGCGCG
>JAYRNW010000186.1:0-2186 GCA_041911995.1 Casimicrobiaceae bacterium | reverse complement strand
GTGCAGGCCTGCCCGAAGAGCGCAGCCTGCTGGGCGCCGGCGATGCCGGCGCTCGGGAGGTCGGCGTCGGCGACGCGCGCCGGGCCGCACACGCCCGACGACGGCACGACGTCCGGCAGCACCTCGCGCGGCACGTCGAGGATGCGCAGGAGCTCGTCGTCCCAGTCGCCGCGGCGGATGTCGTAGAGCAGCGTGCGGCTCGCGTTCGACGCGTCCGTGCAGTGGACGCGCCCGCCGGTCAGGTGCCAGACGAGCCACGCGTCGACGGTGCCGAACGCGAGCTCGCCGCGCGCGGCGCGCACGCGTGCGCCGGGGACGTGGTCGAGCAGCCAGCGCAGCTTGGTGCCCGAGAAGTACGCGTCGAGCACGAGACCCGTCTTCTGCGCGAAGAGCGGCGCGAGTCCGGCGGCGCGCAACTCGTCGCACATCGGCGCCGTCCGCCGGTCCTGCCAGACGATCGCGTTGGCGATCGGGCGCCCGGTCGCCCGCTCCCAGACGACCGTCGTCTCGCGCTGGTTGGTGATGCCGATGGCCGCGACGTCGCGCGCGCTCACGCCGCCTTGCGCCAGCGCCTCGTGCAGCACGCCCGACTGCGTGGCCCAGATCTCGGTCGGGTCGTGCTCGACCCAGCCGGGCTGCGGGAAGATCTGCCGGAACTCCCGCTGGGCCGACGCGCGGACTGCGCCGGTGCGGTCGAACAGGATCGCGCGCGAACTGGTGGTGCCCTGATCGAGGGCCAGGACGAACGACATGGGGTTCCTCCGATTGCGGGCGCCGTGCGGCGCGGCGTAAAATGCGGCGTTTGCGCCTATTCTAGCCACCCGCCGGCGCGCGCCCGCATTGCCGCCGCGCCGCCGCCCATCCCGCCAGCTTCCGAGCCGTGACGATTTCCCTTCCCACGCCCGCGGCGTCGCACGGGCGCCCGCATGGGCGGACGGCCACGCCGCACGATCGCCAGGGGACGCGGGACGAGGCAGCGCCAGCGGCCGTCGCCGCCCCCGCCGAGGAGACCAAGTGAAGATCCACGAATACCAGGGCAAGGAGCTGTTCCGGAAGTTCGGCGTGCCGGTGCCGCGCGGCGTCCCGGCGTTCACCGTCGACGAGGCGGTGCGCGCCGCGCAGTCGTTGGGCGGCCCCGTCTGGGTCGTCAAGGCGCAGATCCACGCCGGCGGGCGCGGCAAGGGCGGCGGCGTCAAGGTCGCGAAATCGCTGGACGACGTGCGCACGCGCGCCGGCGAGATCCTCGGCATGCAGCTCGTCACGCACCAGACCGGTCCGGGCGGGCAGAAGGTGCGCCGGCTGCTGATCGAGGAGGGTGCGGACATCCGCAAGGAGCTCTACGTCGGCATGGTCGTCGACCGTGGCACGCAGCGCGTCGCGCTGATGGCGAGCTCCGAGGGCGGCATGGACATCGAGCACGTCGCCGCCACGACGCCGGAGAAGATCCATAAGGTGTTCGTCGATCCGCAGAAGGGCCTGACGGAGGCCGAGGCCGACGACGTCGCGCGCAGGATCGGCGTCCCCGAGGCGAGCCTCCCGCAGGCGCGCGCCGTGCTGCTCGGCCTCTACCGCGCGTTCGTCGAGACCGATGCGTCGCTGGCCGAGATCAACCCGCTGGTGGTCACCGGCGACGGCCGCGTGATCGCGCTCGACGCGAAGCTCAACTTCGACTCCAACGCGCTGTTCCGCCACCCCGAGATCGTCGAGATGCGCGACCTGGACGAGGAGGACCCGGCCGAGGTCGAGGCGTCGAAGTACGACCTGTCGTACATCTCGCTCGACGGCAACATCGGCTGCCTCGTCAACGGCGCCGGCCTCGCGATGGCGACGATGGACACGATCAAGCTGTACGGCGGCGAGCCCGCGAACTTCCTCGACGTCGGCGGCGGCGCCACGGCCGAGAAGGTGACCGAGGCGTTCAAGATCATGCTGCGCAACCCCAACCTCAAGGCGATCCTCGTCAACATCTTCGGCGGCATCATGAAGTGCGACACGATCGCCGAGGGCGTGGTCGCCGCGTCGAAGGCCGTGCACCTCGCGGTGCCGCTGGTCGTGCGGATGAAGGGCACCAACGAGGACCTCGGCAAGAAGATCCTCGCGGAGTCCGGGCTGCCCATCATCACGGCGAACAACATGGCGGAGGCGGCCGAGAAGGTCGTGGCGGCCGCGAAGGGGCAATGACGATG
>JAYRNW010000185.1:0-4474 GCA_041911995.1 Casimicrobiaceae bacterium | reverse complement strand
CGCTCGAAATCCTTCGTCTGCATGCAGATCGCCTGCGCCTGCGCCTCCGCCTCGATGCACTCGCCCAGGCCCGAGTTCCACTCCTGCCACAGCATCGTCTTGGTCATCATGTGGCCGAACGTCGGGCCGTCGGCGAGGCTCTGCGCCATCGCCGTTGCCTCGGCGAGCAGCTTCTCCGGCTCGACCAGGCGGTTGTGGAAGCCGATGCGCTCGCCCTCCTCGCCGCCGACGACGCGGCCCGTGTACAGCAGGTCCGCGGCGCGCGACAGGCCGATCAGCCGCGGCAGCAGCGTGCACGCGCCCATGTCGGCGGCAGCGAGCCCGACGCGCACGAACAGGAACGCGAGCTTGCTGCGCGCCGTCGCGTAGCGCATGTCCGACGCGCACGCGATCAGCGCGCCGGCGCCCGTGCACACGCCGTCGATCGCCGCGACGATCGGCTGCGGGCACGCGCGCATCGCCTTGACGAGGTCGCCGGTCATCCGCGTGAACTCGAGCAGGCCGGTCATGTCCATCTTGACCAGCGGCCCGATGATCTCGTGCACGTCGCCGCCCGAGCAGAAGTTGCCGCCCTCGCCGGTGAACACGACGGACTTGACGTCGGTCGCGTACACCATCTCGCGGAAGAGGTCGCGCAGCTCGCCGTACGAGTCGAACGTCAGCGGGTTCTTGCGGTCCGGGCGGTTCAGCGTGATCGTCGCGACCTTGCCGGTGACCGCGTACTGGAAGTGGGTGGCCCTGTAGCCGGCCAGCGCGATGCGTTTCATGGTGGTGTCACTCCTCGTTGTGCGAATCAGCCGACCATCGTGAGCCCGCCGCTCACCGACAGCACCTGCCCGGTGACGTAGCTCGACTGGTCGCCCGCGAAGAACACGACGGCGTCGGCGACCTCGGCCGGCTTCGCGAAGCGACGGAACGGAATCGCCTTCTTGAACGCGTCGAGAACCTTCTCGGGCACCGCGAACAGGAGCGGCGTCTCCGTCGGGCCGGGGCACACGCAGTTCACGTTGATGTTGTAGCGCGCGGTCTCGCGCGCGAGCGACTTGGTGAACGCGATGAGCCCGCCCTTGGCGCCAGAATACACGGTCTCGCCCAGGCTGCCGACGCGCCCGGCGTCGCTCGCGATGTTGACGATCTTGCCGCTGCCGCGCGCGATCATCGCCGGCAATAGCGCCTTCACGAGGCGCATCGGGCCGACGAAGTTGAGCGCGATCACCCGCTCCCACAGGTCCGGCGTGCCCTCCCAGAACGGGTGCGTCTTGCCCCAGCCCGCGCCGTTGACGAGGACGTCGACGGCGCCGAACTTCGCCGTCACCGCCTGCGCGAACGCTTCGACCGACGCGGCGTCGGTCAGGTCGACCGGCAGGAACTCGGCTTGGCGTCCGGCCGCGCGCAGCTCGGCGGCGGCCGCCTCCCCCGTCTCGCGGTTGATGTCCGCGCACACGACGGTGGCGCCGGCGGCGGCCAGCGCCTCCACGGTCGCGCGGCCGATGCCGGACCCGGCGCCGGTGACCAGGGCAATCTTTCCTTCGAGGCTCATGACTTCTCCTTGTGGTGCGGCCCGCCGGCGCGCTCGGCGAGGAACCGCGCGACGCGCGCACGCGTCTCCTCGTCCCCGTACAGCGCCCGCGTCGCCGCGATCTCTTCGGCAAACCCGTCCCGCGACGCGGATTCCGCCGCGCCGATGCATGTCTTGCACGCCGCCAGCGCCGCGCGCGGCAGGCCGGCGATGCGCTGCGCCAGCGCGCGCGTCCAGTCGGCGAGCTCGGTGCGCGGCCGCGCCCACTGCACGATGCCCCGGCGCTCCGCTTCGGCGCCGTCGACGACTTCGGCGCCGAGGATCATCCGCCGGGCGACACCCGCGCCACACAGCCGGGTGAGCCGCTGCGTGCCGCCGGCGGCCGGCAGCAGCCCGAGGTTCGCCTCGGGCAGGCCCAGCTTCGCCTCCACGGCGGCGACGCGCAGGTCGCACGCCAACGCCAACTCCAGCCCGCCGCCCAGCGCCGCGCCGCCGATCTCGGCGATCGTGACCACCGGCGCGGCTTCGAGGCTCGCGAAGAGCCGCTGCATCCGCCGCACGACGTCGACCATCGCGTCGACGCCTTCGGCCGACGCGAAGCACGCCTGCATCAGCGCCAGGTCGGCGCCGGCGCAGAACGCCCGCTCGCCGCTGCGCAGGTGCAGGACGGCGACGCCGGGATCCGCACTCGCTTCGGCGACGACCGCGTCGAGCCGGGCAATCAGGTCGCCGTCGAGCGCGTTCACCGGCGGCCGCGCGAGCGTGGCGACGACGACGCGGCCGGCGCGCTCGATGGCGAGCGGCGCGTTCGTCGGGGCGCGGGTCGGCGTCGGCGTCATGGAAGCGGAAGTCCCCACCGCCTTCTCACAGCAGCGTGCGGTGCAGCTCCTGCAGCTGGCGGCGGATGAGCTTGCCGGTCGCGGTGCGCGGCAGCGCCGGGATGCCGTGCAGCCAGCGCGGCCGCTGGTATGGCGGCAACGTCTGCGCGAACGCGGAGAGCCGCTGCGCGACGTCGAGCGGCGCCGAGTTGGCAGTGACGTAGAAGAACGCGACGGCGTCCACGCCGTCGGCGTCGGGCACCGAGACGGCGGCGGCTTCGGTGATGCCGGCCGCCGCGAACGTGAAGCGCTCCTCGAGCTCGGCCAAGTCCACCCAGCGGCCGTGGATCTTGACGAGCGAGTCCTCGCGGCCCGCGAAGCGCCAGCGGCCCTTGCCGTCGCGCGCGAAGAGGTCGGCCGGACAGAACGCGCCGTCGACGAAGCTCGCCGCCTGCGCGTCGGGACGCTCCCAGTAGCCGGTCGCCAGCACCGAAGTGCGGATGCGGATGCGCGTCGGCAGGTCGCCGTTGTCCTCGCGCACCGGCTCGATGACCACGCCGGGCGACGGCGTGGCCCACGCGTCGTCGCCGGGATTGACGAGCGCGAGGATCAGCGTCTCGGAGGCGCCGTAGCCGTCGACGATCGGCAGGCCCGTCTGCCGCCGCCACTCGTCGCGCAGCGCCGGCGACAGCGCCTCGCCCGCGGACACGCAAAGCCGCAGCCCGCTCTTCGCGAGCGCGGGCGCGCAGCCCTCCTTCAACAGATTTCGGTACAGCGACGGCACCGAGAAGAGCACGGTCGGCCGCTTCGCCGCGATCGTCGCCGCGACGTTCGCCGCGGTGGGCCACTGCGCATCGAGGATGACGGTGGCGCCGATCTTCAACCCCGTGTACAGGCTGTTCGCCTGCGGGTACGCGAAGAAGAGCTTGGAGCTCGCGAACAGGCGGTCGGCGGCCGTGATGCCGAAGAGCTCGGCGCCGACGCGCTCGATCTCGCGGACGAACCGGTGCACGTGGACCACCGCCTTCGGGCGACCGCTCGTGCCCGACGAGTGCGTCCACAGCGCGGGGTCCTCGGCGTCCATCGGTGCCGGCGCGACCGGCGCCGCGGCGGCCGCGTCGCGCAGCCAGTCGTCGACGGGCACGACGCGGTCGCGGAACGGCGCCGGCGTGTCGTCGCGCGACTCGGCGAGGATCCAGCGGAAGCCGGCGGCGCCCAGGATCGCGCGCCAATCGTCTTCCGGTACCCGCGGGTTCACGCCGACGGCCACACCGCCCGCCCACATCGCACCGAGGAACGCCGTGACCCACGGGATTCCGTCGGGCAGCTTGATGGCGACGCGGTCGCCGCGCACGAGGCCGTACCGCCGCCACGCGGCCGCAGCGCGCGCGACGCGCTCGCGCAGCTCGGCGTACGTGACTTCGCGCTCGCCGCAGATCAGCGCGACGCGGCGCGGCTCGCCGGCGGCGAGCAGCAGCGCCGCGGCGTTGGTCGACTGGCCGGCCGAGACGGCGGCGACGTCGGTCTCCGGCGCGACGGGCGCAGGGGCGGTGCCGCCCGCACGCGCGGCGCGCGCGAGCTCGCGCAC
This sequence comes from Casimicrobiaceae bacterium, assembly GCA_041911995.1. GTDB lineage: Bacteria > Pseudomonadota > Gammaproteobacteria > Burkholderiales > Casimicrobiaceae > VBCG01. Next base: position 549 of record JAYRNW010000185.1, on the reverse strand, counting down.
CAGCCGCTGCGCTAGCGTGGCCGCGACCTGCCGGCGGTAGTTCGCCTGCGTGACGGTCGTGCGCATCGGGCTCACCTGCTTCTGCACGAGCTTGCCGAGCAGCGCCAGCGTCTCGTCGTCGACGGCGCGGCCGAGCAGATCGTCGGTGCCGGCCAGCACCAGCGGCTGCGAGTTCGTGCCGGTCAGCGCGACCCGCAGGTGCGCGAGCGTGCCGCCGGCCACGCCGACCGTGCAGGCGACGCCTGCGAGCGGGAAGTCGAGCGCGCCGCGCGCGCGCGCCTTGCGGTAGCCCGACGCCCGCTGCGCGGACGCGGCCGGCACCAGCACGCGCGCGACGATCTCGCCGGGGGCGAGCGTCAGGTGCGCGGCGCCGTCGTCGCGGTACAGGTCGGCGAGCGGCACGCGGCGCGTGCCGCGGCTCGCGACGATCTCGACGGTCGCGTCCAGCGCCAGCAGCGCCGGCGCGACGTCGCCGCTGAACGCGGCGTGGCAGCGCTGGCCCTGCGGCGCGACGTGGCAGGTGTCGCCGCCGCGCTTCAGGCAGTAGTG
>JAYRNW010000184.1:0-11164 GCA_041911995.1 Casimicrobiaceae bacterium | reverse complement strand
TGACTTGCACACGTCGTCGTTCGTCTCGATGTACGGTCCGCCGATCAGGTCGATGCAGTAGGGCACCGCGGGGAAGACGCCGTCGAGCGTCTCCTTGATCGCCTTCGGCTGGCCGGGCAGGTTGAGGATGAGCGCGCTGCCGCGGACGACGCCGACCTGCCGCGACAGGATCGCCGTGGGCACGTACCTGAGGCTCACCTGCCGCATCTGCTCGCCGAAGCCGGGCAGCACCTTGTGCGCGACGGCGAGTGTGGCCTCCGGCGTCACGTCGCGCGGCGCGGGCCCGGTGCCGCCGGTCGTCAGCACGAGGTGGCAGCCGGCGACGTCGACCAGCTCGACCAGCGTGCGCTCGATGACCGGCTGCTCGTCCGGGATCAGCCGCTGCGCCATGCGCCACGGGGTCTTGAGCGCGGCGGTGAACCACTCGGTGAGGCCGGGCAGGCCACGGTCGACGTAGACGCCGGCGGAGGCGCGGTCGGAAATCGACACGAGGCCGATCAGCAGCGACGGTTCGGGGGTCATCGTGGGGGCTCCTCGTCCTGCGGCGGCGACTGCGCGGCGTCGGCCGCGGCGTCGACGGCCGCGCGCAGCGCGCGGAAGAGCGCGCGGTAGCGGTGCGGCGGGCCGCCACGCGTGCGCTCGACGCGCGCGTCGCGGACCAGCGCGGCGAGCGCGTTGCGGTCGGCCGCCGGATGCGCGGCGGCGAAGCGGTCGAGCGCGCCGTCGTCGCCGATCAGCTCGTCGCGCCAGCGCTCGGCCGCCGCGAAGCGCACCTGGTCGTCCGGCGCGCCGGCGGCGAGCCGGTCCAGCGCAGCGCGGATCGGCCCGGGGTCGACGTCGCGCATCAGCTTGCCGATGTATTGCATCTGGCGGCGGCGGCCCTCGTGCGCGCGGATGCCGCGCGCCTGCGCGACGGCATCGACCAGGCGCTCCGGCAGGTCGAGCTCCGCCAGGCGCTTCGCGTCGAGCGCGACCAGCGCCTCGCCCAGGTCCTGCAGCGCGTGCATCGCGTGCTTGCGGCGCGTCTTGGACGGGGCTTCGGGCAGCGGTACGGCCGGCGGTGCGCGTTCGGGGCGGGGCATCATCCGGGTGGGAAGAGGAGGGCGGCGGCCGCCGGATGCGCGGATGGGCGCCTGTTATGATAACCGACCCAATTTCCGCGGCGGCGCGGGCATGCCCGGAATCCGCCGCGTCTGCCCCGATGCGCGACGCGACCCTGCGATGACCACGAGACTCGAGACCGGCAAGTCCGCGGCGGCCGCGCACGGCGCGGCCGGCGGCGTGCACGTACGGCACTTTCCCGTCGCCACGGCCGACCTCGAGCGCATCGCCGCCGCCGTGCTCGCCGCCGCGCGCAGCGGCGGCGCGACCGCCGCCGAGACCGAGGTCTCGCAAGGGATCGGCCAGAGCGTCACCGTGCGCCAGTCCGAGGTCGAGACGATCGCGTACAACCGCGACAAGGGTGTCAGCGTCACCGTGTACGCGGGGCAGCGGCGCGGCCACGCGAGCACCGCCGACTTCGGCGACGCCTCGATCGTCGCGACGGTCGAGAAGGCGCTCGCGATCGCCCGCTACACCGCCGAGGACCCGGCGGCGGGGCTCGCCGATCCGGACCGGCTCGCGCGCTCGTGGCCCGACCTCGACCTTTTCCACCCGTGGGACCTGCCGGTGGAGACGGCGATCGAGCTGGGCCGCGAAGCCGAAGCGGCCGCGCTCGCCGTCGACCCGCGGATCACGAACAGCGATGGCGCGACGGTCTCGCGCAGCGAGTCCGAGTTCGTGTACGCGAACTCGAACGGCTTCGCCGGCGGCTACCGCAGCTCGTCGCACTACATCGGCTGCGCAGTGATCGGCGGGCAGGACGACGCGATGCAGCGCGACTTCTGGTATTCGGCGGCGCGCGCGCCCGCCGACCTCGCCGCGGCGGCGGCGGTCGGGCGGACCGCCGGCGAGCGCACGGTGCGCCGGCTGGGCGCGCGCCCGCTGCCCACGCAGGAGTGCCCGGTCGTGTTCGAGGCGCCCGAGGCGGCCGACCTCGTCGGGTTCTTCGTGCAGGCGGTGTCGGGCGGCAGCCTGTACCGGAAGTCGTCGTTCCTCTTGGACTCGCTGGGCACGCGCGTGTTCGCGCCGCACGTCGCGCTGCGCGAGGAGCCGCACCTGCCGCGCGGGCGCGGCAGCGCGCCGTTCGACAGCGAGGGCGTGGCGACCGCGCCGCGCGACGTCGTGCGCGACGGCGTCGTCCACGGCTATTTCCTGGGTTCGTATTCGGCGCGCAAGCTCGGCATGCAGACGACCGGCAACGGCGGCGGCAGCCACAACCTCGTGCTCGCGCACGGGCCGGACGACCTGCCCGCGCTGCTGCGGCGCATGGGGCGCGGCCTGCTCGTCACCGAGCAGCTGGGGCAGGGCGTGAACCCGGTCACCGGCGACTTCTCGCGCGGCGTGGCCGGATTCTGGGTGGAAGGCGGCGAGATCGCGTACCCGGTCGAGGAGATCACGATCGCCGGCAACCTGCGCGCCATGTTCGCCGGCATCGTGGCGATCGGCAACGACGTCGACCGGCGCGGCGCGCGCCACACCGGCTCGATCCTCGTCGACCGCATGACGGTGGCCGGCCGCTGAAGCGGCGCCCCGTCCGCCGGCGATCCCGCGATGAAGCAGGCCGCAACACTGGTCAACTGGTTCCGGTCGTTCTCCGACCCGCTGGGGAGCGCGCACAACGCCGCGCGCTGGATCGGCCAGCTGCCGACGATCGACGCGGCCAACGTGCAGAAGGAGACGCTGGAGCTGGTCTCCGGCTTTCCCGGCGTGCGCCGGGAGGCGGGCCCCGGCCAGGTGGAGGCGCTGCTGCGCATCGACGCGCGGATCGAGCCCGTGATCGCGCAGCTGACGCAGCAATACACGCAGAGCTACCAGAAGAGCACGAACGTCGAGTCGCGCCTGTGGCACTCGGTGTTCGACCTCGTGAAGGCCTTCACCGCGGCCTACCAGGTCGCGCTGAAGGCCGGCTATCCGCGCGCGGACAACAAGCGGTGGCGGGCGATCCTGCCGTGGGTGCTCGTGCGCCTCGCGCACTACCGGGGGCTCGACGGCAAGTACCGGCTGTTCCGCTACAGCCACTGGATCCCGGCGCAGTGGCGCGAGTTCCACGACCTCTACGAGTTCGCGCGCATGCGCGGCTGGCAGCGCGAGCAGCTCGTGTTCGGCGTCGGCGCGTTCGCGAAGCCGGGCGTGTCGTTCGAGCAGGAATACCTGAAGACGCTGCTGCTGATGCGGCTCGACTCCGGCAACTTCACGCCGGACCAGGTCGAGTGGGTTGCGCGGCAGCTCGAGGACTGGACGCCGACGCTCGCGCTGACGCCGCCGCCGTCGGAGGGCGCGCCGTTCTTCGTCGACCTGAGCGGGACGTCGGGCCTGCGGCGCCGCGACCGTCCGCACACGGGCGGGCGCGTCATGTTCCTCGACGTCGCGCCGGTCTACGCGCGCATCGTCGAGCGCCTGCGCTGGCTGCCGGAGCAGGACACCGAGCCGCCGAAGCCGGGCGAGCTGCCGGCGCGCGAGCAGCGGCTGCTGCTGATGCGCCTGGCCTCGCTGTTCGGCCCGGACGCCATCGCGCAGGCGCCGCGCGCGCCGCGACAGGCGGCGCAGGCCGAGGTCCGGGTCGTCGTCGGCCTGCAGGCGCTCACCCGCGCGATCGCCGAGATCGAGCGGCTGCCGGACCAGGCGCGCACGCCGGGCGTCACGGCGAGCTACGACGAAGTCACGCAGATCGTGAACCCGAACGCGAATCCGGAGTCGGTCGCGCGGCGGATCCGCGGGACGATGTGGCGGATCACCGACCGCAGCGAGACGGGCTGCCGGCTGACGGCGCCGGCCAAGGATTCGCCGGCCCGGCTGGGCGAGCTCATCGCGATCAAGGAAGGCGAGCAGTGGATGCTCGCCGTCGTCCGCCGCATGCAGCGGCTTCAGGTCGACGAGGTCACCGTGGGCGTCGAGGTCATCGCGCGGCGCCTGGTGCGGGTGCTGATGCGCAGCTGGACGACGCCGGCGGACGCGGGACGAACCAACGCGGAGCGCCCGTTCTTCGGCATCTATCTGCCCGCGCATCCGGACAACCGGCAGTCGTCGCAGCGCAGCCTGATCGGGCCGGAGGACAAATTCTCGACCGGCGGCATGGTCGAGCTCGACACCGGCAACGCCCGCTACCTCATCCGCTTCACGCAGACGCTGGAGCAGCAGGCCGGCTGGTCGTGGGCGATGTTCAACGCCGTCCGCAAGCTGACGCCGTAGCGGCGCCGCGCTTAAGCCCGGGTTAAGCGGTCGCGCTCACCATGGCTGCCGGCGGGCCGCTGCACGTGTTCCGGCCCACGTTTTCGGCTACACTGGCGCGTTGACCAACTCGGTCGCATTGCGGGAACCCCGGTGCGCCGCCACGCGTCGGCGATGGCGGCGGCGCCGGGAGCCGGAAGAACCGATAACACCGCCGGCAAGACGCCCGGCACCTAAAGAGGAGAGGACATGGAACGTCGTTCGTTCATCAAGCACACGGGCCTGGCAGGCATCCTCGCCGCCGGCACCGCGCCCGCCTTCGCGCAGACGCCCACGGTCAAGTGGCGCTGCGCGTCGAGCTTCCCCAAGTCGCTCGACACGATCTACGGCGCGGCCGAGACTGCCGCCAAGGTCGTCAGCGACATCACGGGCGGCAAGTTCCAGATCCAGGTGTTCGCGGCCGGCGAAATCGTGCCCGGCCTGCAGGTCGCCGACGCCGTGCAGAACGGCACGGTCGAGTGCGGCCACACGGCGCCGTACTACTACGTCGGCAAGGACCCGACGTTCGCGTTCGGCACGGCGGTCCCGTTCGGGCTCAACCAGCGCCAGTTCGACGCGTGGTGGTTCTTCGGCGGTGGCGAGCAGCTCTTCAACGAGTTCCTCAAGAGCTACAACATCACGAGCATCCTGTGCGGCAACACCGGCGCGCAGATGGGCGGCTGGTTCCGCAAGGAGATCAAGACGGTCGCCGACCTGAAAGGCCTCAAGTTCCGGATCGGCGGCTTCGCCGGCCAGGTGCTCGCGAAGCTCGGCGTCGTGGCGCAGCAGATCGCCGGCGGCGACATCTACCCGGCGCTCGAGAAGGGCACGATCGACGCGGCGGAGTGGGTCGGGCCGTACGACGACGAGAAGCTCGGCTTCAACAAGGTCGCCAAGTTCTACTACTACCCGGGCTGGTGGGAAGGCGGGCCGGCGCTGCACTACTTCGTCAACACCGCCAAGTACAACGAGCTGCCGGCCGACTTCAAGGCGGCGCTGCGCGCGGGCTGCGCCGAGGGCAACACGTGGATGTGCGCGAAGTACGACGCGCAGAATCCCGGTGCGCTGCGCCGGCTGGTCGCCGGCGGCACGCAGCTGCGGCCGTTCTCGAAGGCCATCATGGATGCGTCCTACGCGGCCGCGATGGAGCTGTACGCCGAGACGTCGGCCAAGAACCCGAACTTCAAGAAGCTGTGGGACCACATGTCGGCGTTCCAGAAGGAGGAGATCCTCTGGTTCCGCGTCGCGGAGAACACGTTCGACAACTACATGGCGCAGGCCGGGCAGTCGGCCGCCGCTGCGAAGAAGTAGGCGGCAGCGACCACGAAAAAGCCCCGCGGATGCGGGGCTTTTTCTTTGGCGCGGGAAGGCCTCGCCGCTACTTCTTGAACGCGTCCTGCAGCGCCTTGCCCGCGTCCTCTTCGCTCTTCTGCTGGTTCAGCATGTTCTCCAGCGGGTCGGCGCTCTTCGCGCCGTCACCCTTCGCGCCTCCGCCCGCGGGGGCGCCGGGAACGTCGATCGCCGGGGGCGCGCCCTGGTCGCCGGACTCGATGTTGATCTCGATCTTGCTCGGGTCGACCTGCGGCGCGTCGTCCTTGTAGACCATCACCATCTGCGGAAGCACGATCACCAGCGAGACCCTGATGAGCTGGATGATCACGTACGGCACCGCGCCCCAGTAGATCTGGCCGGTGGTGATCGGCGCCATCTTCCGCCCGGTGACCTTGTCGAGGTACTCCTTGGCCGGCGCCACGCTGCGCAGGTAGAAGAGCGCGAAGCCGAACGGCGGGTGCATGAACGACGTCTGCATGTTGACGCCGAGCAGCACGCCGAACCAGATGAGGTCGATGCCGAGCTTGTCGGCGACCGGCCCGAGCAGCGGGACGACGATGAACGACAGCTCGAAGAAGTCGAGGAAGAACGCGAGCAGGAAGACCAGCACGTTGACGAAGATCAGGAAGCCGATCTGGCCGCCGGGCAGGCTCGTCAGCAGGTGCTCGACCCACTTGTGGCCGTCCACGCCGTAGAACGACAGGCTGAAGATCCGCGCGCCGACCAGGATGAACACGACGAACGCCGTGAGCTTCGCCGTCGTGTCCATCGCCTGCCGCATCAGCTTCAGCGACAGGCGCCGCCGGGCGACCGCCATGATCAGCGCGCCGGTCGCGCCCATCGCGCCGCCTTCGGTCGGCGTGGCCACGCCGAGGAAGATCGTGCCCAGCACGAGGAAGATCAGCGCGAGCGGCGGGATCAGCACGAACACGACGCGCTCGGCCAGCCGCGAGAGCAGGCCGAGCTTCAGCAGCTTGTTGAGCACGGCCGCGAAGAACGCGACCGCGGTACCCACCGACACCGAGATGACGATCCGGATGTCGGTGGCGACGTCCGGGTTCATCCGGGTGTAGTAGATCTGCCAGAACACGACGGCGGCGGCGGCGGCGACGAGCGTCAGCACGGCGAGCGAGCGGTTGCCCGGCGAGCCATCCGGCTCGCGCAGCGTGCGCGCTTCCAGAGGCAGCGCCGGCACCCACGCCGGCTTGAAGATCGAAACCAGCAGCGTGTAGCCGGCGTACAGCCCCGCCAGCACGATGCCCGGGATGAACGCGCCCGCGTACATGTCGCCGACCGAGCGGCCGAGCTGGTCGGCCATGATGATCAGCACCAGCGACGGCGGGATGATCTGCGCGAGGGTGCCCGACGCCGCGATCGTGCCCGACGCGAAGCGGCGGTCGTAGCCGTAGCGCAGCATGATCGGCAGCGAGATCAGCCCCATCGCGATCACCGACGCGGCCACCACGCCGGTGGTCGCGGCGAGCAGCGCGCCGACGAAGATCACCGCGTAGGCGAGGCCGCCACGCACCGGCCCGAACAGCTGGCCGATCGTGTCGAGGAGGTCCTCGGCCATGCCGGATCGCTCGAGGATCAGCCCCATGAACGTGAAGAACGGGATGGCGAGCAGCGTGTCGTTCGACATCACGCCCCAGATCCGCTCGGGCAGCGCGCCGAACAGCGACGGCGACAGCAGGCCCAACTCGATGCCGATCAACCCGAACAGGATGCCGTTGGCGGCCAGCGCGAACGCGACCGGGTAGCCCAGCAGCAGGAAGACGACCAGCCCCGCGAACATCAGCGGGGCCATGTTGGCGGTGATGAAGGCAATCATGGCGTCGTCTTCCCCTCGCCGATGCGTTCGACTTCGAGCGCGATGTCCTTCTCGCCGCGTGCCCGCAGGATTTCCTCGGCGAGCTCCTCCTCGGCGGTCTTCGCGATGGCCTTCTCGGTCGGGTCGGGCCCGGCGCCGGCGAGGAACGCGATCCGCTTGAACAGTTCCGAGACCGCCTGCAGGCCCAGCAGCACGAAGCCGGCCGGCACCAGGATCTTTGCCGGCCACAGGATGAGGCCGCCGGCCGACGGCGACACCTCGCCGCTCTGCCACGCCCGCACGAACCACGGCCACGCCTCGTAGAGGATCAGCGCGACCATCGGGAACAGGAAAAGGATCGTGCCGAACACGTCGATCCACGTCTGCGTCCGCTTGCTGAACCGGCCGGCGACGACGTCGATCCGGATGTGCTCGTTCTTGTACAGCGTGTACCCGGAGCACAGCAGGAAGACCGCCGAGAACAGGTACCACTGCACCTCGAGGAAGGCGTTGCTGCTCATGTCGAACGCCTTGCGGACGATGGCGTTCGCGGCACTGATCAGCACGGCGACGAGGACCAGCCAGTAGACGGTGCGGCCGACGCGATCGTTGATCGCGTCGATCGCGCGGGAGAGGGCGAGCAGGGCGTTCACGCGAACCTCCGGCAGGTGGCGGACGCGGCGGCACGGCGGGGCACCGCGCGTCCGGCGCTGGCCCGCGAAGGCCGTGCCCGCGCGGGTCCGGCCCGATTATAAGGGGCTTTCCGCCGGCGGGAAGGGCCGCGCGGCGCCGGTGCTAGAATATCCGCTGCCCGATCACCGGCCCCGCGCCCGCCATGTTCCGCCGCTCGACCACGCTCGAACACACCGATCCGGAAGTCTGGAAGGCGGTCTCCGGCGAGAACCGGCGGCAGGAGGATCACATCGAGCTGATCGCGTCGGAGAACTACGCGAGCATCGCCGTAATGGCGGCGCAGGGCTCGCAGCTCACCAACAAGTACGCGGAAGGCTACCCGGGCAAGCGCTATTACGGCGGCTGCGAGTTCGTCGACGTCGTCGAGCAGCTGGCGCTCGACCGCGTGAAGCGGCTGTTCCACGCGGACGCCGCGAACGTGCAGCCCCATTCCGGCGCGCAGGCGAACCAGGCGGTCTTCTTCGCCACGCTGAAGCCGGGCGACACGGTGCTCGGCATGAGCCTGCCGCACGGCGGCCATCTGACGCACGGCTCGCCGGTCAACCTGTCGGGCAAGTGGTTCAACGTCGTTCCGTACGGCTTGCACCCCGAGACCGAGCTCATCGACTACGACGCGGCCGAGCGGCTCGCGCACGAGCACAAGCCGAAGCTGATCCTGGCCGGCGCGTCCGCCTACTCGCGGGTGATCGACTGGAAGCGCTTCCGGGCAATCGCGGATGCCGTCGGCGCGCCGCTGATGGTCGACATGGCGCACTACGCCGGGCTGGTCGCGGCCGGCGTCTACCCGTCGCCGGTCGGCGTCGCGGACTGGGTGACCAGCACGACGCACAAGACGCTGCGCGGCCCGCGCGGCGGGTTCATCCTGACGCGCGCCGAGCACGAGAAGGCGATGAACTCGGCGGTGTTCCCCGGCCTGCAGGGCGGTCCGCTGATGCACGTGATCGCCGCCAAGGCGGTCGCGTTCGGCGAGGCGCTGCAGCACGACTTCCGCGTCTACCAGGAGCGCGTGCTCGAGAACGCGCGGGTGCTCGCGCGCGTGCTGCAGGACCGGGGCTTGCGGATCGTCTCCGGCGGCACGGACTGCCACCTGTTCCTGGTCGACCTGCGCCCGAAGCGGATCACCGGCAAGGACGCCGAGGCCGCGCTGTCCCGCGCCGGCATCACCGTGAACAAGAACGCGATCCCCAACGACCCCGAGAAGCCGTTCGTGACGTCCGGCATCCGGATCGGCAGCCCGGCGATCACGACCCGCGGGTTCGCCGAGATCGAGGCCGAGGAGCTCGCGCACCTGATCGCCGACGTCCTCGACGCGCCCGGCGACGACGCGACGCTGACGAAGGTGCGCGCCGCCGTGTCCGCGCTGACGCGGATGTTCCCCGTCTACACGGCGTAGCGCGGCGGACGCGCCCGCGCCGCCGTCCCCGATGAGAGCGCCGCGATGAAGTGCCCGTTCTGCGGCAGCGGGGAAACCCAGGTGATCGACTCGCGCGTGTCCGAGCCCGGCGACTCGATCCGGCGTCGCCGCCGCTGCATGCACTGCCAGAAGCGCTTCACGACCTACGAGACGGTCGAGTTGCGGCTGCCGCAGGTCGTGAAGACCAACGGCAGCCGTTCCGACTTCGACGCCGACAAGATCCGCGTCGGCTTCGCCCGCGCGCTGCACAAGCGGCCGGTGCCGACCGAGTACGTCGACGCGGCGATCAACCGGATCGTCCAGCAGGTGCTGTCGCTCGGCGAGCGCGAGATCCCGTCGCGGCAGATCGGCGAGATGGTGATGGACGAGCTCTACAAGCTCGACAAAGTCGCCTACATCCGCTTTGCCTCCGTCTACCGCTCGTTCCAGGACGTGTCCGACTTCCGCGACGCGCTGCGCGAGGTCGAGGCGCCGCCGCCGGCAGCCAAGCGTCCGCGCCGGTAGCGGCGCGCCGGAGGTTGCCCTTGGCCACGACCGTGGAGCGGTTCTCCGACGCCGACCGCGCGCACATGGCGCGCGCGCTGGAGCTCGCGGCCCGGGGCCTGTGGACCACGACGCCGAACCCGCGCGTCGGGTGCGTGATCGAGCGCGGCGGCGACGTCGTGGGCGAAGGCTGGCACGAGCGGGCCGGCGCGCCGCACGCGGAGGTCGCGGCGCTCGCCGACGCCGCGCGGCGCGGGGCCGACCCCCGCGGCGCGACGATGTACGTGACGCTCGAGCCGTGCAACCACCATGGCCGCACGCCGCCGTGCGTCGACGCCGTGCTCGCCGCGGGGATCTCGCGCGTCGTCGTCGCGCTGGCGGATCCTTCGCGCGAGGCGGCAGGCGGCGCCGGCCGGCTGCGCGCGGCCGGCGTCCGCGTCGACGTGGGCCTGGCCGAGGAAGACGCGCGCGAGCTCAACGTCGGCTTCGTGTCGCGCGCGACGCGCGGGCGGCCGTGGGTGCGCACGAAAATCGCCGCGAGCCTCGACGGCCGCACGGCGCTCGCCAACGGCGCGAGCCAGTGGATCACCGGCCCCGACGCGCGCGCCGACGGGCACGCGCTGCGCGCGCGCGCCTGCGCGATCCTCACCGGCGTGGGCACCGTGCTGCAGGACGATCCGCAGCTCACCGTGCGCGCGGTGACCACGCCGCGCCAGCCGCTGCGCGTCGTCATCGACCGGCACGGGCAGACGCCCGCGGCGGCGTGCGTGCTCGCCGGTGGCAACGCGCTCGTCGTCACCGCCGGCGCGCGCAATCCTGCGTGGCCGGCGGACGTCGAGTCGCTCGCGCTGCCCGACGCCGACGGCCGCGTCGACCTGCCGGCGCTGCTCGCGGCGCTCGCCGAGCGCGGCGTCAACGAGCTGCACGTCGAGGCCGGCGCCAAGCTCAACGGCGCGCTGCTCGACGCCGCGCTCGTCGACGAGATCGTGCTCTACGCGGCGCCCGCCGTGCTCGGCGACCCGGCGCGCGGGATGTTCGAGCGGCGCGCGCCGCTCGCGGCGCTCGCCGCCCGCAGCGAGTTCGCGTGGCACGACGTGCAGCGGATTGGCGCCGACCTGAAGCTC
>JAYRNW010000183.1:0-4251 GCA_041911995.1 Casimicrobiaceae bacterium | reverse complement strand
TTCCGCGCGTTCGAGATGCCGCCGCACTACCGGATGAGCGCCGTGCAGATGCTGCTGCTGCGCGCGCTGGTCGCGCGCTTCTGGCGCGAGCCGTACGCGGGCGAGCTCGTGCGCTGGGGCACTGCGCTGCACGACCGCTGGCTGCTGCCGCACTTTGTCGCGGTGGACATCCGCGACGTCGCGCACGACCTCGCGCGCGCCGGCTACCCGTTCGAGCCGGCGTGGTTCGATCCGTTCGTCGAGTTCCGGTTCCCGCGCTACGGCACCGCGACGTACGACGGCGTGACCGTCGAGCTGCGGCAGGCGATCGAGCCGTGGCACGTGCTGGGCGAGGAGATGGTGGGCAGCGGCACCGCGCGCTTCGTCGACTCGTCGGTGGAGCGCATGCAGGCGAAGGTCACCGGCATGACGGCCGGCCGGCACGCCGTGACGTGCAACGGCCGCCTGCTGCCGCTCGTGCCGACCGGCGTCCCCGGCGAGTTCGTCGCCGGCGTGCGCTACCGCGCGTGGAGCCCGCCGTCGGCGCTGCATCCGACGATCGGCGTGCAGGCACCGCTCGTGTTCGACCTCGTCGACACGTGGGCGCAGCGCGCGCTCGGCGGCTGCACGTACCACGTCGCGCATCCGGGCGGCCGCAACTACGCGACGTTCCCGGTCAACGCCAACGAGGCGGAGGCGCGGCGCGTCGCGCGCTTCTGGGCGCACGGCCACACGCCGGGGCCGATGCACGTCCATCCCGAGCCGCCGAACCCGGCCACGCCGGCGACGCTCGACCTGCGCTGGCAGCCGCCGCGCTAGCGCGGCGCGCGCGGAGCCGTCAGCAGCGCATCCGCTGCAGCATCGCCTCGAACTCGCGCTGGATGCGGAACACGTGCTCGTTCTTGTGCGCGAGCGGCCCGGCGACGTTCTCCGGGTGCACGAGCATCGTCGGGTTCGCCTCGAAGACCAGCAGCCGTCCGTCCGGCATGACGGAGAAGTCGATCCCGGCGTAGTCCAGGTCCATCGCGGCGCCGATCGCGCGGATGGCGCGCACGTTCGCGCGGCCCAGCGCCGCCTCGGGGTCGGCGAGGAACGCCTTCTCCTCGGCGAGCTTCCACGGATGCGGCTCCATCCCCGCCGTGTAGTAGTGGACCATCCAGTCCGGCCCGATCGCGAGGTGGTACGGGAAGGGCTGGCGGTCGACGTAGATCATCCGGTACTTGCGCCAGCAGCCGTCGGCGGACCGGAAGTCGACGAAGCGCGTGACGTAGACGGGGCCGGCCTGCGCGTCGCGCAGCCGCGCGAGCTCGGCCGGCGCGCGCGCGAGCTCGAGGCCGGTGCCGCCGTGCGATTCCACCGGCCGGACCAGCAGCGGCAGCGCGCCGGCGATCGCCGGGTCCCAGTCCGCGCGCGTCGCGCACCGCCACACCTGCGGCACCAGCAGGCGGTCGATGCCGGCGAGCAGCGCCGGCAGGTTGTCGCGCGCGGCGCGCGCGACCTTCTCCGGGCGATTGAGCAGCGGCTGCGCGCACTTCGCCGCGAAGCGCTCCAGCGGCCCGGCCGACGCGCCGACGAGATCGGGGTCGCCCATCGCGTTGAACGCGACGTCGAAGTCGGGCAGGTCCTCGCTTCGATCGTCGCTCGCGGACTCGATCGTCCAGTCGACGCGGGTGTTGACGGTGGTCGGGAACAGGAGCTCCACGGTCGGTACGTTGCCGCACTTGGTGGTCAGCAGCACGAGCACCGTGCGCTTCGGTTCGGCGGCGAACTCGATCGCGACGGACTGGCTGCTGCGCGCCCGCGCGAGGCACTCGCGCGCCGCGTCGGCCTGTCCCGCCTCGAACAGCAGCGACGCCAGGTTCCCGCTGGCGAGCTCGTGCCCGGGCTCCAGCGCCAGCGCCTCCCGGTTCCAGCGCAGGGCTTCGTCGACGTTGCCCTGCGCGCGGTACGCGGCGCCCAGGTTCGCCATCGCCTTCGCGAAGCCGGGCCGGGCGGCGATCGCGTCGCGAAAGCAGGCGATCGCGTCGTCGACGTGGTTCGTCCGCAACAGCGCCACGCCGAGGCCGTTGCGGGCGGCGGCGTGATCCGGCGCGACCGCGAGCGCCTGCCGGAAGCTCGCAGCCGCTTCGTCGCTCCGGCCAAGCGCCATCTGCGTGGTGGCCAGCCGGTACCACGTGCGCGCGTCGGCGGGATCGCGGTCGAGCGCCCGGCGGCACGCATCGCCGGACTTCGCGAGCCGCTCGAGGTCGCGGCGCACGTAGTCGAGGTTCATGCGCGCGGCCTCGTGCGACGGGTCGAGCGCGAGCGCGCGGCGCAGCGCCGCCTCCGCTTCCGCCGGACGCTGCGCATCCTTGAGGACGGCGCCCAGGTTGTTGTGGGCGTCGGCGAAGTCGGGCATCGCCGCCACTGCGCGGCGCAGCACGGCCTCGGCCTCGGGGAGGCGCTTCGTGTCCCTGAGGACGCCGGCCAGGTTGAAGAGGGCGGCGCCCAGGCCGGGCTCGCGGGCGAGCGCGCTGCGGTACGCGGCCTCCGCTTCCCACGGGCGCCCCAGGTCGGCGAGCACGACGCCGAGGTTGTAGTGGGCGGCGACGTTGGCGGGCTGCAGCGCGACGGCGTGCCGGAACTCGGCTTCCGCCTCGGCGAAGCGCCGGGAGTTCCGGAGGACGGCGCCCAGTTCGAGATGCGCGCTCGCGGAGTCGGGCGCGGCTGCGACCGCGCGCCGCCACTGCGCCTCGGTGTCCGCCAGCGTGCGCGTCTGCGCGCGGACGGCGTCGACGTTGCGCGCCGCGTCGGCGAAGCCCGGCTTCAGCTCGAGCGCGCGCCGGAAGGCCGCTTCGGCTTCCGCCGGGCGCCCGGTCCGCAGCAGGAGGGCACCCAGGTTGTTGTGCGCCTCGACGAATCCGGGATTGAGCTCGAGGACCCGCCGGTAGGCCTCTTCCGCCTCGACGGTGCGGTTCGTTTCCGCGAGGACCACGCCCAGGTTGTAGTGGGCGAGCGCGTTGTCCTTCTGCAGCGCGATCGCGCGGCGGAACGCGGCCTCGGCTTCCGCGGGCCGCAGCGTGTCCTTCAGCACGACGCCCAGGTTGACGTGGGCCTCGGCGAAGTTCGGCATCGCGGCGACCGCGCGCCGGCACGCGGCTTCGTCGGCGGACATCGTTGGCGCGGGCCCGGCGGGCGCCGGCGTGCCGGGAAGCCCGGGCACGCTGCGCCCGCGCGCGCGGGCCACCAGCGCCCGGGCGAGGTCCCTCAGCGCGCCGATCAGCATGGCGCGCCTCCCGCGGCGCACGTGCGGCGGCGGTGGCGGAGGGGCGTGCGCATGCGGATCACGCCGGAGGGGGCCGATGGACGGCGGCTCGTGGGGTCTGCGTGCGCAATGGCGTTCCCGGATTCTGCGTGCCGCGCGTCCGCGCACCGCACGCGGCAAGTATAGCCGCGGGCGCGGCCGTGCCGCGCCGTTTGCCGGCGGTCGGCATTGGCCCTATAGTGCGCAACTGCTTCGCCGCCGGCCGCGCGAACCCGACTGCGCGGCGTCGCGGCGGCGCCACGATCACGAGGAGGACGCCATGCTGCGGTCGCTGTGCCTGCTGCTCGCGCTGTGCTTTGTCGCCACGACGGCGCCCGACGCCTTCGCGCAGGCGAAGAAGGGCGCCGGGCCGATGCGGATCCCGACCGACAAGGACCCGTCGGTCAGCGTCACGGTGTTCATGCGCGACGGCGGGAAGAACGAGCTGCTCATCGGCACGCGCCTCTGGCCCGACTTTCCCGAGTACAACGCCGCCGCGCTGCAGCGCTTCTTCGGGCTGATGAAGGCGATGGAGCCCGCGTGGCGCAAGGACGACGAGGTCGCGTACACGTGGCAGCAGAAGGGCAAGGTCACGAAGTGCAGCATCTACCTCGAATCGGCCGACGCCGGCACCAAGTCGGGCACCGGCGCCGTGGTCGGCTGCGAGGCGAACGGCGTCTCCACGGTCGCGGTCACGGCCGCGGCCGATGCGAAGCGCGTGAGCGGGTCGCAGGATCCCAAGCACCTCGCCGACGTGATCGAGATGCTCAAGAAGCAATCGGAACGCGCGAAGGCCAGCCTGACCAAGTCGCGACTCCATGCCGGCCGGACGGCGCGCGCGCGCGTGCCGCCGCGTCCGGCGCTCCGATGAAGCCGATCGTCCGTCCTCGCCCGGGTTGCCTCCGGCGCCGCGCCGTCGCGCTGGCGCTCGCCGCCGTCGCGCTCGCGGGCGCGGCGGCGGCGGCCGATCCGCCGCCGCCGCGCGCGCC
>JAYRNW010000182.1:0-4400 GCA_041911995.1 Casimicrobiaceae bacterium | reverse complement strand
CCCGATCTCGACGACCATCAGCGCGAGGATGCCGAACCAGATCGACTTGTCCTGCGCGGGCAGGCCCCAGAAGTCGAGCCCCATCACCATCGGATAGAAGAGGGGGAGCGTCCGCAGGATCATCGCCCGCGAGTCCATCACGCAGCCCAGGAAGATGTAGATGACGAGGATCATGAACATGACGAACAGCGGCGGCAGGCCGCTGTTCTTGACCCACGCCGCCAGCTCGACCGGCATCTGCGACAGCGCGAGCGTCGTGTTCAGCATGTCGGCGCCGAGCAGCACGAGGAAGATCATCGCGGTCGCCTGCGCGGTCCCGAGCGCGCTGTCGAGGATGCCCTTCGTCCGCATGCCGCCGGTGACGACGGCGAGGATGCCGCACGCTGCGGCGCCGATCGCGGCGGCCTCGGTCGGGTTGGCCCACCCGCCGTAGATGCCGACGATCACGACGACGAACACGAGCAGCACCGGGATGACCTCGAGCAGGCTGCGCACCTTCTCGCCCCACGGCACCGCGGGCCCGGCCGGGCCGGCCGCCGGCTTCCACGCAACGATGATCCGGATCACCAGCATGTAGCCCAGCATCGCGATGATGCCGGGCAGCACCGCGGCCATGAACAGCTTGCCGATCGACTCCTGCGTCAGGATCGCGTAGATGACGAGCGGCACCGACGGCGGGATCATGATGCCGAGCGTGCCGCCGGCGGCGAGCGCGCCGGTCGCGAGCGCGCCGGAGTACCCGTAGCGGCGCAGCTCCGGCAGCGCCACCTGCCCCATCGTCGCCGCCGTGGCGAGCGACGACCCGCAGATGGCGCCGAAGCCGGCGCACGCGCCGACCGCCGCCATCGCGATGCCGCCCTTGCGGTGCCCGAGGAACGACGACACGCAGCGGAACAGCGCGCGCGAGAGCCCGCCGTGCGTCGCGAACTGCCCCATCAGCAGGAACAGCGGGATGACGACGAGGTCGTAGTTCGACAGCCGCGCGTACGCGAGGTTCTTGAGCGAGTTGAGCAGCGCGTTGACGTTGCCGGTCAGGTACACGTAGCCGGCGGCGCCGACCGTGAACATCGCGATGCCGATCGGCACGCGCACGACCATCAGCGCGAGCATCACGCCGAAGATCACGAAGCCGACGCCGGTACCGCTCATGACCGGCCCCTCCCGCGGGTCGCCGCGACCGTGCGCAGGTGGACGACGAGCATGTAGAACCCGGCGGCGCCGAGCAGCGCGAAGCCGGGGACCATCAGCCCCTGCGCGATCCACACCGGCCAGCCGAGGATCGCCGACGTCTCGCCGGCGTCCTTCACGGTGATTGCACCGGCCAGCGTGCGCCACGCGACCAGCGCGCCGAAGAGGCCGACCAGCAGCGAGCCGAACGCGTCCATCGCGGCGACCTTCGCCGGCGCCATGTTGTGCGTGAAGAAGTCGACCTTCACGTCGCCGTTGATCATGTGGCAGTACGCGAAGAAGCACGCCGAGGCGGCCGCCGCGCACATCTGCAGGATCTCGACGTCGCCGGGCACCGGCCACGAGAAGAGCTTGCGCCCGGTGATCGACACGATCGACATGACGACGAGCGCGACGAACACGAGTCCGCCGGCGATCGCCAGGTACTTGGACGCGGCGAGCAGCATGCGGCCGCCGGGCCCGATGTCGGGCATCGGCGTCGCGGGCGCGCCGGCGACGGGTTCCTGCATGGTCGTCCTCCCCTGTTCCGCGGCGCTCAGCCGCACCACCTGCGGATGCTCTCCGGCACCTCGACCGCCTGGATCCGGTGCGGATCGTCGGGATGGCGGCGTGCGAACACCCGCACGACCTGCCCTTCGACGAGCACGTCGTCTCCCCGGCGAATGATATGCGACATCACGAAGCTTTTGCCACGCCACTGGGCGACGAACGTGTCGACGTCGATCGCGTCGCCGTAGGACGCCGGGCGCACGACGCGCGCCGACGCGTCGACCGCCGGCGTGCCGATGATGCCGTATTGCGCCTCGAACTCGCGCCACGGCGGCACGCCGGCCGCCCGGAAGAAGCGCAGCGACGCGGCGTCCATCCACCTGAAGTAGTTGGGGAAGAAGACGATCTGCGCCGGGTCGCAGTCGCCGAACTCGACGGTGAAGTGGCTGACGTGGTGCTGGGTCATCGCGGGGCTCCGGGGGAATCGGCGGCGCGCCGCAGTGCGTCGTCGAAGTGGCCGACGCCGAGCTCGCGCGCGCATGCGGCGAGCGCGTCGAACGCGCCGCGCGGCAGCGGGATGCCGTCGCGTTCCCGTTCGCGGGCCGCGATGCGCTCCGGCTCGCCGGGCAGGTGGATGCGGGTCGCGCCCTCCTGCAGCGGCGAGCCGTGCAGCCAGGCGGCGAGCTTGCCCACCTGCGTCGCGAACGCGTCGCGGCCGGCAATCTTGTCCGGCGCGAACACGATCGACAGCATGTTGTTGATCATCGGGTTCGGCTTCGGGTCCTCGTGCTGCACGTGGCCGCCCGACAGCGCGCCGCCCAGCAGCTCGCACATGACCGCGAGCGCGTAGCCCTTGTGCTGCCCGAACGGCAGCAGCGCGCCGACCGGGTCGCCGAACATCACGGCGGGGTCGGTCGTCGGCCGGCCGGCGGCGTCGAGCAGCAGGCCCGGCGCCATCGGGACGCCGGCCTCGAGCGCGTGGCGCGCCTTGCCCAGCGCCACCATGCTCGTCGCGTAGTCGAGCACCAGCGGGTGCGGCGCGTGCGGAACGCCAACGCAGAAGGGATTCGTCGCGAGCCGCGCGTCGGTGCCGCCCCACGGCGCAACCAGCGGCCGCGACAGCACGTTGACGAAGTGCACGGACGCGAAGCCCTCGGCCGCACACTGCTCGGCCCAGCGGCCGATGCGCGCGAGGTGATGGCTGTTGGCGAGGCCGGCGACGCACACGCCGGTCGCCCGCGCGCGGTCGATCGCGATCGCCATCGCCTGCTCGCCGATCACCTGCCCGAAGCCGCGGCCGCCGTCCAGGCCGACGAGCGCGCCGTGGTCCACGGTCACGCGCACCGAGCGCCCGGCGCGCACGAGCCCGGCGCGCAGGTTGGCGAGGTAGTGCGGCATCAGCCCGACGCCGTG
Organism: Casimicrobiaceae bacterium; assembly: GCA_041911995.1. Classification (GTDB taxonomy): domain Bacteria; phylum Pseudomonadota; class Gammaproteobacteria; order Burkholderiales; family Casimicrobiaceae; genus VBCG01. The sequence continues at coordinate 1,310 of JAYRNW010000182.1, read as the reverse complement.
CGAGTCGTGGCCGAAGAGATTCGCCTCGACGAGGCCGTCCGCGACGGTCCACGCCTCGCCGGCCGCGCAGCCGGCCGCGGCGAACGTCGCGGCCACCGCCTCGGTCAGCGCCACGGCGTCGATGCGCACGACGTCGCCGGATGCGCTCATCGCCCTCCCTCCCCCGCCCGTGCCGCGGCATGCGGCGAGCGCGGGACCCAGCGGATCGGCTGCGCGACGACCGGACGCGCGGGCAGCCCGTGCGCGGCGAGCGCGGCGTCGAGCGCGCGGCCGCCCTCGTCGGCGAGCGCCGCCTCGCGCGCCTGCCGGATCGCCGCCGCGCGTGCCGCGGGCGTCGCGAACGCGCCGCCCTGCGCGACGTGGTCGACGAGGTGCGCGAGGTTGCCCTTGCCGCGCTCGTTGGTCGCGCCGTAGCCCTTGATCAGCCGGCCGGCGAGCGCCAGTTCGAACGCGCATGCCCAATCGTCGTTCGCGGACCGCTCGACGGCGCCGAGCCAGCGCTCGATCGCCGCCTGCTCGTCCGCGTACCGCGCGCCGCGGCGCCGCATGCCCGTGCGGCCGGCGAGCAGCCGCAGCGCGAGAAAGCCGGTTACGCCGTCGCTGCGCAGCCGCAGCGGGAACGACAGCGGCGGCTTGCCGCGGGCCCGCCGCGCGCGGTCCCACGCGACGGCGCGCGTGGCGAGCCACGCGGGCATCAGGTCGACGAACTCCGGCACGCCCGGCTTGAAGTGATCGACGATGCGGACGACGTCGCCGTCCTGCGCCGCCACCTCGCGCCTGACCCGCGCGTAGCGGCTCGCCGCGGACTTCTGCCCGGCCACGCGCACGATGTCGTCGAACGCCATCCACAGCGCGAGGAAGCGCGCGGTCTCGCGCGTCAGCGCGTGCCCGTGCGCGGCGCCCGGGTCGGCACGTGCTTCCGCGGCCGCCGCGCGCGCGACGCGCGCGAGGTACAGATCGCCGTAGGCCGCGTCCTGGAACGCGACGACGCGCGCGTGGCCGGCGGCCACGACGTCGCGCGCGGCCTCCGCAATGGCGGCGAACCGCGGGTCGGCCGGCGCCGCCGCAACCGCAGCCGCCGGCGCGGCCGCCGGCGGCGCGTCGCCGTGCAGCGCCGCCCAGCCGCGTGCGAAGCCGGCGAGGCTCGCCTCGACGCCGCGGCCGGACTCGCGGACCCCGGCCTCGAACACGCCGCGCGCGAACGGCCGCGCGCGGCCGCCGGCGCGCGGGCCGAACATCCCGGCGCTGACGCCGGTGCCCGACGCCCGCGCCGCCGCCTCCATGTCGAACGCGACCAGCCGCCGGCTGTG
>JAYRNW010000181.1:0-4759 GCA_041911995.1 Casimicrobiaceae bacterium | reverse complement strand
GCCGCTCGCCGAGGCGACGACGGTCGCCGAGGCGCAGGCGATCGCGCGGCGGCTGGGCTATCCGGTGTCGCTGGCGTTGCCCGGCACCGAGCCGGCCGGCCCGTGCGCGTGCGTGGCCAACGGGCGCGCGCTCGCGCGCGCGTGGCAGCGGCTGCAGGCGACCGCGGTCGCGGCCGGCGGCAAGCCCCCGATCCGCGCGATCGTGCAGCGCGCGGTGCTGCCCGGCGTGACCGGCGCCTGCGCGATCACGCTCGCGACCGATCCCGTGTTCGGGCCGGTGATCGGCGTCGGCGCCAGCGTCCGCGGCGTCGCGGCGCCGCGCGCACGCGCGGTGATGCTGCCGCCGCTCAACCGCCGCCTCGCGCGCGACCTGCTCGCCGGCGCGGGCATCGCCGCGGCGAGCGAGGCGCTGGTCGGCGTCGTGCTGCGCGTGTCGGCGCTCGCCTGCGCGCTGCCGTGGGTGCGCACGCTGGCGCTCGATCCGGTCGTCATCGGCGGCGACCGCGTGGACATCCCGTCGGCGCGCGCGTTCGTCGATCCGAAGCGGCTGCCGGTGGCGGCGTACCGCCACATGGCGATCCACCCGTATCCGCTGGAGCTCGAGACGCCGATCATGCTGCCCGACGGCCGGCACCTGCTGATGCGCCCGATCCGCCCGGAGGACGCCGAGCTCGAGCGCCGCTTCATCGCCGGCCTCTCCGACCAGACGCGCTACTACCGCTTCTTCTACCGGTTGCACGAGCTGTCGCCGGCGATGATCGCCCGCTTCACGCAGGTGGACTACGACCGCGAGCTGGCGCTGGTCGCCGTCGCGCACGACCCGGACGGCCTCGATGGACGGGCGATCGTCGGCGTCGCGCGCTCGATCGCGAACCTCGACCACGAGAGCGCCGAGTTCGCGGTCGTCGTCGCCGACGCGTGGCAGGGCAAGGGGTTGGCGTCGATCCTGATGAAGGCGCTCATCGCCTGCGCGAAGAAGAAGGGGCTGCAGCGGCTGGTCGGCACGGTGCTGCGCAGCAACCACAACATGGTGCGCTTCACGCAGGGCCTGGGCTTCGTCGTGCGCGACGACCCGGAGGACCAGGACCAGGTCGTCGCCGAGCTGTCGCTGCAGGCCCCGGCGCCGGAACCGGCGGCCGCGCCCGTCCACTGACGCGCGCCGTTGGACGCGCTCCGTGCGCTGTGATGGAATCGCGATCATGAAGATTCTCTTCCCGACCGACGGCTCCGAGCAATCGGTGGCCGCGCTGACCCGGCTCCTGCCGCGCCTCAAGTGGTTCCGCGATCCGCCGCAGATCGCGCTGATCAACGTTCATCCGCACCTGCCGTACGCGCGTGCGGTCGCGTGGGTGGGCAAGGAAGCCGCGCACCGCTACTACGACGAGGAGTCGAGCGAGGCGCTCGCCCCGGCGACCGCGCTGCTCGATGACCACGGCATCGCGTACGAGCGCGTGCAGCGGATCGGCGACCCCGCGCAGGAGATCGTCCGGTACGCCGCCGAGTGGAACGCCGACCTGCTCGCCATGGGGCGCCACGGCCATTCGGCGGTCACCGAGCTGCTGATGGGCTCGGTCGCGCAGAAGGTCCTCGCGACCATCGCGATCCCGGTCCTCGTCCTCAACTAGCGTTCGCGTCGAAACGCGCGCGCGTCGGGAGGGCGACCGACCCGCCGGCGCGCCCGCGCCCGACGGCGGAATAGAAGCCGCGCCGGCGCTGTTCCGGCCACAGCGCGCGCGAAGACGGAAGCGCGACCACGACAACGACGGGAGGAGAGCATGACGAAGGTTGCAGTCGGTGCAGTGCTGCTGGCGATGATGGTGGGCGGTTGCGCGACGACTGGCGCGCCGACGGGGCCGGGGTTCTTCGTGACCAGCAAGGGGTCGGGCAAGGGCGCAAACTACGGCGGGCTGGACGGCGCCGACAAGCACTGCGCCGCGCTCGCCGCGGCGGCCGGATTGCCCAACCGCACGTGGCGCGCGTACCTGAGCGCGCAGCCGGCCGGCAACATGGCCGGCGTCAACGCGAAGGACCGCATCGGCAGCGGGCCGTGGCAGAACGTGAAGGGCGTGGTGGTCGCGAAGGACGTCGCCGACCTGCACACGAACAACAACATCACGAAGCAGACGGCGCTGACCGAGACGGGCGCCGTCGTCAACGGCCGCGGCGACACGCCGAACCAGCACGACATCCTGACCGGAACGCAGCCGGACGGCACCGCGTTTCCCGCGAGCGCCGGCGACATGACCTGCGGCAACTGGACGAAGGGCGCCGAGGGCGCCGCCGTCGTCGGCCACCACGACCGCACCGGCCTCGACACGTTCCCGCCGGCGCTGTCGTGGAACTCGTCGCACCCGTCGCGCGGCTGCAGCGACGACCTGCTCAAGGCGTCGGGCGGCGCCGGCTACCTGTACTGCTTCGCCGCGAACTGACGTCGCACCGACCGGCCGCGCGGCGCCGCATCGCCGCGCGGCCGCCGCCGGGGGGGGCGTGCGCCCGGCGGCATCCTCGCCCGCGCTCGGGCTTGCTAGAATCGTCGGCTTCCGAGCCGAGGCCGAAGGATGCAACCGCCCCGCAGCGAACGCCGCCTCGCCGCCATCTTCGCCGCCGACATGGCGGGCTTCTGCCGCCTCATGGAAGCCGACGAGACGGGCACGCTCGCGCGCCAGAAGGCGCATCGCCTCGAGGTCCTCGACCCGGCGATCGCCGCGCACCGCGGCCACCTCGTCAAGACGACCGGCGACGGCCTGCTGGTCGAGTTCCAGAGCGCGGTCGACGCCGTCCAGTGCGCGGTGGACATCCAGCGCAAGATGGCGCGCCGCAACGCGGACGTCGCGCCCGACCGCAGCGTGCAGTTCCGGATCGGCATCAACGTCGGCGACGTCATCTTCGAGGACGGCGACATCTTCGGCGACGGCGTCAACGTCGCCGCGCGGCTCGAGCCGCTCGCGCACGCCGGCGGCATCTGCATTTCCGCGACGGTGCGCGAGCAGATGGGCGACCGCCTCGGCGTGACGTTCGAGGACATGGGCGAGCGGGCGGTGAAGAACATCGCGCGGCCGATCCGCGTCTTCCGCGTGGTCACGGACGCCGCGCCGCCCGCGGCCGAAGCGCCCGCGGCCCCTGCGGCGGCGGTCCGCGCGCCGGCCGCCAAGCCGTCGCTCGTCGTGCTGCCGTTCGTCAACATGAGCGGCGACCCCGAGCAGGAGCTCTTCGCCGACGGCCTGACCGAGGACATCCTCACCGCGCTCTCGCGCTTCCACGAGCTCACGGTGATCTCGCGCAACTCGGCGTTCGTCTACAAGGGCAAGCCCGTGAAGATCGCCGACATCGCGCGCGAGTTCGGCGTCCAGTACGTGGTCGAGGGCAGCGTGCGCAGGGCGGGCGACCGCGTGCGGGTCACCGTGCAGCTCATCGACGCCGAAGGCGACCGGCATCTCTGGGCCGAGCGGTACGACCGCCGCTTCGAGGACATCTTCGCGATCCAGGACGAGATCACGCGCGCCATCGTCGCCACGCTGCCGGGCCGGATCGAGGCGGCGAGCCACGAGCGCGCGAAGCGCAAGCCGACGGCGAACATGGCGGCCTACGAGTGCGTGCTCGCCGGCAAGGTGCTGCACCACCGGTCGACGCGCGAGGACAACCTCGAGGCGCAGCGCCTGCTCGACCGCGCCGTCGCCCTCGATCCCGACTACGCGCACGCGCACGCGTGGAAGGCGTGCGTGCTGGGCCAGAGCTGGCTGCACGGCTGGTGCGACGACCGCGCGGAAACGCTGGGACAGGTCGTCACGGAGCTCGCCGTCGCGTCCCGCCTCGACGACAACGACAGCGACGTGCACCGCATCCTCGCCGCCGTCGCCCTGCTGCGCAACGACCACCCGCGCGCGTGGCAGCACCAGGAGCGCGCGCTCGAGTTGAACCCGAACAACGACCTCATCGTCGTGCAGCACGGCGAGATCCTGACGTGGCAGGGCCGCGCGGAAGAGGGGATGGAGTGGATCCGGCAGGCAATGCGGCTCAACCCGTTCCATCCGGAGCGGTTCTGGAGCCACCTCGGGCGTGCGCACTACGGCGCACGGCAGTACGACGAGGCGATTGCGGCATTCGGGCGGCTGTCGAAGCTCGACCCCGTTCAGCACGCGTTCCTCGCGGCCGCGCACGCGCAGAACGGCGACGCCGGCGCGGCCGCCGCGCACGCCGACGAGGTGCGCCGGCTCGTGCCCGGCTTCGCGATCGCGCGCCACGTCGCCACGCTGCACTACCGCGACGAGGCGGACCGCGCGCACCTGCGTGACGGGCTCGCGCAGGCTGGACTTTCGTAGCCGGTCGCGCCAAACGAAAAGCCCCGCCGATGCGGGGCTTTTCGGGAAGCGACAGGCGAATCGGCTCACTCGCCTTCCAGGAAGCTCCGAAGCTTCTCGCTGCGCGACGGATGCCGCAGCTTGCGCAGCGCCTTCGCCTCGATCTGGCGGATGCGCTCGCGGGTGACGTCGAACTGCTTGCCGACCTCCTCCAGCGTGTGGTCGGTGTTCATCTCGATGCCGAAGCGCATCCGCAGCACCTTGGCCTCGCGCGGCGTCAGCGTGTCGAGGATGTCCTTGCACACGTCGCGCAAGCTTGCGTTGACCGCGGCGTCGGACGGCGCGACCGTCGACTGGTCCTCGATGAAGTCGCCGAGGTGGCTGTCGTCGTCGTCGCCGATCGGCGTCTCCATCGAGATCGGCTCCTTGGAGATCTTGAGGATCTTGCGGATCTTCTCCTC
>JAYRNW010000180.1:0-3243 GCA_041911995.1 Casimicrobiaceae bacterium | reverse complement strand
TCTGATCATGAAGCGCTTCGGCAAGGTCATGACCGTCGAGGGCAACTGGTCCGACAGGCGCGAGGACGAGATCGTGGACGAGGAGAACCGCCGCTACTCGGCGCTCGCGATGATGCTGCGTGCGCGCTACCTCGTCGACATCGACTGCTGGAGCGAGGCGCGCGGCCAGCCGATCAAGCCGGGCGACGTGCTGAAGGTCATGAAGGAAAAGCTCTCCGAAGGAAGGTAGCCATGGCGATCCCCGTCACGCAATGCATCATCAAGCTGCACGAGGAGCACCACAACCTCGAGGACTACCAGGGCGGCGTGCCGCGCTGGTGCTCGGGCTGCGGTGACAACGCGATCCTCGCCGCCGTGCAGCGGCTGTGCCGCGACGAGGACCTGGCGCCCGAGCGCACGGTATTCGTGTCGGGCATCGGCTGTTCGTCGCGCTTCCCGCACTACATGAAGACGTACGGCTTCCACGGCATCCACGGGCGCGCGTTCCCGATCGCCGAGGGCGTCAAGATGGCGCGCCCGGACCTCAACGTGTTCGTGAACACCGGCGACGGCGACTGCTGCAGCATCGGCGCCGCGCACTGGATCCACGCGATCCGCTACAACATGAACATGACGGTGATCCTGCACGACAACCACGTGTACGGGCTCACCAAGAAGCAGGCGTCGCCGACGTCGCCGATGGGCATGAAGAGCAACACGACGCCGCGCGGCGCCGTGCTCGAGGCGCTCAACCCGCTGACGGTGACGCTGGGCGTGCAGAACGTGTCGTTCGTCGCGCAGGGCGTGGACTGGATCCCGGACCTGCTGTACGACATCGTCGCCAAGGCGTACCGGCACCGCGGGTTCTCGTTCGTGCGCATCATCCAGCGCTGCCCCGAGTTCCTGCCCAAGATGTTCGACCCGTTCCTGCACGATCCCTCGCGCACGCTGCTGCTCACGCACGCGAACGGCCTTACGCCGACCGCCGAGACATCGCGCATCTACAAGAACCAGCGCGAGCACGACCCGCTCGACATCCACAAGGCGCGCGAGATCGCGTCGGCAGAGGACCCGATCCCGGTCGGCATCCTGTACGAGAACAACGACGTGCCGTGCTACGAGGACCTGCGCGGTGTCGGCGAGGTCCGGACCGCGGAGAAGATCCGCGCCGGGCTCGACGCCGAGTTCGACCGCGTCACGATCTGGCCGGAAGAGGGGCCGGGGCGGCAACGCGCCGCGTGACCGGCGGCAACCACACTACGCAAGGCAGGCGAGCCGCAATGGACATGGCCGCGAAATTCCAGGACCAGCTGGTCTTCCACATGACGGGCAAGCGCGCGGGCGATGCGCTCGCGCCGGTCGACGTCAAGGCGCTGCGCCCGGCGACGCTCGCGCCGTACCGCGACCTCACGCGGCTGCGCTACGACTTTCCGCTCGTGTTCCCGGAGTCGGCGGCGGAAGCCGAGTACGCGCAGTCGCTGTCGGCGGTCGTCGGCCGGCTGCTGGCCGACGCCGCGCCGCGCGGGCTCGAAGGCGAGCGGATGCGCAAGCACGTGCTGCGCCTCGAGCGCGAGCTGCGCACGATGGTCGCGTCCGGCGCGATCGGGACGCTGGCGCAGCTGTGGGCGGCGGCCGCGGCGCGCCTGGCCGAGGGCGCCGACGACGCGGACGCCGAAGTGCTCGAGCAGGCGGGGGGCTCGCTCAAGGTCGACGGCGAGCTCGCCGATTGCGACGCGCGGCTGCCGGCGCGGTTCCTTCGGCAGGCGTGGCGCGCGGCGCACCTGCAGAAGGCGCGGCAGTTCGGCAGCCTCGTCGACGCGCTGATGCGCAAGCTCTCCGACATCCGCCGCGCGGCGTTCGCGCGGTCCGCGGCCGGGCAGCAGCCGCAGGCGCTGGCCGCCGCGATCGGTGGCGCGCACGCGGACGTGTTCGACTTCGCCGTCATGTCGAAGCTGGTCGTGCGCAACGCGCCCGCGGACGAGCTGCCCGCCGCGCGCCGCGCGCGCATCGAGTGGGCGCTGTCGGTGCTGCGCGCGCAGCCGTTCTACGCGGACCCGGCGGCCGGCGACGACGCGGCGGCGCAGTACGACTTCGTGTTCGACAACTGCGCGGCGGCTGCCGAAGCGTACCGCGCACGGCTGCCGCGGCTCGCCGAGGTCGTGAAGGCGATCGCGATCGCCGAGCTCGAGTCGGCCGGCGCGTACGTCGAGGCCGACCACGACCCGTTCTTCGAGCGCTACGGCGAGGCCGCGCTGACCGCGGAGGACCTGGCGCTCTTCCCCGACTACCTCGTCCTCATTCCGGCGGACCGCAACGGCGCGGCCGAGAACGCGGGCCTGATCGAGATGCTCTCGGCCGGCCTGCCGGTCAAGGTGCTGGTCCAGCAGACCGACCTCCTCGAGGAGGCGTCGATCGGCACCGGGCACTTCGCGTTCGGCGTGCGCAGCGCGCGCCTCGCGACGACGGCGATGGGGCTGGGCGGCATGTTCGTGCTGCAGGCGACGAGCGCCGACCTGTACGCGCTGCGCGAGCGCGTGCGGCGCGGGCTCGCGTGCCGCGGCCCGGCGTTGTTCTCGATCTTCGCGGGCTCGCCGTCGGCGGCCGGCGACCTGCCGCCGTACCTGACCGCCGCCGCGGCGCGCGAGTCGCGCGCGTTCCCGGCGTTCACGTACGACGCCGGCGCCGGCGCGAACTGGGCCGAGCGCTTCTCGCTCGAAGGCAACCGGAACGCCGACGCCGACTGGGCCGCCGACCCGTTCACGTACGCCGACGAGGCGCTGCAGCGCGTGACCGAGGACGTGGCGTTCACGTACGCCGATTTCGTGCTGTGCGACCGGCGGTACGCGAGCCACTTCGCCGTCGTGCCGCGCGACCGCTGGAGCCCCGGCATGCTGCCGGCCGCCGAGTGGCTGAAGCTGCCGGAGCGCCCGACGGCCGAGCGCATTCCCTACGTGTGGGCGGTGGACGCCGACGACCGGCTGCACCGCGTGATCGTCGACGCGCGGCTCATGCAGTCGACGCGGCGCTGCCTGCTGCTGTGGCACCGGCTGCAGGAGCACGCCGGCATCCACGACTCGCACGCCGAGCGGCTGCTCGCGCGCGAGCGCGCGGCGTGGGAGACGGAGAAGCAGCAGGCGCTCGACGCGCTGACCCCGGCCGCCGCCGCGGCCGCCGCCACCCCGGCCGCGACCGCGACCGCGGAAGCGCCGGCGGCCGCCGCCGTCGCCGCGCCCGCGCCGGCCGCGGCGGAGCCCGCGGCCGGGG
>JAYRNW010000179.1:0-11561 GCA_041911995.1 Casimicrobiaceae bacterium | reverse complement strand
TGGCCATGCGCACCGCGCGGTCAAAATCCAGAATGCCTAACGCTTCGCCAAGATCCCAATGCGATTGCGCCGGCGCAGAGAGTTGCGGCGGCGATCCCCATCGACGAACTTCCACACACACCTTGAAGTTGACCCAGGTCTCGGTCGGGTAGTGGAACGCGACGTACCAGTTGAGCGCCGCCATCGCGGCGAAGAACGCGACCCACGACCACGTGACGCGCGCCCAGATGGCGGGCGGCAGCACGATGTCCTTCATCAGGAGGGCGATGAGGTCGCGCCGGAACGCGAGCTTGCCCACGGCGAGGATGGCGCCGAACGCGCCGTAGAGCACCGTGGGCTTCCACTTGATGAACACCTCGTCCTGCAGCACCAGCGTCGCGCCGCCGAACACGGCGATGATCGCGAGCGAGATCCAGTGGACCGCCGACACCTTGCCGCGCCAGTGGAACCAGGCGATCTGGGCGACCGACGCCGCGATCGCGACCGCGGTCGCGACCATGATCCCCTGCCACTTGAAGGCGACGAAAAAGAGGATGAGCGGAAAGTAGTCCGCGATCAGCTGCATGTGGTCCGTAGGATGGACGGGCTACCTTAAGCCCGCCTTAGCGCACGGCGGCGACCGCCCACGGGGCGCCTCCGCCAAGCCGGCGTCCGGGCCGGCAAAACCCCGTTTCCGGGGGCCGGCCGGCCGCAAATAACTTTCTATTATACCCAAGAATGCCGCCGGCCCCCAAGAGGGGCGCCGGGACCCGGCCAGCCGAAGGGTCAGAGCCGAAGGGTCAGAGGGGAGGGGTCAGAGCCGCCGGGTGCCGGCGAGGCGTCCCAGCCGGTCCCAATCGAAGGCGGGGCCGGGGTCGGTCTTGCGGCCGGGCGCCACGTCGCTGTGCCCGACCGCGGCCTCCAGCGGATACCGGGCCCGCAGCGCGCGGAGCAGGGCCGCCAGCCGTGCGTATTGCGGCGCCGCGTACGGGACGTCGTCCGCGCCCTCGAGCTCGATGCCGATCGAGTAGTCGTTGCAGCGCGCGCGCCCGCGCCACTCCGAGACGCCCGCGTGCCACGCCCGCTCGGCGCAGGAGACGAACTGGAGGAGTTCGCCGCCGCGCCGGATCAGGAAGTGCGCGGAAACCCGAAGGTCCGCGATGCCTGCGTAGTACGGATGCGCGGCCGGGTCGAGCGTGTTCGTGAAGAGGCGCACGATGCCGTCGCCGCCGAACGCGCCCGGCGGCAGCGAGATGCCGTGCACGACGACGAGCGTCGGCACCGTGCCGGCGGGGCGCGCGTCGCGGTTGGGCGAGTCGACGCGCATGGCGGCGGCGACCCAGCCGGCGGCATCGATCGATGTTCTGCGGGCGGTCACGCGAGGCTCCGGTGCGCGACAGGATAGCGCAGGCTGCCGGCGGCGCATCGCGCGTCGCGCGCCGTGCGCCGGAATATTCCGGATCGCGTTGACGGCGCGGGCCCGGGTCCCAATACTCGCCGGTGCAGCGCCGAATCGCCGCCCCTTACCCCGAGGAGACTCCCATGGCAGTAGTCAACTGGGACCAGCCGTCCACCGGTCTCGTCAGCGATCCCAAGCCGTCGCTCGAACTCGCCAACGACAAGGGCGGCGCACTCGCCGCGAAATCGGAGGGCGTGACGGTCGACGCCCGCTCCAACGCCGCCGAGGCGCTGGTGGCGCGCACGAAGAAAACGGTCACCGCGCGCATCACGTCCGACCAGTCGTTCGCGCTGTTCTGTCGCGCGCCGAAGGCCACGGCGGCGCTGGGCGCCAACGAGAGCAACGCGGTCGCCGTCGGCGGCGTCAACCTGCCCGACCCTGCGCTTCCCGTCGACAGCGTCGGCGGGATCGGTGTCGCCGGCCTGTCGACGCGGTTCGCCGCCGTCGGCGTCGTGGGCATGACGTTCGGGCCGCGGTCGACCGGCGTGTGGGGCGATGCGCACGGCGGCGGCGTCGGCGTGCGCGGCACCGGCCCGAACGCGGGCGTCGAAGGCCGGTCCGCGCAAGGCAGCGGTGTCGAAGGCTACACGCAGTCGGACCGCGCGTCGGGCGTCTACGGGTTCGCGCCGGGCGTGCTGGGCGCGGGCGTCACCGGGCGCAGCGTCGGCGGCGCGGGCGTCGACGGCGGCGCGACCGCGGGCCCCGGCGTGCGCGGCACCAGTGACCAGGCACAAGGCGTGATCGGCGAGTCGAAGGGCAGCAACGCTGCCGGCGTGTCGGGGCGCAACGACCTCGCCAACGGCGTCGGCGTGGACGGCTTCAGCCAGAACGGCACGGCGGCGCGCGCCACCAGCGGCAGCGGCACGGCGCTGCATGCCGAGTCGTTCTCGGGGAAAGGCATCGACGTGAGCAACAGCAGCACGTCGCAGCCGGCGGTCAAGTCGTTCGCGACGTTCACGACGGCGCTCGACGCCGGCTCGATGAAGACGGGCGTGAGCGCGATCGGCGTGATCGGCACCGGCGTGAGCGGCGGCACGATGGCGGGGCTGAAGGCCGGCGACGCGCAGGTCGGCTGCGGCGTTTACGGCGCGTCGTTCCTGGGGGCCGGCGTGTGCGGCATCACCGTCAGCGGGACCGGCGTGCTCGGCATCGGCCTGCCGGTAGCCGGCGGCTGGGCCGGGCGCTTCCAGGGCAACGTCTTCGTCGACGGAATCCTGATGAAATCGGGGTCGTGGTTCTCCATCGACCATCCGCTCGACCCGCAGCGCAAGGTGCTCAACCACGCGTGCGTCGAGTCCGACGAATACAAGACGTTCTACGACGGCACCGCGACCCTCGATCGCCGGGGCCGCGCGACCGTGAAGCTGCCGCGCTGGTTCGACGCGCTCAACCACGCGCTGCGCTACCAGCTGACGCCGCTCGGCGCTCCCGCGCCCGACCTGCACGTCGCGCGCGAGTTCGCGAAGGGCAGCTTCGCGATCGCCGGCGGCCGCCCGCGGCAGAAGGTGTGCTGGCAGGTGACCGGCGTGCGCCGCGACCGGTGGGCGAAGGCCAATCCGGTCGTCGTCGAGCAGCCGCGCAAGCAGGCGCGCGCGGACGCGCCGATCCTCGCGCGCGCCGACGTCGAGCGCGCGCTGGCCGACGTGCGCGCGGCGGCGACGCAGGTCGAGGCGCGCGCGCGCGAGGCGCGCAAGCGCAGGCCGGACAAGCCGGGCGGCCGGGCCGCGAGCGTCGTGGGCAAGCGGGCGCCCGAGCTCGACGCGAATACGCTGGCGCCGGCGCGGAGGCTGGTGGACGAAGCGAAGAAGGCGAGGACGCGCGACAACGGGTGAGCGCCCGAGGCGGCGCGACGGGTGCGCGCGGTGGCGGCGTGCGCTACTTGATCCCCAGCCGCTCCATCCGGTAGCGCATGGCGCGAAAGGTGATCCCCAGCAGCTTCGCCGCCGCCGTCCGGTTGAACCGCGTCTTCTCCAGCGCTTCGTTGATCGCGGCGCGCTCGACGCGGTCGAGGTAATCCTGCAGCGGCCACTTCTCGCCGGGCGGCATCGCGCCCTCGGACTCGTCGGCGACGGGCGTGAGGTGCAGGTCGCCGGCGGTGATGCGCTGCGGGTCGGCCGCGAGCGACAGGCCGCGCTCGAGGATGTTCTCGAGCTCGCGGACGTTGCCGGGGAACGGGTAGTGCTCGAGCGCGGCGACCGCCTCGGGCTCGAGCTGCGCGCCGCCGCCGCGCGTCAGCTTGGTGAGGATCGCGTTGGCGATCAGCGGGATGTCCTCGCGCATCTCGCGCAGGCTCGGCATCGGCAGCTCGATCACGTGCAGCCGGTAGTAGAGGTCCTGCCGGAAGTTGCCGGACTCGACGAGCGGCGCCAGCTTCTTGTGCGTCGCGCTGATGAGGCGCACGTCGACCGGCTCCGCGGTGGTCGAGCCGACCTTGCGGACCTTCTTCTCCTGGATCACGCGCAGCAGCTTCACCTGCATCTGCAGCGGCAGGTCGGCGACTTCGTCGAGGAACAGCGTGCCGCCGTTGGCCGCCTGGAAGAAGCCGTCACGGTCGGCGTCCGCGCCGGTGAACGCGCCCTTGCGGTAGCCGAAGAACTCGCTCTCCATCAGGTTCTCGGGGATCGCGCCGCAGTTGACGGCGACGAACGGCTGCTCGCTGCGCGGCCCGTGCAGGTGGATCATCCGCGCGGCGAGCTCCTTGCCGCTGCCCGACTCGCCGTTGATGAATACCGGCGCCTGGCTCTTCGCGAGCCGGTCGATCAGCCCGCGCACCTGCTCCATCGCCGGCGACTCGCCGAGCAGCGTGTACGCCGAGGGCGGCTGCGCCTTCTCGGGCACCTTGAGCGCCTGCTTGACCAGCGCGCGCAGCTGCTCCAGCGCGACCGGCTTCGCGAGGTAGTCGAACGCGCCGGCCTTGAGCGCCGCCACCGCGTTCTCGGCGCTGCCGAACGCCGTGATCACGGCGACGGGGACGTCGAGGCCCTTCTGGTTGATGTGCTCGACGACGCGCAGCCCCTCGCCGTCGGGCAGCCGCATGTCGGTCAGGCACAGGTCGAACGGCTCCTTGTCGAGCAGCCGGATCGCGTCGCCGACCGTCTGCGCGCACGACGTGTCGAGGCCCATGCGCGACAGCGTGAGCTCGAGCAGTTCGAGAAGGTCGGGCTCGTCGTCGATGACGAGGACCTTCGGCTGGCCGCGGATGCGTCTGGTGGTCATGCTGCTCTCCCTGCGATTTCGTGATCGGTGGCGCTACGCCGAGCGCTCGGGCGTCGATGCGCGCTTCAAGGTCATCCGGAAGTGCGCGCCGGGGCCCTTCGGCAGGAGCTCCAGCGCGGCGCCGTTGGCGTCGGCCAGCTCGCGCGCGATGTAGAGGCCGAGGCCGGTGCCGCCGGGGCGCGTCGTGAAGAACGGCTCGAAGATCTGCGGCCGCAGCTCGGCCGGGATGCCGGGGCCGTCGTCCATGAGCTCGCAGATGACCGCGTCGCCCATGTAGCCGGCGCGGGCGAGCACGCGGATGCTGCCCTCGCGCTTCTGGCAATGCTGCCACGCGTTGCGCAGCAGGTTCCAGAAGATCTGGTTCAGGTGCCCGCGGTCGAACACGATCGCGAGGTCGTCCGGGACCTGCAGGATCACGCTGCCCGGCGGCATGTTCTCCGCCTGCACGACCTCGTCGGTCAGCGTGCGCATGAACTCGCCGAACGCGACGGCCTCGGGCTGCTGGCGGTCGCGGCGGTTCAGCTGCAGCACCTCGCCGACGATGCGGTCGATCCGCTTCGCGTTGTTGCGGATCATGCCGAGCAGCCGCGAGCCCTCCGGTGCCACGGCGCCGTCCTCCTCGAGCAGTTGCGCCGCCTGGTTGATCGCCGACAGTGGGTTGCGCACCTCGTGCGCGATCGACGCGGTGAGCCGCCCCATCGCCGCGAGCTTCATCTGCTGCGCCTCGGTCTGCGCGCGGCCGAGGTCCTCGAGGTAGATCAGCGTGCCGCCGTTCAGGCCGGTGCCGATGCGCACGAGGCGCACGCGCAGCAGCCGCTGCGTGGCCTCGACCTTGAAGGGCGGCAGCGCCTCGGTGAAGTCCTCCTGCCAGCGCCGCCAGTAGTCGTGCAGCGTGGTCGAGAACTCGGCCAGACGCATGCCGCCGCGCATGCGGCCGAAGCCGCCGAGCAGCCGCGTCACCTGCGCGTTGTGGCCGCGCACGACGCCGTTCAGGTCGACGACCAGCACGCCGTCCTGCATGTCCTGGATGATGAGCCGGTTGACCTGCTCGAGGTTGGCGACGTCGATGCCGCGCTGCGCGGCCAGGTCTTCGGACTGCTTCGTGTAGCGGCCGAGCGCCACCGCGATGCCGACGGTCGCGAAGTAGCCGAAGCCGATGAGGCCGGTCTGGAACACCTGCGGCCCGCCGACGACACCCTGCCACGCGCGCCACGCGTCGAGGCCGAGCAGCGCGATCGCCGCGAACGCGGCGTGGACGAACGCCGTCTGCGTGCGCAGGATCCAGCCGGCCGCCGCGAGCTGCGGGAACAGCAGGATCGGCAGCGGGCCGCCGAACGTGCCGCCGGCGTACATGACGAGCGACAGGAAGAACAGGTCGCCGGCCAGCAGCCCGAACAGCATCGCGGTGAGCGGCAGCGGCAGCCGCTCCTGCTGCACCCACCAGAACGCCGACAGCCCGAACAGGAAGTAGAGCCCGGTGCCCGTGATGAACGCGTTGGGTGTGGCGATGTTGAGCGTCTTCGGGTCGAGCAGCAGCGCGGCGCCCAGCAGCATCGCCGCGCAGATCGCGCGGTAGAGCCCGACGATCCACAGGATGCGGCGGCCGGAGTCGGCCATCGGCACCGGCAGCGGCGGCGGCTCGAACGGCGGGATCGCGGGGGCGGGTTGCATGGGTAGCGTGATGGCGAGAGCGCCGCCGCGTCGTCAACGCGGCGCCTGCCGCGGCAGCGCGCACTTGGGGTCGCTGCAGCGGTAGCCGTCGTCGGCTTCCTGCGCATCCGCGCGGGGCAGGAAGACGCCGCAGCGCGCGCAGCGCACCATGGACTCCGGAGCCGCCGGGCCGGCCGCCTTGCTTCGGGCGCGCGAGCGCGCCTTCGCGACGTTGTACAGCCGCAGCGCGAACAGGATCGCGAACACGACGACGATCCAGAGCACGATCTTGCCCATCAGAGCACCTTGCCCGGATTCATGAGGCCGCGCGGGTCGAACGCCTGCTTGACGAGGCGCATGAGGCGCACCTCGACGTCGCCCTTGTAGCGGACGAGGTCGGCGCGCTTCAACTGCCCGACGCCGTGCTCGGCCGAGAAGCTGCCGCCGTGGCGCGCGACCAGGTCGTGGACGATCCGGTTGGCGCGCTCGCCGTTGTCCATGAAGCTGTCGGCGGTCACGCCCTCCGGCGCCGACAGGTTGTAGTGGAGGTTGCCGTCACCCAGGTGCCCGAACACGACGAGGCGCGATCCGGGGAACGCCTGCGCGAGCGCGTCGCCGCACTCGGCGAGGAACGCCGTCATCGCCGACACCGGCAGCGAGATGTCGTGCTTGATGTTGGGCCCTTCGCGCCGCTGCGCCTCGCTGATGTTCTCGCGCAGCGCCCACATCCGCGCCGCCTGCTCGCCCGACTGCGCGACCACGGCGTCGGCGGCGGCGCCGGCCTCGATCGCGGTGGCGAGCGTCGCCTCGACGAGTGCGGACAGCGGCGCGTCGGCCACGCTGTCGTCCGCCTGCACCAGCACGTACCACGGGTGGCCGGGCAACGGGTCGGGCGCGTCGCCGTGGTGCCGGCGCGACAGCGCGAGCGCGAACGCGCTCGCGAGCTCGAAGCCGACCAGGCGGTCCGACAGCGCGTCGCGCAGCCGCGCGAGCAGCGCGATCGCGGCGGCGACCGACGGCACGCCGACGAGCGCCGTCACGCGGGTGCGCGGCGCCGGGAAGAGCTTCAGCACCGCGGCGGTGACGATGCCGAGCGTGCCCTCGGCGCCGATGAAGAGCTGCTTCAGGTCGTAGCCGGTGTTGTCCTTGCGCAGGCCGCGCAGGCCGTCGTACACGCTGCCGTCGGCGAGCACGGCCTCGACACCCAGCGTCAGCTCGCGCGCGTTGCCGAAGCGCAGCACTGCGGTGCCGCCGGCGTTGGTCGACAGATTGCCGCCGATCGTGCAGCTGCCCTCCGACGCGAGCGACAGCGGGAACGCGAGCCCGGCGGCGGCCGCCGCCTCGTGCACCGCGGCAAGCGGCATCCCGGCCTCGACGGTGATGGTCGCGTTGGCGGCGTCGAGCGCACGCACGCGGTTCATCCGCGTGAGCGCGAGCACGATCTCGTCGCCGGTCGCGTGCGGCACGGCGCCGCCGCACAGGCCCGTGTTGCCGCCCTGCGGGACGATCGCGGTGCCGGACTCTGCGCACGCGCGCACGACGGCGGCGACGTCCGCGGTGGACGAAGGCTTCACGACGGCGCGCGCGGAGCCGCGGTAGCGGCCGCGCCAGTCGGACAGGTACGGCGCGACGTCCGCGGGGGCCGTCAGGACGTGCGCGGCGCCGACGATGCCGGCCAAGCGGTCGAGCAAGGTTGCGCCGGGGTCCGCCATAGGAGAGGATAGTAGCAAAAGCACGCCGCCGGGACCGGCGTGCCGGACACGAGGAGGAGCCCCGCATGGCGCACGATCCGAAGCAACCGCCGCCGTCCGACGCGCCCGCGGGCAGCGCCGCCGGTGCCTTTCCCTTTTCCCCGCAGGACGCGCTCGACTTCATGCAGCGGATGTGGAACCCGTTCGGCCTCCCGGTGCCCGGCTTCGCGGCGCCGGCGGCCACGCCCGCCGCCGCGCCCGCCGGCATGCCGTTCCCGAATCCGGCCGCGATGTTCCCGGCGCTCGACCCGGCCGAGATCGACCGCAAGATCGCCGAGCTGAAGATCATCGAGAACTGGCTGACGATGAGCGTGAACATGATGCAGATGAGCATCAAGACCATGGAGCTGCAGAAGGCGTCGCTGGAAGCGATCCGCGGCTCCGCGCGGCCGGAAGGGAAGGCGGCGAAATGAGCATCACCCTCTACTACGGCTCCGGATCGCCCTACGCCTGGCGCGTGCAGCTGGCGCTCGAGCACAAGGCGCTGCCCTACGAGCGCAAGGTGCTGTCGTTCGCGGCCGGCGACACGCGCAAGCCCGAGTTCCTCGCGCTCAACCCGCGCCACCGCGTGCCGGTGATCGTCGACGGCGACTTCGTGCTCTACGAATCCAACGCGATCGTCGAATACCTGGACGAGGCGTATCCCGGGCGCGGCGGCGCGCTCTTCCCCGGCGACGCGCGCCGGCGCGCGCACGTGCGCCGCCTGATCTCGGAGACCGACGACTACTTCGACAAGGCGGTCGAGCCGGTCATCGACTACGCGCTCGCCCAGGATCCGGCCACGCGCGACGAGAAGGCGTTCGCCAAGGGCAAGGAGGCGGTCGTCGAGAATTACGCGCTGTTCGCGAAGGCGATGCTGGGGGACTTCCTGGCGGGCCCCCTGTCGGCGGCCGACTTCGCGCTCTATCCGCTGGTCGCGTTCCTCGACCGCTGCCACGTGCGGATGCCGGCGTTCGACGCGGCCGCGCTGCTGCCGCCGGCGATCGCCACGTGGAAGGCGCGCATCGAGGCATTGCCGTATTTCGCGGGTACCATCCCGCCGCACTGGCAGAAGAAGGACTGACGATGAAGCTCACGACGACCGCGTTCGCCGACCACGGCGTGATTCCGGGCGAGTTCGCGTTCGCGGTGATCGACCCCGCGACGCACGTGCGCCTGTCCGCCAACCGCAACCCGGACTTCGCGTGGACGGACGTGCCCGCGGGCACGCGCTCGCTGGCGCTCGTCTGCCACGACCCCGACGTGCCGTCGCGCGGCGACGACGTCAACCAGGAAGGCCGCGAAGTGCCGGCGTCGCTGCCGCGTGTGGACTTCTTCCACTGGGCGCTCGTCGACATGACGCCGGACACGAAGGGAATCGCGCGCGGCGAGCACTCCGACGGCGTCACGGCGCGCGGCAAGCCGGGGCCGGGCGCGCCGCGCGAAGCGCGCCACGGCATCAACGACTACACGGGCTGGTTCGCCGGCGACGCCGACATGGGCGGCGACTACTACGGGTACGACGGGCCGTGCCCGCCGTGGAACGACGCGCGGCCGCACCACTACGTCTTCACGCTGTACGCGCTCGACGTGCCGCGCCTCGACCTGCCGGCGCGCTTCACCGGGCCCGACGTGCGTCGCGCGATCGACAGGCACGTCCTCGCGCAGGCGTCGGTCACCGGCCGCTACACGCTCAATCCGGCGGTTGAACTCTAGGGCAGCGCGAACCCCGGCGCGCCGGTCTGCCACAGCAGGAACGCGAGCACGTCGGCGTACTCGTCCTGCATCTGCGACGCGGTGCCGCCGCCGTGCCCGCCCGCGAAGTCGACGCGCAGCAGCACCGGCCGGCCACTGCCGCCTGCGCCGGCGTTGACGGCCTGCAGGCGCGCCGCGGCCTTCGCCGGGTCCCACACGTCGACGCGCGGGTCGTTGAGCCCGGTCGTGAACAGCGCCGCCGGATAGCCGACGCCGTCGCGGATGCGCGCGTAGCTGCTCATCGCGAGCAGGTCGCGGAAACCGTCCGCGGTCGCGACCGAGCCGAACTCGGGCACGTTGGCGGGGCCGACGAGGCCCGTCTCGCCGCGCAGCGTGTCGTGGAACCCGGCCATGCTCACCATCGCCGCGAAGAGGTCGGGGCGGTCGAGGACCGCGTTGCCCGCGGCGATGCCGCCGGCACTGCTGCCGCTGATCGCGAGGCGCGACGGTTGCGTCCACTTCTCGCGCACCAGCCACTCGGCGGCCGCGATCGCGTCGCGCCACGTGTTGGCCTTCGTCGCCCTGGCGCCGGCGCGGTGCCAGTCGCGCCCCAGCTCGCCGCCGCCGCGCACGTGCGCGACCGCGTACACGCCACCGTGCTCGAGCCACGCGAGCAGCGACGGCGCGAAGCGCGGCTCCTCGCTGAGGCCATACGCGCCGTACGCCTCGAGGACGACGCGCGCGCTGCCGTCGCGGACGAGCCCCTTCGCATGCACGATCGACAGCGGCACCTCGACGCCGTCGTGGCTGCGCACGCGCACCTGCGTGGACGTGATGCCGGAGAAGTCGACGCGCGCGGGCGGCAGCAGCGGCGTGCGGGTCACCGCGCCGGACTTCGCGTCGACGGCGAAGTAGCCGGGCGGCTCGGTCCACGACGACAGGCGCAGCAGCGCGCCCGCAAACAGCGGATTGGTCACCCGCTCGCCGATGGTGCCGGCGAAGGGCAGCCGGACTTCGCCGAACGGACCCGGGTCGCGCCGGCGCACCGGCGCGGGGCGCGGGGCCGCGCGCTTGGCCTTCGACGGCGCTGCGGCGGGTTTCGCGGGCGCGGCCGCCGGTTCCGCGCCGTCGAACCGGACGCGCAGCAGGCGGGCGTAGCCGGCGTCCGTCTGCTGCACATACAGCGCGTCCTTCGCGACCGAGACGCCGCGCACGACGCGCGCCGACTCGGGCACGATGACCGCGGCCGCCGCCGGCGCGAACGCGCGGCCGTCGGCGAGCGACCAGCGCAGCACGCGATAGCGCGGCGCATTCTCGTTGGCGACGACGTAGATCCACTCGCCGCGCAGGTCGAAGCCCGTGATGCCGCGCTCGGGCCCCGCGAGCTTGCGCCACGGCGTGGCCGCGCCCTTCAACTCGGTCAGGCGCGCGACGTACAGCGACAGCTCCGGCTGCACGCCGTGCTGGACGACGCCGATCACGAACGGGCTCACCGGCGACGTGACGATCGACGGCGTGTCGTCGGCGTCGATCGCGACGTCCGGCGCGAGCCCGGAGCCCAGCAGCGCCTCGTCGCGCGTGGTTCCGTCCGCCGCGAACGTCCGCTGGTGGACGCGCGCGTCGCGCAGCAGGTCGGCGGGTGGCGCGCCGGCCGGCGCGTCCTTCTGCTGCGTGTAGAACAGCACGTTGCCGTCGAAGCGGAACGACGGCGACGCCCAGCGCGCGCGCGGGATCGGCGCGCCGACCGGCGCCCGCGTCGCGACGTCGATCACGTGCAGCGTGGCGTCCTCGCTTCCGCCTAGCGAGAGGCCGAAGGCGACGCGCGCGCCGTT
>JAYRNW010000178.1:0-8557 GCA_041911995.1 Casimicrobiaceae bacterium | reverse complement strand
CGGTGCGCGCGCGGGCTCGCGGGCCGCCGCGGCCGGGAGCGCCTTGGCCTGCGCCGCCGCCAGCAGCTGCTTGAGATCGGAGAGCTTGGGCATCGCGCGATGCGACGAAGCCGGCCTGGGTCAGTGCCCTTCGAGGAACGCCTCGGCGTCGAGCGCCGCCATGCAGCCGGTGCCGGCAGACGTGACCGCCTGCCGGTAGACGTGGTCGGCGACGTCGCCGGCGGCGAACACGCCGGGCACCGACGTCGCCGTCGCGTTGCCCTCGGAACCGCCCTTCACCTTGATGTAGCCGCCCGCCATGTCGAGCTGGCCCTCGAAGATCTGCGTGTTGGGCGTGTGGCCGATCGCGACGAACACGCCATGCACGGGCACGTCCTGCGCCGCACCGGACTTCGTCGACCTCACGCGCACGCCGGTCACGCCGGAGGCGTCGCCCAGCACCTCGTCGAGCGTGTGGTCCCACAGCATTCGCACGTTGCCGTCGCCCTTCGTCTTGGCGAGCAGGCGGTCGATCAGGATCGCCTCGGCGCGCAGCTTGTCGCGGCGGTGGACCACCGTGACCTTCTTCGCGATGTTGGAGAGGTAGAGCGCCTCCTCGACGGCCGTGTTGCCGCCGCCCACGACGACGACGTCCTGCCCCTTGTAGAAGAAGCCGTCGCAGGTCGCGCACGCGGACACGCCCTTGCCCATGAACGCCTCCTCGGACGGGAGGCCGAGGTAGCGGGCCGACGCGCCGGTGGCGACGATCAGCGCGTCGCACGTGTACTCGCCGGAGTCGCCGACCAGCCGGAACGGGCGTTCGGAGAGCTTCACCGTGTGGATGTGGTCGAAGATCATCTCGGTCGCGAATCGCTCGGCGTGCTTCTGGAAGCGCGCCATCAGGTCGGGGCCGAGGACGCCGTCGGCGTCGGCGGGCCAGTTGTCGACCTCGGTCGTCGTCATCAGCTGGCCGCCCTGCGCGAGGCCGGTGATCAGGACGGGCGAGAGGTTCGCGCGTGCGGCGTATACTGCCGCGGTGTAGCCGGCCGGGCCGGAGCCCAGGATCAGCAAGCGGGCGTGCTTGGCGGACATGCGGTTCTTTCGTCGCAAAAGAAGGGAGTTTAGCCCATGTGCGGGCGCTCCCCGGCCGCGCCAAGGCGGCCGCCCGGACGCCGCCGACGGGCCGCCTCCCACTTTCCAAGTCGTGCGCGCCGCGTATAATGCGCTTGGTGAAGTTCATCCGGCAACCTGATGTTTTTCAATAGAAACGCGTCCAACGTCCGTCGGCCGAACCCGGCCGACGACGGCCTGTCGCCGCGTTTCGCGCGCCTCGTGCGCGAGGCGTGGTGGCTGCTCGCGGCGGCCGCGCTCCTCTACCTCGCGCTCATCCTCGCGACCTACACGCGCGGCGACCCCGGCTGGTCGTTCTCGGGCACCGGCGAGCCCATCGGCAACCGCGGCGGCGTCGTCGGCGCGTGGCTCGCCGACCTCCTGCTGTACCTGCTCGGCCTGTCGGCGTGGTGGCTGGTGATCGGCGGCGGCGTGCTGGTGGTGGCGGGCTTTCGCCGGATCGTGCGTCCGGACGCCGAGCACGACCACCCGCTGGCGCTGGGCCTGCTCGGCTTCGCGCTGGTGCTGTTCGCGAGCGCCGCGCTGGAGGCGATCCGGCTGTGGCGGCTGCCCGTGGCGCTGCCGCTCGCCCCGGGCGGCGCGCTCGGCGACGCCATCGGCCAGGCCGCCGCGCACGCGCTCGGGTTCAACGGCGCCACGTTGCTGCTGCTCGTGACCGGCGCCGTAGGGTTGTCGCTGCTGTTCGGGATCTCGTGGCTCCGTGTCATGGAGCGCATCGGCACCGGCCTCGAGGCGCTGGTCGCCGCAGTCCGCCGGCGCCGCGAGGCCGCGCAGGACCGCAAGATCGGCGAGGTCGCCGCCACCGAACGCGAGAACGTCGTGCTGCATTTGCGCGAGGCCGAGGTCGAGCGCGAGCCGGTCGTCGTCGTGCCGCCGGTCGTGCAGGTCGCGAAGTCCGAGCGCGTCGTCAAGGAGCGGCAGCGGCCGCTGTTCACCGACATGCCGGACTCGAAGCTGCCGCCGCTCGCGCTGCTCGAGGAGGCGCCGGCGGCACAGGAGGCGGTCGGCCACGAGACGCTCGAATACACGTCGCGGCTGATCGAGCGCAAGCTCGCCGACTTCGGCGTCAGCGCCAAGGTGCTGGCGGCATACCCGGGGCCGGTGATCACGCGCTACGAGATCGAGCCGGCCGTCGGCGTGAAGGGCGCGCAGATCGTCAACCTCGTCAAGGACCTCGCGCGCGCGCTGTCGGTGGTCTCGATCCGCGTGGTCGAGACGATCCCCGGCAAGTCGTGCATGGGCCTCGAGCTGCCCAATCCGCGGCGGCAGATGGTGAAGCTGACCGAGATCCTGTCGTCGGCGACGTACAACGACACGCACGGCGCGCTGACGCTGGCGCTCGGCAAGGACATCGCCGGCAAGCCGGTGATCGCGGACCTGGCGCGGATGCCGCACCTGCTGGTCGCCGGCACGACCGGCTCCGGCAAGTCGGTCGCCGTCAACGCGATGATCCTGTCGCTGCTGTACAAGGCGGAGCCGAAGGAAGTCCGGCTGATCCTCATCGACCCCAAGATGCTCGAGCTGTCGATGTACGAGGGCATCCCGCACCTGCTGGCGCCGGTGGTCACCGACATGAAGCTCGCGCCCAACGCGCTCACCTGGTGCGTCGGCGAGATGGAGCGGCGCTACCGGCTGATGTCGCAGTTCGGCGTGCGCAACATCGCCGGGTACAACGCGAAGGTGGTCGAGGCGCGCAAGGCCGGCAAGCCGCTCGTGAACCCGTTCTCGCTGACGCCGGACGAGCCGGAGCCGCTGGAGGCGCTGCCGCTGATCGTCGTCGTCGTCGACGAGCTGGCCGACCTCATGATGGTCACCGGCAAGAAGATCGAGGAGCTGATCGCGCGGATCGCGCAGAAGGCGCGCGCGT
The DNA here is from genome assembly GCA_041911995.1 of Casimicrobiaceae bacterium. Lineage (GTDB taxonomy): Bacteria > Pseudomonadota > Gammaproteobacteria > Burkholderiales > Casimicrobiaceae > VBCG01. Next base: position 5,580 of record JAYRNW010000178.1, on the reverse strand, counting down.
CCGGCATCCACCTGATCCTCGCCACGCAGCGGCCGTCGGTGGACGTGATCACCGGCCTCATCAAGGCCAACATCCCGTCGCGGATCGCGTTCCAGGTGGCGAGCAAGGTCGACTCGAGGACGATCCTCGACCAGATGGGCGCGGAGGCGCTGCTGGGGCAGGGCGACATGCTGTTCATGCCGCCGGGCGCCGGGCATCCGCACCGCGTGCACGGCGCGTTCGTGTCCGACGGCGAGGTGCACCGCGTCGTCGAGTACCTGAGGCAGCAGGGCGAGCCGCAGTACGTCGAGGGCCTGCTCGAAGGCGGCGCGGGCGCCGACGGCGAGGAGGGCGTGTCGGTCGAGGGCGGCGACGCCGAGGCCGACCCGATGTACGACCAGGCGGTCGCCGTCGTGCTGAAGACGCGGCGGCCGTCGATCTCGCTGGTGCAGCGGCACCTGCGCATCGGCTACAACCGCGCGGCGCGGCTCATCGAGCAGATGGAGCGCGCCGGGCTGGTGTCGCCGATGCAGACCAACGGCAACCGCGAAGTGCTGGTGCCGGCGGCCAAGAGCGACGGCTGACGTGAGTGGCGAGGCCCGAAGGGCGGCGAGCGATCGCGAATCGGCGCGACACGCCGACACGCGGTCGCTGCGCCTGGCGCGATGGCACCAGGAGGCGTGACCGTGCGCGTGCGGTGGCGCACGGCGGCCGCGGCCGCCGCCCTCGTCGCGGTGACGGCCGGCGCCGGTCCTGTCGACCTCTACCTGTACGGCCCGCAACTCTGCCCGCACGAGCTGCCGCAGACGGCGCCGCGCATCGGCGAGGCGCAGGCGATCGCCCGCACGCGCACGATGCTGCCGGCCGGCTTCTGCGGGCCGTCGGCGTTCGTGTCGGGCTGCACGTTCGACGTCGAGAACGAATACGACTCGTGGCGGGTCTACGTGCATCAGTACAAGGACGTCGGCGGGCGCAAGGACAAGGGCGGGCTGCAGCACACGTACCTGATCCTCGACGCCGTGGGCAACTGCCTCGCGCACATTCCGGGGACCGAGTTCGGAGCGAACAATTGACGAACCGCTTTCCACAAAGAGACGCAGAGGTGCCGAGGAACCCCGATTCGATGTTCTCTGCGTCTCTGCGTCTCCTTGTGAAGGGTCTTGTGGTCGCGGCGGCGCTCACCGCCGCAACTGCGCACGCCGCGACGCTCGACCGGCTGCGCGCCTTCGTCCGTGACACGCAGACGGCCCGCGCGCAGTTCACGCAGACGGTGTCGGACAAGGGCGGGCGCGTGCTGCAGACGGCGAGCGGCGAGTTCCTGCTGGAGCGGCCGGGCCGGTTCCGATGGTCGGTGGCCAAACCGTACAAGCAGCTGCTGGTCGGCGACGGCGCGCGCGTGTGGGTCTACGACGAGGACCTGAACCAGGTGATCGTGCGCAGGATGGGCGACGCGCTGGGCGCGACGCCGGCGGCGCTGCTCGCCGGCAACCAGGACGTCGAGCGCGCGTTCACGTGGAAGGACCTGCCGGCGGCCGGCGGCCTCGACTGGCTGTCCGCGACGCCGATCGGCAAGGAGACCACGTTCGCAGAGATCCGGCTGGGGTTCGACGCGAAGGGCCTGGCCGCCCTCGAACTCCTCGACGCGTTCGGCCAGACGAGCATCGTGCGGTTCAGCGCCTTCGAGCGCAACCCGAAGCTCGCGCCGGAGCTCTTCCGGTTCACGCCGCCGCCCGGGGCGGACGTCGTCGGCGACAAGTAGCGACAAGTAGGGTCAGAGACGACTTTCTGAAACGATCGCTCAAGGTTGCGACGTCATTGCCGGACAAGTAGGGTCAGAGACGACTTTCCGAAACGATCGCTCAAGGTTGCGACGACATTGCCGGAACGTCTCTGACCCTACTTTCCGAAACGATCGCTCAAGGTTGCGACGACATTGCCGGAAAGTCGTCTCTGACCCTACTTTCACTGCGTGCCGTCGCCCTCCGGCAACGGCAACCCTTTTTCCGCCAGCACGCGGCGGAGGCGGTCCGGGTAGTCGGTGATGATGCCGTCGACACCCCAGCCGACGAGGCGCGCCATGTCGGCCTCGGCGTTGACGGTCCACGGCAGCACGGTCAGGCCGAGCGCGTGGGCCTCGGCGACGAGTTCCGGCGTGAGGTTGCGCCAGAACATCGACCACGTCGTGCAGCCGGCGGCCTTCACGAGCCGCGGCAGCGACCCGCCGTGGTCCGCGAGCGCCAGGCCGGCATGCCACGCCGAGCCCGTCGCCGTCTTCCGCTGCACGGTGTCGTTGTCCGGCGTCTCGATCGTCAGGCATGCGGTCGCGATCTCCGGCGCGAGTCGGCGCACCTCGACCAAAGTTCGCCAATCGAACGACTGCACGGTGACCCGCTGCGTGAGCCCGGTGTTGCGGACGACGTCGACGACGAGCCGCGCGAACGTCGCCGGGTCCGGCGTTTCGGCGCCGCTGTCCGGCGCGAGCTTGGTCTCGACGTTGAAGCGCACGGACCGCCCCGCGCCCAGCGCCAGCACGTCGGCCAGCGTCGGGAAGCGCTGGCCGTCCGCCGGCTCCTGCTCGGGAAACTGCCGCGCGTACGCGCTCGCCGGGTTCACGCGCCCGACGTCGTAGCGCTGCAGCTCCGCCAGCGTCAGCGTGCGGATCGGCGGCCCCTTGCCCGCGAGCCACGCGCCGTCGGGCCCGCGCACGAGGTCGGGATTGAGGTGCCGGTCGTGCGAGATCACGAGCACGCCGTCCTTCGTGACCGCGACGTCGGTCTCGAGCGTGGTCACGCCGATCGCCATCGCCCGCTGGAAGGCGGCCATCGTGTTCTCGGGGGCCAACCCGCGCGCGCCGCGATGGCCCTGCAGGTCGAACGCCGGCACGGATGCCGCGGAGGCGGCAGCGACCAGCGCGGCGGCGAGCCGGCCCAGCACGGCTACCGCTTGAACCATGGCGCGACGCGCGGGTGGTGGAGCACGTCGGGATTGACGACGAACTCCGGGCGCCGGCCGGAGAGCGCGTCGACGATGCTCGCGAGCCCCGTCCGCGCCATGTTCGCGAAGCACTCGTCGGTCCAGCACAGCGAGTGCGGCGTCAGGATCACGTCGTCCATCGCGAGCAGCGGGTTGTCGGGCGCCACCGGCTCCTGCTCGAACACGTCGAGCGCCGCGCCGGCGATGCGGCCGCCGCGCAGCGCGTCGATCAGCGCCGGCTCGTCGACCACCGGCCCGCGCGACACGTTGACGAGGAACGCGGTCGGCTTCATCAGCGCGATCTCGCGCTCGCCGATGAGGTGGCGCGTCTCGTCGTTGAGCAGCGGGCACGCGACGACGAAGTCGGCCTCCGCCATCAGCGTGGCGAGCGGGACCTTGCGCGCGCCGATGTAGGCGAGCTCGACCTCGTTGACGTACGGGTCGGCGGCGAGGAGCTTCAGGTCGAACGTGCGCGCCATCCGCAGCAGCTCCTTGCCGATGCGGCCGGCGCCGACGACGCCGAGCGTGCGGCCCGTGAGGCCGATGCCCATGTTGTCCATCCGGTCGTTCCAGCGGCCGGTGCGCACGAGGCGGTCCTTGCGCATCAGCTTGCCGGCGAGCGCCAGCACGAACGTCAGCGCGATCGTCGCGACCGGCCGCGGCATCGGCATCGGCGTGTTGGTGACGAGGACGCCGGCCCACGTCATCGCGGGAACGTCGACCGAGTCGTAGCCCACGCCGTGCCGCGCGACCACGCGCAGCCGCAGGTCCGGATGCGCGACGGCCGCGGCCGGCACGCGCGCCATGTTGACGTACAGCGCGTCGTAGCGTGCCGCGTGTTCGGCCGTGATCTCCGGCACGACCGCGGGCAGGTACTCCCATTCGACGCCGGGCGCCTCCTCGAGGAGCGCGAGCGCGGCGCGGCCGAACGCGGGCTCGCCGCGCGAGTCGAGGACGTCGCGCGTGATGCCGACGCGGAAGTGCGATTGCATGAGGAGTCTCCGTGGTCGTGGTCAGGCGCGCAGCAGCGCGAGGCCGTGCCGCAGCGCGCTTTGCAGCATCAGCTGGTCGATACCGTACGCGAACAGACGGAAGCCGTATTCCTTGTACTCGCGTGCCCAGTCGTCGTCGGTGGTCAGGAACGCCGCCGTCTTGCCGTGTGCGTCGCATGCGGCTACGACACGCCGGACGGCGGCCAGGTAGTCGGGATGGCGGAACTGCCCCGGGATCCCCATGAAGTTCGTCAGGTCGAAGTGCCCGATCCACAGCGCGTCCACGCCGGGCACCGCGGCGATCGCCTCGACGTTCGCGAGCCCTTCCGCCGTCTCGATCTGCGCGATCACCAGCGTGCGCGCGTGGATCGCCGCCATCTTCGCCGCGACGTCGCCGCCCTCGTAGTCGTCGTGCGCGAAGCCGAAGGCGGCGCCGCGGCGGCCGGCCGGCGGGTAGCGGGTGCACGCGACGATCGCGGCGGCCTCGTCGGCCGAGCCGACCATCGGCACCATCACGCCGAGCGCGCCCACGTCGAGCGCACGCGCAACGAAGGGGTACTCGCCGCGCGGCACGCGCACCATCGGCACGACGTCGAGGCCGCGGCACAGCGCGACCTGCGTCTTCAGCGTCTCGAAGGAGAGGCCGGTGTGCTCCATGTCGTAGAGCACGAAGTCGGCGCCGGCGTTGCGGCAGATCTGCGGCAGCCCGGGCGAGAAGAACTCGAACACCATCGCGCCGTGCGCGCGCCCGCCCGCCGCCAGTGTCGCCTTCACCGGGTTCGTCCGCATCGCATGCCTCCGTCGCGCACGTGCGTCGCGCGCGTCGCCCATTGTAGGGCATCGCGGCGCGCAGGCCCGAGCGCGGCGCGCCTGGCCGCCGACGTACAATCGTCGCGTGGGTGCCGCTCGCGACGCGGCGCCCGCGTCCCGTGACCGACCTCTTCGCCGCCACCGAACCCGCGCACGCCGGCGTCCCGCTGGCGGAGCGGCTGCGCCCGCGAACGATCGCCGACGTCGTCGGCCAGCGGCACCTGCTCGCGCCCGGCAAGCCGCTCGCCGTCGCGTTCGCGTCCGGCAAGCTGCACTCGATGATCCTGTGGGGGCCGCCGGGCGTGGGCAAGACCACGCTCGCGCGCCTGATGGCGGACGCGTTCAACGCCGAGTTCATCGCGCTCTCCGCCGTGCTGGCGGGCGTCAAGGACATCCGCGACGCCGTCGCCCGCGCGGAGGCGACGCTCGCGCAGTCGGGCCGTCCGACGATCCTGTTCGTCGACGAGGTGCACCGGTTCAACAAGGCGCAGCAGGACGCGTTCCTGCCGTACGTCGAGCGCGGCATCGTGACGTTCATCGGCGCGACGACCGAGAACCCGTCGTTCGAGGTCATCGGCGCGCTGCTGTCGCGTGCGGCCGTCTACGTGCTGGAGCCGCTCTCCGCCGACGACCTCGCCACGCTGCTCGACCGCGCCGTCGCCGCGGCGGCCACGGGGCTGGAGCTCGACGCGCCGGCGCGCGACGCGCTGGTCGCGTACGCCGACGGCGACGGGCGGCGCCTCATCAACCTCGTCGCGCAGCTCGCGACCGCGGCGGCCGACGCGGGGCGACGCGCGGTCGACCTCGCGTTCGTCGAGCAGACGAT
>JAYRNW010000177.1:0-13749 GCA_041911995.1 Casimicrobiaceae bacterium | reverse complement strand
TCAGGATCGCGCGGACAACGACGATTTGTCCATGATTTCCGCCGGGCCGCCGTGCGGCGGCGGCCCGGCCGCCGCCGCACGCGCCCTGCCGCGCCCCGGGGCCGTCGTACGCCACGCGACCGTCCATTCCCGGTCGCGTGCCACTGGTCGGAGCCACGTTGCCCCCCGGCACCCTCGCCCGTACGATGGAATCGAGAAGAAGGAGCCCGCCATGGACCGCGTCAACGCGCGTGCGCAACGCCGCCCGATCCCCCGGGACGGCGGCTTCACGCTCATCGAGCTGATGATCACGATCGCGATCCTGGGCATCCTGGCGGCCATCGCGCTGCCGAACTACAGCGCCTACGTGACCCGCAGCCGGCTGATCGACGCGCACACCAAGCTGGGCGACGTCCGCGTCCAGATGGAGAAGTACTTCATGGACAACCGGACGTACGTCAACGCCGGCGTCTGCGGCGCCGATCCGGCGATCGTCGCGCACAACGCCGACACGGGGCGCAGCTTCGACATCACGTGCCCGGTCGCGACCCTCACCGCCAACACCTACGTGCTGCAGGCGACCGGCCGCGCCGCGAAGGGCATGTCGGGCTTCGTCTTCACGGTGGACCAGGCCAACGCCAAGACGTCGACCGGCCCCGCCGGTTGGACCGCCGCGCCGACATGCTGGTTCGTGCGCAAGGACGGATCGTGCTCGTGAGTCTTCACCGCGGCCCGCCGCGCGGCGCGCGCGGCTTCACGCTGATCGAGCTGCTGATCGGCCTGGTGATCACCGTGCTGCTGATCCTGCTCGCCGCCCCCAATTACGCGACGTGGACCGCCGACGCGCAGATCCGCAACGGCGCGGAGTCGGTCGTCGCCGGCATGCGCTTCGCGTACGCCGAGGCGATCAAGCGCAACCGGCCCATCGAGTTCGTCATCAACCCGACGACCGGCTCGGGCGGCTGGATCGCGCAGCCCGTCGGCGGCCCGGCGATCCAGCAGGGGTACTTCTCCGAGGCGTCCAAGCTCGCAGGCTTCACGACCACGCCCGGCGGTGCGACGACGGTGACGTTCACCGGCCTCGGCACCATCAGCGCGACCAACGCCGACGCGAGTGCCGTGCTGACCGTCGTCGACGTCACGTTCACCGGCCCGATCTCCGGGTCGCGTCCGCTGCGCATCCTGGTCGGCGGCGGGCGCACCGGCATCAAGCTCTGCGATCCCGCCGTTTCCTCGACCACCTCGCCCCGCTACTGCACCGTATGACGAACACCCGCACCCGCCGCGCCGACCCGCATGCCCAGCGGGGCTCGTACCTGCTGGAAGCGCTCATCGCGGTGCTGATCGTGGCGCTGGGCATCCTGGGCCTCGTCGGCCTGCAGGCGCGGATGGTGCAGAACGTCGACGACGCCCAGTACCGCGCGGAGGCCGCGCACCTCGCGGGCGACGCGCTCGGCCGCATGTGGACGTCGCCGCAGGCCACGCTGATCGCCGACTTCCAGACCGGCGGCGGCGCGGGCACGCCGTACGACGACTTCAAGACCCTCGTGCACCGGCGGCTGCCGGGTGCTTCCGCCATCGCGAACAACCCCGACGTGGTCGTCGCGGTGCGCAACGGCGATCCGACCTACGGCTACGACGTGACGATCGTCGTCCGCTGGCTCGCCCCGGGCGAGCCGTCGGGCACCACCCCCCACAACTACACGACCACCGCGGTGGTCCGGCGCAACTGATGAACGCCCCGCTGCCCCGTCGCCTGCGTGCCGCGCGCGAGCGCGGCGCCGGCCTGATCGAGATCATGGTCGGCGTGCTGATCGGCATGATCGTCGTGGCGGTCGTCTACAACCTGCTGGTCGTCGCCGAGGGCTACAAGCGCATGGCGATCGGCGTCGCCGACGCACAGGTCACCGGCCAGCTCACGCAGTTCATCGTGGGCCGCGAGCTCGCCAACGCGGGCAACGCGCTCGCGACCGCGACCGACGAGCTCGCCGTGTGCGGCGACTGGCGGTTGAAGCCGCTGCCCGCCGTCATCCGCGCGGGCGCCACCGCCAACGACCCCGACGACCTCACGCTCTTCTACAGCACGTCGCCGCGCGTCGTGCATCCCGTGTACTTCGCGGCGGCGGTGGCGCCGCCGAACCCGCTGCCGATCTACAGCCCGAACGGCTTCAAGGTCAACGACTGGTTCATCGCCACCGACCGCACCGCCAACTGCTCGCTCGGGCAGGTGACCGGCATCACGCAGTTCCCGTCCGGCAACCCGTGGCCGCCGGCGGATTCGGGCGGCGGCATCCAGCTCGCGTACACGCCGGCCTCCGCGTTCTCGTTCACGCCGGGCTCGCGCATCATAAACCTGGGCCCGCAGGTGAACCGCGTCCATTACATGGTCAACGCGGCCAAGGCGCAGCTCGAGAGCCAGAACGTCAATCCGGGCGCCGGCGTGCAGCCGGTCGTCCCGCTCGCGCAGAACGTCGTGCTGCTGAAGGCCCAGTACGGCATCGACACCAACGGGGACGGCAACATCGACTGCTGGACGCCGGCCGACAACGCCGGAACCTGCGGCGCCGTCGACTACTCGGGCCCGTCGGACCCGGCGACCGCCCTCGGCGGCGGCGTGTTCGCCCCGGCGGCGACCGCGGCGCAGATCCGCGGCATCAAGGCCATCCGCGTGGCCATCGTCGTCCGCAGCGAGGACGTCGCGCGGACCGACGCGACGAACGCCAGCCTCGTCAACCAGACGGCGTGGCTGTTCAACTGCGCGGCGAACAACGCGACGTGCCAGAGCCGCATCCAGATCGACAACACGGTGCTCAACGATTACGGACGCTACCGGATCTACGAGTCGACGATCCCGCTGCGCAACAGTCTGTGGAACCAGCCATGAGCCCCGACGTCCACGTGCACCGGCCGCACCGCGGCGCCGCCACCCGCCAGCGGGGCGTCGTGCTGTTCGTCGCGCTGATCGCGATGGTCGTGCTGAGCCTCGCCGCCGTGGCGCTGATGCGCTCGGTCGACTCCGGCTCGTCGATCTCCGGCAACCTCGCGTTCAAGCAGGCAACGATCGGCCCGGTCAACTACGCGATCGAGCAGGCGACGTGGGCGCTGTTCGAGGGGCCGGTGGGCAGCCGCATCCCCGACCCGTTCGTCCACAACGCCACGTACCACTACTACGCGAACATCCAGCCCGGCGAGTCCGCGAGCGGCGTGCCGGCCGTCGTGTACGGGTCGGCGCCCCCGTACCCGTTCGCGACGTACACGGACCCGACCACCGGCTACCAGGTCAAATGGGTGATCGAGCGGCTGTGCCAGGGCTGGTTGCCCGCACCCGGGCCGTACACCGGCGACCCGCTCACCTCGGACGGCCTCAAGGCCTGCGACACGATGGTGCCGAAGGTCTCGCAGGGCCGCACGACGATGGAGATCAACACGCCGCCCGTGCCGCCGGTCCCGCTCTACCGCGTCTCGATCCGCATCGAAGGCCCGAACAACACCGTCACATACGCGCAGGCGCTGCTCCGCTAGCGGGCACCGCCGCGCCGGGAAGACGATCATGGCAACCACGCACACCTCCACCGCCCGCCGCCTGACCGCCGCCGTCACCGCGGCCGCCCTCGCGCTGGCCCCCATGGGGCAGGTCGCGTACGGCGCGCTGACGCTGCTGTCCGACGTACCGATCGCCGCCAAGGTCGCGGCCAAGCCCAACGTCATCTACACGCTCGACGACTCGGGCAGCATGACGCAGTCGTGGCTGCCGGACTACGTGATCGGCGCCTACTGCCGCAACACGTCGGGCACCGGGACGCAGGTGTGCAAGCACGCGTCGCTGGGCGGCGCGCCGTACATCTGGGGCCTCGAGGAGCCGATGTTCTCGGCCGACTTCAACCGCCTGCACTACAACCCGGACGTCACGTACGAGCCGCCGGTCGACGGCGCCGGCAACCAGGCAACCGCCGCGTTTCCGAACGGCACCCCGGCCGCGACCGCGTACAAGATGATGACGTCGGCCAACACCGCGGCGTGGACGGCGGTCAAGTCCGACCCGTACCTGTCGGCGGCCACGGCGAACATCTCGACCATGGTCGACACGCTCGTCTACTGCAACACCGACTGGCCGCGCACCGCCTACGCGACGGCGTCGAACACGTCGCCCACCGCGTGGGCCGAGGTCGGCGACGCGAACGGCGAGTACCTCGCCACCGCCGGGCGCGACTGCCGGATCAACGGCACGCAGTACATCGGCGGCCTCGACGGCGAGCCGGCCATCACCGACGACTACAACTACCCGTTCTTCCGCAATTCGGGGTCGGTCGACGACCCGAAGTACTACTACCGCAACGGCTTCACCAACTCGGCGTACCGCTACAAGTACATCTGGTGCGACAAGACCGCCGCCGGCTGGCCGCAGAAGTGCGTCGCCGGCGCGTCGACGTGCGCCGGCATCATCACGACACCGCCGTCGCAGCCGCAGACCTGCTACTTCTCGAGCTGGCAGACCGGCGCCGACACCACCGTCGGCGTCCCGGCCGGCTGCCTGTCGTGGCCGGCGGGGATCGGGCAGCCGGTCGGCGGCTGCGTGGGCACGATCGGCATCGAGTGCCTCGCCTGCAACTACGGCACCAAGAACACCGGCAAGAACGGCGTCTGCCACCTGACGGCGACGGGCACCGGCGGCAGCAGCGCCGCGTGCAACTGCGCCGGCGCGACCTGCACGCTGCCCGCGTGCGCGAACTACCAGCCGCCCGACACGTGCAGCACCGGCTGGGTGCCGGGCGCGCCGACCTGCTCGCCCTACGCGAGCGCCGCGTGCAACTCGCTGTACGCCGGCTCCGGCAGCGGCGGCTCGCCGCCGACCGGCACCCCTTCGCTGCTCGACGACGCCAACGGCGCCGGCATCACGTGCCGCCACAACAACAACTCGGGCTCGTACACGTCCAACCGCTTCACGTACAACGCGTCGCACGCGACGTACAAGACCGCGGTGTCGGACTCGACGTGCGGCTACATCCCGCAGACGTCGAAGGTCCCGCGCTACTACTACCGGATCGCGTCGGTCCAGTTCTGCAACAACACCATCGCGACCAACAACGTGCAGTGGCGCGGCTTCGGCACCGGCACGTGCAAGACCAAGAACGACCTCACGACGTACAAGAACGTCACCTACGGCAAGTTCACGCGCATCGGCCTGTATTCGACGTACCCGGGCTCGTCGTCGACCGGCTACCCGTACGTGGACGCGGACACCGGCGTGGCCGGCAACCGCACGTACGCCGAGGAGATGACGAACTACGCGAACTGGTACGCGTACTACCGGACGCGCGTGCTGGCGGCCAAGACGACGACGGGGATCGCGTTCAACAACGTCGACAACTCGTTCCGCGTCGGCTTCCACACGTTCAACACCACGCTGGCGTCCGGCAACACGCTGGTCGAGTGGCTCGACACCGCCGACTTCGACGCTACGCAGCGGACGAACTGGTACAACAAGCTCTTCGGCGTGTCGATCCAGGCCGGCAAGCAGACGCCGACGCTCGACGCCATGCTGCGGATCGGCTCCTACGTCGAGAACGGCGCCGCCGGCATCACGCTCGTGCCGGCGCACAACGACCCGTTCCCGACCGTCGCCGGCAACCCGGTCACGTGCACGCCCAATTACCACGTGCTGTTCACCGACGGCTTCACGAACCAGCCCACGCTGCCGACGGTCGTCGGCGAGCGCGACGGCGCGACCATTCCTTCCGCCGGCGCGATCGTCGACGGCAAGCCGGTGCTGCTGCCCGACCCCGGCCCGTCCGAGCCCGACAAGTCGGTCGCGTCGTTCACGGCGCTCAACGGCACCAAGGCGTGGACGACGTACGGCGGCGGCCCGTGGCCGCGCCCGTACCTCGACGCGGCGCCTGCCACCGCCAACACGCTGGCGGACATCAGCCTCTACTACTGGATGCGCGACCTGCGGTCCGGCTACACGGACAACGTGCCGCACGACGACGGCAGCGGTGGCAAGGACCTCCTGTTCGACAACGACCCGGCGTGGTGGCAGCACATCACGTTCAACGCGGTGTCGTTCGGCTCCGAAGGCCTGCTCGACGCGTCGCAGCCGACGGCGGTCATGACGTCGATCACCAGCGGCCCGACCAACTGGTTCCTGGCGGGCAACGCCCCGACGCCGCCCAACTCGCCGACGACGCCGGCCGCCAACGCGGGCGCCACGGCGGTCGACGACCTGTGGCACGCGACGGTCAACAGCCGCGGCCGGTTCGTCTACGCGAACACGCCGCTCGACGTCGCGCGCGGCCTCGCGAGCATCATCGCGCGCATCGGCAACAACCAGAAGGCGCGCGTCGGCGCCGCGTTCGCCGGCCAGCAGCTCACGACGGCCGGGCCGAACCCGACGGACTTCGTGTTCCAGGCCACGATCGAGCCGGGCTGGGTCGGCGACCTCAAGAAAGTCACCGTCAACACGACGACCGGCGTGCAGGGCGTGACGCGGTGGTCGGCGGCGTCGCTCCTCAACACGCTGCTCGCCACGCCGGCGCCGGGCACGTCGCCGCTGCTCGACAGCAACAACACGTGGTTCGCGAACCGGCGCATCGTCACGCGCAACACGGACGCCGGCACGTTCACGGTCGTGCCGTTCCGCTACGCGAGCCTGAGCGGCGCGCCGGCGACGCAGCTCAACACGCTGGCGGCGACCGCCACGCGGCAGCAGATGGTGATCTCCTACCTGCGCGGCGGGTCGACGTACGGCGCCGGGCCCACGCCGCAGGTCATCGAAGGCACGGGGGTCGGCCAGTTCCGCGTGCGCAAGGGCAAGCTCGGCGACATCAGCGACTCGAAGCCGCTGGTCGTCGTGCCACCGATGGCGCCGTTCGTCGAGGCCAACGACTACGGCTACGCCGCGTTCAAGACGGCGCACGCGGCGCGCGACCTGCGCGTTTACGTCGGCGCGAACGACGGGATGTTCCACGTCTTCGACGGCCGCGACAACACGGGCCCCAACACCGGGGGCACCGAGGTGTGGGCGTACATCCCGAGCGGCGTGTTCACGACGGCGACCGACGAGGGCGGTCGCGCGAAGAAGGGCCTGCAGGCGCTGACGTACCAGGACGGCGGCGCGCCGATCTACAAGCACCACTTCTACGTGAACGCGGCGCCGCGGTCGATGGACGTCGACTTCGCGAACTGCGGGTCCAACAGCGCGTGCACGCCGAACTGGAAGACGCTGGTCGTCGCCGGGCTCGGCAAGGGCGGCAACACGTACTTCGCGATCGACGGGACGGACGTCGCGGTGCCCGACGAGACGACGGCGGCGGCGAAGGTCCTCTGGGAGTGGTCGGTGCCGAGCAGCCAGTTCTCGTACGCGCGGCCGGTCATCGCCAAGACCCGTGCCTACGGCTGGGTGGTCATCATCGCCTCCGGCTACAACAACGGCGGCGACGGCAAGGGCCACCTGTACTTCCTGCGCGCGTCCGACGGCGCGCTGCTGCGCACGCTCAACACGACGGCCGCCGACCCGGGCAGCGTCGCGAGCCCGAGCGGCCTCGCACAGATCAACGGCTTCACCAAGGACGCGAGCAACCAGATCGTCGAGCAGATCTACGGCGGCGACCTCAACGGCAACTTCTGGCGGTGGGACGTCTCCGACCCGGATCCGACGACGTGGCAGGCGAAGACGCGGCTGCTCGCGACGCTGACGGCGCCGGCCGGCTGCACGGTCTGCGCGCAGCCGGTGACCACGGCGCCGCAGATCGAGATCAACATCAACAACGGCATCGACCGCTGGGTGTTCATCGGCACCGGCCGGCTGCTGCATCCGGACGACCTCACCAATCCGAGCCCCGAGCAGATCGAGACGATGTACGCGATCCGCGACGGCACGCTCGACGCGCCGTCGTACACCGGACTGCCGATCCTGCCGCGCAGCGGTACGCTCGCCGCGGTCGGCGGCATGGCCGGGGTGGCTGGCGCCGCGCCCAATGGCTGGTACCACGACCTGCCGGCCGGCCAGCGGATCGTCAACGACGTCGTCGCCGACTTCAACCTCGTCGCCTACGGCGGGACGGCCGTCCAGCCCGACCCGTGCCTGACGTCGCTGCCCGCATACATCTACGCGCGCGACTACGAGACCGGCGAGTCGCTGGTTTACACGGGCGGCATCCAGCAACCGTACTACTACTCGCTGGAAGGCGCGGTCGGCCTCGAGCTCGTCGCGCTCGACGTACCCGGCAGCTCGTTCCCGAAGCTCGGCATCGTTTTCACGCGCGAGACGAACGCGACGATCCAGCCGATCGAGGTCAAGCCCAAGTCGTTCTCGGGCGGACACCGGCTGTCGTGGCGGCTCCTGGGAGACTGAGGGCCCGGTGACGTCACGGCAGCGCGAGGGCAGGCGGCATCCGGCCTGCCATTGCGCGATCGCGGGGGGCGGCGCCAGCGCCGCCCCTTTGCATTCGGCCGGCGGGCCGATCGCCCGGCGCAACGCCCCCGGCGCGGCCGTCGCAACCACGCCGAAACCGGACTGCGCTCGCGCGTGCGCCGGACTCCGATGAGCGCGTCGAGTTACGCCATGCCACCGCCCGCCTCGCGCACGCCGCTAGCGCCGGCGCTTGCCGCATCGCTCGTCGTGCACGTCGCGATCGCGGCGGCGCTGGCTCCGCTCGCCGCGACCGGGCGCACGACGCTCGGCATCGGCGCGCTGCCGCTGGTGGCCCGGCTGGTGACGATGGACCCGGGCGCGGGCGACGCGCCGTCGCTGTCCGCCACGCCCGGCGCCCCGTCGGACGCCGCCGCACCGGCGATGGCCGCCCCGGCCGCCGCGGCGGTGGCGATCGCGCCCGCGCCGCCCTCGCCTGCGGCGGCGCCGGCCGCCGCGTCCCCGCCGACGTCGCCGGCGCTCGCGACCGGCGCGCCGGGAATCGCGCAGACACCCGGCAGCATGGGTCTTCTTTCGGCGCCGCTGCTCGCGCGTATCGAATCCGAGTATCCCGCCGAAATCGACGCCCCCGTGCAGGTGGTGATCGCTCCGACGGTCGCGTGGCCGGACGGCGCGCGGCGCGCGGGCACCGTCGTCGCGTGGATCGCCGTCGACGCGGCCGGCACCGTCGAGGACGTCGTCGTCGACGGTGAAGCGGACCTGGGCGAAGCGGTGCGCGCGGCCGTGCTCGCCGCGAAGTTCCTGCCGGCGCGCAACCGCGGCGCGCCGATCCGCTTCTTCACGATCCTCCGGTTCGACTTCGGCGTCGGCACTACCGCTGCGACGACCCTGCCGGACGGCGCCGGCACACGCTGACGGTGCGCTCCGGCGGAAATTCCCTAACCACAGAGGGCACAGAGAACACAGAGGAAGACCTTGGCACGAGGTCCGCACAACGCCGGACCGCATGGCCTTTTTCGGTGTTCTTCGTGTACTTCGTGTTCTTCGTGGTGAAGGAACTTGCCTTGACCTACCCCAGCATCGGCATGTGGAAGCCCGGCGCCGCGCTGCCGTCGTCCGGCCAGCGCGTCGTCAGCGTCTTGCCCCGAGTGTAGAAGCGCACGCCGTCCATCCCGTGCACGTTGAGGTCGCCGAACAGCGACGCGCGCCATCCGCCGAACGAGAAGAACGCCATCGGCACCGGGATCGGCACGTTGACGCCGACCATGCCCACCTCGACGTCCTGCTGGAACCGCCGCGCCGCGTGGCCCGAGCGCGTGAAGATCGCCGTGCCGTTCGCGTACGGATTCGCGTTGATCAGCGCGATGGCGTCGGCCAGCGACTCGCTGCGCACGACGACGAGGACCGGGCCGAAGATCTCGTCGCGATAGACGGCCATCTGCGGCGTCACGTGGTCGAAGAGCGTAGGCCCGACGAAGAAGCCGTCGGCGTGGCCGGGGACGTCCGGGCCGCGGCCGTCGACGACGAGCCGCGCGCCCTCGGCGACGCCGCCGTCGATGCAGCCGACGATGCGGTCGCGCGCGGCGCGCGTAATGACCGGGCCCATCTCGACGTCCGGCGCGTCGCCGGGGCCGACCGCGACCCGGCGCGCGCGCTCGGCCAGCCGCTGCACCAGCACGTCGCCGACCTCGCCGACGGCGACGACCGCAGAGATGGCCATGCAGCGCTCGCCGGCCGAACCGTAGCCGGCGCCGATGATCGCCTCGGTCGCGAAGTCCAGGTCCGCGTCCGGCAGCACGACCGCGTGGTTCTTCGCGCCGCCTAACGCCTGCACGCGCTTGCCGTTGCGCGAGCCCGTCTCGTAGATGTACTTCGCGATCGGCGTCGACCCGACGAACGAGATCGCCTTGACCGCCGGATGCGCGAGCAGCGCGTCGACCGCCTCCTTGTCGCCGTGCACGACGTTGAACACGCCGTCGGGCAGGCCCGCCTCCGCGAGCAGCTCGGCCATCCGCAGCGCGAGCGTGGGGTCGCGCTCGGACGGCTTCAGCACGAAAGTGTTGCCGCACGCGAGCGCCACCGGGTACATCCACATCGGCACCATGCACGGGAAGTTGAACGGCGTGATGCCGGCGCACACGCCGACCGGCTGCCGCAGCGAGTAGCTGTCGACGTCGGTGCCGACGTTCTCGCTGAACTCGCCCTTGAGCAGGTGCGGGATCGCGGTGACGAATTCGACGACCTCGATGCCGCGCGTGACCTCGCCCTCGGCGTCGGCGAGCGTCTTGCCGTGCTCCTGCGTGATCAGTCGCGCGAGGTCCTTGCGGTGCGCCTGCATCAGCTCGCGGAAGCGCATCATGATCCGCGCGCGGCGCAGCGGCGGATACGCGCGCCACGCGGGCAGCGCGGCCGCCGCCGCGGCAACCGCCGCGTCGACGTCGGCGGCGCTGCCGAGCGGCACGTGGCGGATCACCTCGCCCGTCGCCGGGTTGGTCACCTCGCCGTAGCGCTTGGTGAGCGCGGCGACCGCCTTGCCGCCGATCCACAGCGGCAGCCGTTCGAGCGTGGTCAGGTCCATGACTCCCCCATCCGGGTCGGGATTCGTGTGGCCGCCATCTTACGCCCGCGACTACCGGGGAGCCGCCGGCGCGGCGTCGTCGGGCTCGGGTGGCGGCTCCGCGTTCAGCCGCAGCTGCTCCGCCAGCGCGTCGCGGCCGGCGTCCGCGTCCGGAGCGTCCGCCGCCGACGCCGGGAGTTCCGTGGGCGTGCGCTGCCACACGAGCTGCGGGAAGGCGACGACCAGCGCGAACACCAGCCACTGGACGAACAGGTACGGCGCGAGGGCACGCGCGAGCGCGCGCATCGGCAGCGGCGCGCCGCTGCCGTGGCGCGCCATCAGCACCGCGTAGCCGAACGGCGGCGTCAGGAAGCTCGACTGCAGGACGAGCAGCGTCAGCACCGAGACCCACGTGGCGTCGGGGACCGCGACCAGCAGCGGCGGCATCACGACGGGGACGACGACGAAGATCATTTCGAATGCGTCGAGCACCAGCGCACACAGCGCGACCACCGCCAGCACTGCGGCGAGCGTCCCGCCGGCGCCGCCCGGCATCGCGACCAGGACCTCGGCGAACCAGCGATCGGTGCCGAACGCCCGGACGACAATCGTGAACACCGTGGCCGCCAGCAGCAGCGCGAACAGCGCGCCGGTGACGTGGAGCGTGTCGTGCAGGACCTCGCGCAGCACGCGGCGGGTCATCGAGCCCGTGGCCACGCCGAACGCGAACAGCGCCACGCCGCCCGCGGCGGCCGCCTCGACCGCGTACAGGTAGCCCAGCGTCACCGCCACCAGCAGTCCGGCCACCAGCGCCGCCGTCGTGACCCCGACCAGCCACTCGCCGACGCGCGGCGCCGCTTCGTGGCGCGCGGCGGGGTCCCACGTCCGGCGGCCGATCCGCCACGCGGCCAGCATCGTGAGTACGAACAGCACGGCCGCCGGGACCAGCGCGCCCGCGAACACGTCCTGCGTATTGACGATGCGCACCGCCTGCCCGCTCACGCGCACGGCCTCCGTGTGCGCGCGCATCATCGCGTCGCCGAAGAGAATCAGCACCAGCGACGGCGGGATGACCACGCCCAGCGTGCTCGCCGCGCACACCAGCGCGGCGGCCGGCGCCGCCGGCATGCCGCCGGCGGCCAGCCGCGGCCGGACCGTGCGGCCGAGCATGAGCGCGCTGGCGCCGACCGACCCGTTCATCGGCGCCAGCAGCGCGGCCAAGGAGAGCCCGGCCAGCGGTGCCGGCGCGCCCGTGAAGCGGAGCGCGTGCCGCCCGGTACGGAAGAGGGCTTCCGCCAGCGGAAGGCGATCGAGCATCGCGCCGAGCAGCACGTACAGCGGCAGCGCCTGCAACAGGTCGTTCTCGAGCAAGCCGACGACGCGCGCCGGCACCGCCGAGAGGAGCGCCCACGGAACGACGCCGGCGGCGGCGCCGGACACGGCGAACGCCATCGTGGTACCGATCAGCACGATCCAGACGGGAAGTCCCGTGACCGCCATGGCGACGGCCACGCACGCGAGCATGCCGATGCCGGCAGCGGCGGTCACGGGCGCCGTGGCCGCCCGGGCCGGAACGCGTCGAGGAGCGCCTGCAGCAGGACGAGCAGCGCCAGTGCGACGAGCGCGACGCGGATCAGGAAGTATCCGGGGTTGAAGGTCTCCGGGAAACCCTCCAGCTGCACGACCGACCGCACGGCCGTCGGCACGTACGCCGCGAGCATGTAGGCGGACCACGGCAGGAGGACCAGGAGCGCGCCGAGCCGCGCGAGCCGCGCGCGCAGGCGCGCCGGATAGCGCGCCGCCACGAGGTCCGTGGCGACGTGCGCGCCGGAGCGCGTCGCCGCCGTGATCGCGACGCTCACGTACCACGCGAACGCGATCTGCGCGGCGTCGTTGACCTCGCGCGAGTAGGCCTGCACGACCTCGCGCAGCGGCCACTGGAGGAAGAGCAGCAGCGACGTCGGCAGCACCAGCCACGCGGCCGCCCGCAGCACCGCGCGGACGCCGCCGTCGAGCGTGTCAGCGAGGCGCGACGGCGTCATGGTCGGGAAACGCCGCGAGCCGGGCGACGTAGCGCGCGACGAGGTCGACTTCGACGTTGACGCGCGCACCGGGCGCGAGCGCCGAGAGGGTCGTCACCGCCAGCGTATGCGGGATCAGGTTGACGGCAAAGCGACGGCCGTCGACCTCGTTGACGGTGAGGCTCACGCCCTGCACGGCGATCGAGCCCTTCGGCGCGACGAACTTCGCGAGCGCCGGCGGCACGTCGACGGCGAGCCGCACGCTGCCGTGCGGATCGTCGCGCACCGGCGCGATCGCCGCCACGGTGCCCACGCCGTCGACGTGGCCCGTCATCAGGTGCCCGCCCAGCCGGTCCGCGAGGCGCAGCGCGAGCTCCAGGTTGACCGGCCCCTCGCGGTCCAGGCCCGCCGTGCACCGCAGCGACTCCGCCGACACGTCGAAGGCGAGCGTCGCGCCGGCAATCTCGACGACGGTCAGGCAGCAGCCGTTGACCGCGACGCTGTCGCCGATGCCGACCTCGCCGGTCGGCAACGCGCCGGCGTCGATGGTCAGCCGCAGCCCGTCGCCGCGCGGCGCGGTCGCCGCGATCCGCCCGACCGCCTGCACGATTCCCGTGAACATCAGTTCCCTCCCGGTTCGCTCCGGCGCGCGACGAGCTTCAGGTCGGCGCCGATCCGCTGCACGTCGTGCCACGCGAACTCGCTGCGGGCGGCGAGCGCCGCGAGCGGCGCGCGCCGCTCGACCATCCCGCGCGCCGGGTCGCCGAGCCCGGCGGGCGCCGCGTAGAGCACGATCTCGTCGACGAGCGCGGCGTCGCGCAGCG
>JAYRNW010000176.1:0-18560 GCA_041911995.1 Casimicrobiaceae bacterium | reverse complement strand
GTTGCCGTCACCGGCGTGGGGATGGTCACGCCGGTGGGCCACGACGTCGCGACGACGTGGGACGCGCTGCTCGCCGGCCGCAGCGGCGGCGCGCCGATCACGCTGTTCGACGCCTCGGGGTTCTCGACGCACATCGCCGCCGAGGTCAAGGGCTTCCGCAACGTGCTGGTCGACGACCGCAAGCTCCTCAAGTTCGCGAACCGCTCGCATCGCTTCATGCTGGAGGCGGCCGAGCAGGCGATCCGCGACGCCGGCATCCGGCCGACACCCGCCGACGCGCAGCGCTGGGGCTGCGCGGTCGGCGCCGGCATGATGACCGCCGACTACGCCGACCTCGTGCAGACGCACGCGCACTGTGCGGCGGACGGCACGCTCGACACCGACCTGCTGCTGACCGACGGCCCCGCCAACGATCCGCTCGTGTTCTGCCGCGGCCAGGCGGCGGAGGGCGTGTCGCTGCTGACGCGCCGCTACGGCATCCTCGGCTACGCGACGTCGGTGCACACGGCGTGCGCGTCGGGCGGGCAGGCGCTCGGAACGGCGCTCAAGATGATCCGGCGCGGCCACGTCGACCGCGTACTGGCCGGCGGCTTCGATTCGATGATCAGCCCGATCGGCATCGCGGGCTTCTGCCTGCTCTCCGCGCTGTCGACGGACAACGCGACGCCGCAGCGCGCGAGCCGGCCGTTCGACGCGACGCGCAACGGCTTCCTGCTGGGCGAGGGCGCCGGCTTCGTCGTGCTCGAGGACTGGGACCTGGCCCGCGCGCGCGGCGCGCGCATCTACGCGGAGCTGGCCGGCGACGGCAATTCGCTGTCGAGCTACCGCATCACCGACTCGCCGCCCGACGGCGACGGGCCCATCCAGGCGATGCGGCAGGCGCTCGCCGACGCCGGCGCCACGCCTGCCGGCATCGACTACATCAATGCGCACGGCACGTCGACGCTGATGAACGACCGCAGCGAGAGCGCCGCGATCCACGCGGTGTTCGGCGCCGGCACGGCGCGCGTCGCCGTCAGCTCGACGAAGAGCACGATGGGCCACCTGATCGCGGCGGCGGGCGCCGTCGAGGGCGTCGTGTGCGCGCTCGCGATCGCGCGCGGGCAGATGCCGGTGAACGCGAACCTCGCCGAGCGCGACGCGGATTGCGACCTCGACCTCGTCGCCGACGGCCCGCGGCGGCAGCGCATCCGGATGACGCTGTCCAACTCGTTCGGCTTCGGCGGCTCGAACAGCTGCATCGTGATGCGGCACCCGGAAGAGGTCGACGGCCGGCCGGGCGGGGGTCCCTAGCGTGGGTGCGTCCAGGGTCGTCATCACCGGGACGGGCGCCGTCTGCGCGGCGGGGACGACCGTCGCCGACATCCTGGCCGCGGTCGTCGCGGGCCGCTCGGCGATCGGTCCGATCCGGCAGTGGGACACCACGCACTGGCCGACGCACGTCGCGGGCGAGATCCCCGACTTCGACGCGCGCAAGCTCGTCCCCGACCGCAAGCTGCACAAGCTCATCCGGCGCACCGACATGGTCGGCCTGTACGCGGCGGGCAGCGCGATCGACGCGTCCGGCGTCGCCGCGCACCGCGACACGCTCGCCCCCGCGGACGCGGCGACCTACAGCGACCGCACCGGCGTGATCGTCGGCTCGGGCGGCGGCAACTTCGAGAACCAGTACGACTACTTCCCGCTGATGACCGCCGCGGGCGGCGACACCGCCGCGTTCGGCCGCGAGCTCGGCAGCACGGTGAACCCGATGTGGCTCCTGCGCACGCTGCCCAACAACGTGCTCGGCCACATCGGCATCCGCTACGGCTTCAAGGGCACCAACGCCTGCATCACGAACCACAGCGTCGGCGGGCTCACCGCCGTCGTCGAGGCGCTCGCGGCGCTGCGCTCCGGCGAGGCGGACCGCGTGGTCGCCGTCGGCCACGAGACGCCGATCGAGCCGCAGATGGTGCTCTACTACCACCGCGTGGGGCTGCTCGCGTCCGAGGCGTTGCGGCCGTTCGACGCGGCGCGCGACGGCAGCCTGTTCGGCGAAGGCGCCGGCGCGCTGGTCCTGGAGACGGCAGCGTCGGCCGCGGCGCGCGGCGCGACCGTCCTGGGCGAAGTGCTGGGCGGCGGCTTCGCCGGCGAGGGGCAGGGGCTGCTCGCGATCCGCGCCGACGGCGACGGCCCGGCGCGCGCGATCGCGCTGGCGCTCGACGACGCCGGCCTCGCGCCGGCCGACGTCGGCATGGTCGTCGCGCACGCGAACGGCACGCCCGCGTCCGACGCGTCGGAGGCGGCCGCGCTGCGCCGGATCTTCGGCGACGCCGCGCCGCCGGTCACCGGCTTCAAGTGGGCGTTCGGCCACCTGATCGCGGCGGCCGGCCCGGTCGAGGCCGCCGTCGCGCTGGCCGCGCTGCGGGCGGGCGTGGTGCCCGGGATCGCCACGCTGCGCGACGTCGACCCGGCGTGCGCGGGCCTGCCGATCGCGCGCGAAGCGCAGGCGCCGCGCAGCCCGGTCGCGCTCGTGCTGTGCCGCGGCTTCGCCGGCACCAACGCGGCGCTGCTGCTGCGGGCGTCATGAGCCCGCCGGGCCGTCCGAAGGGCCGAGGTGTCCAATGAGCCGGAGCGCGCAGCGCGAAGGTACCCCGGTGACCGCGAACGCGCGCGCGCTCCAGCGCTGCGGCATCGACTCGGTCGAGATCGCGCGCATCGAGCGGCTGCTGCGCGAGACCGCGCCCGCGGACCTCGGGCGCTTCTTCACGGCGCAGGAGCTGGCCGACGCCGGCGACGGGCCGGGGCGCGCCGCGAGCCTCGCCGCGCGCTTCGCCGCGAAGGAGGCGTGCGTCAAGCTGTTCCCGCGCGAGGCCGCGCTCGCGCAGATCGAGCCGTCCGACTTCGCTGTGGCGCGCGACGGGTACGGCGCGCCGCAGGTGGTGCCGGGCCCGCGCGCCGAGGCGCTGGCCAACCGCCACCGGCTGGGGCCGATCGCGCTGTCGCTGACGCACGACCGGACGAGCGCGTCGGCCGTCGCCGTCGCGGGGCCCGCGCCGCTGCACGTGCCGCTCGCCGGGCGCGTGCTGTACCGGATGCTGCCGTTCCGGCACCGCGTCGTCCTCGAGAACCTGCGCCGCGTCTACGGCGCGACGCTCGCCGACGAGGAGATCGTCGCGCTGGCGCAGGCGCACTACGGCCACCTGTGGCGCCTCGCCGGCGAGTTCCTGCGCTTCCGCTGGCTGTCGCGGGAGCGCCAGCTGGCGCTGGTGCGCATCGAGAACCTGGACGCGTTCGTCGCCGCGTACGAGCAGGGCAAGGGCGTGCTGCTGCTGACCGGGCACTTCGGCAACTGGGAGGTCGCGACGGTCGCCGGCATCGGCAGCTTCCCGCACATGCGCGGTCGCTTCCACTTCGTGCGCCGGGCGCTGAAGCCCGACTGGCTCGACCGGCTGGTGACGCGCCGCTTCCTCGCCGCCGGCTTCGGCGTGCTGCCGAAGCGCGGCTCGCTCGACGCGATGCTCGACCGGCTCGCGCACGGCGACGCGATCGTGTTCGCGTTCGACCAGCACGCGAGCCCGCCGGACGGCATCGCCGTCGACTTTTTCGGCACGCCGGCGTGGACGTTCAAGAGCCTCGCGATCATCGCGCTCGCGACCGGCGCGCCCGTCGTGCCGGCGACGAGCTGGCGCGAGCCGGACGGGCGCCACGTGCTGCGCTTCGAGGCGCCGATCCCGGCCGTCGAGCACGCGAGCACGACCGAGGCGATCCGGCTGACGACGCGCGCGTACAACGCGGTGCTCGAGCGCCTCGTGCTGCGCCGTCCGGAGCAGTGGTACTGGGTGCACCGCCGGTGGAAGTCGGTGGCCGCGGCGTCGGGCCGCCGCCGGCTGCGGGCGGCGAGCGCGTGATGGACGTGCCGGGCTCCGCCGCCGTGCTGGCGTCGCTGCTGTCGTGGAAGGCGACGTTCGTCTACGGCTACGTCGCGTGGGCGCTGTACGTCCACTACCGCGGCCGCGACCGGCACAAGTTCCACCGGCAGCTGACCGACCATTCGACGGTCATCGCGCCGTACAACGCGATCATGTACGGCTATTCGGCGGTGCCGACCACGCCGTTCGTCGACGCCGCGCGCTTTCCCGAGCTGAAGCCGCTGCAGGACAACTGGCAGGCGATCCGCGACGAGGCGCTGAAGCTGTTCGACGACGGCCACATCCGCGCCGCGGCCACGTACAACGACCTGGGCTTCAACTCGTTCTTCCGCCGCGGCTGGAAGCGCTTCTACCTCAAGTGGTACGACGCCCCCATCGAGTCGGCGCGCGCGCTGTGCCCGCGCACCGTGGCGCTCGTGCAGTCGATCCCGACGGTCAACGGCGCGATGTTCGCGCTGCTGCCGGCGGGCGGCGACCTCGGCCGCCACCGCGACCCGTTCGCCGGCTCGCTGCGCTACCACCTGGGATTGCAGACGCCCAACAGCGACGCGTGCCGGATCGTCGTCGACGGCGAGCCGTACGCGTGGCGCGACGGCGAGGCCGTGATGTTCGACGAGACGTACGTGCACTGGGCCGAGAACCGCACGGACCGCGACCGGCTGATCCTGTTCTGCGACGTCGAGCGGCCGCTGACGCGGCGCTGGGCGACGCGGCTCAACCACTGGATCGAGCGCACGGTCGTCCGCGCGAGCCAGACCGAGAACGTGGCCGGCGACAAGGTCGGCCTGCTCAACCGGATCTTCGGCGTCGCGTACTACGTTCGGCTGCCGGCGAAGGCGATCAAGCAGCGCAACAAGTACGTGTACTACGCCGGCAAGTGGCTGCTGCTGGCGGCGATCGTCTACGGAGTGTTCTTCTTCCGCTGACGCGCCGGCCCCGCCGCGCGCCCCGGCGCCCCACTCGCGCAGGAATTTCCATGCTCGAACTGCTCGCAAGCCCCGAAGCGTGGATCGCGTTCGCGACGCTGACCGCGCTGGAGCTGGTGCTGGGGATCGACAACGTCATCTTCATCGCGATCCTCGTCGACAAGCTGCCGCGCGCGCGGCGCGAGTTCGCGCGCCGGCTGGGGCTCTTCCTCGCGATGTTCATGCGCATCGGGCTGCTGCTCGTGCTGTCGTGGCTGGTCGGGTTGAAGGCGCCGCTCTTCGCGGTGCTGGGGCAGGCGATCTCCGGCCGCGACCTGATCCTGATCGTGGGCGGGCTGTTCCTGCTGTGGAAGAGCACGGTGGAGGTCCACCAGCTGATGGAGGGCGAGGAGGGCGGGTCCTCGTCCGCCGTGAAGGCGACGTTCGGCGCGGTGATCCTGCAGATCGTCGTCATCGACCTCGTGTTCTCGCTCGACTCGATCATCACCGCGGTCGGCATGGTCGACGAGATCGCCGTGATGGTCGCCGCCGTCGTCGTGTCGGTGGCGCTGATGATGGCGTTCGCCGGCGTCATCGGCCGCTTCGTCTCCGCGCACCCGACGATCAAGGTGCTGGCGCTGTCGTTCCTGTTCGTCGTCGGCGTGGCACTGATCGCCGAAGGCTTCGGCCGGTCGGTGCCGAAGGGCTACATCTACTTCGCGATGGCGTTCTCGGTCGTCGTCGAGATCATCAACCTGCGCGTGCGCCGGCGCGTGGCGCCGCCGGTGCACCTGCACCAGCGCTACGTCGGCGAGGCGGCGCCGCCGGACGAGCACGAGCGCTGAGCGCCGACGCTGCGCCGCGGCGCCCCGCGCGCCCGCTCAGGGCGCCACGCCCTGCACGTTGCCGGTGAGGTTGTAGCTCACCGAGTGCTGCGGCAGGCCGACCGCGCCGCCGCCCAGCGTGATCTGCCCCGCGATCTGGCCGGTCCCGAACGTGATCGTGCCGGTGAAGGTGGCCGGCACGCCCGGGACCCCGGCAGCCACGCCGGTGCCCTGCGCGGAGAACGCGCCGGTGGTCTTGTTGAACGGGCCGGACACGGCGATCCACTTGCCGCCGGGCGCGCCGGTGAACGCGATCGTGCCCGCCGCGTTGTCGACGAGGGCGTCGAGGATCGTGATCGTCGTGTAGCCGACGAAGCCCTCGTGCGGCGGCGTCGGGTCGTTGAACACGACGATGGCCACGACGAAGCGGCAGCCACGGCCGCGCGCGCCCGGCGTGAACACCGGCGCCGTGACGACGACGGGGCCGGCCGGGACGATGACCGCGGCGCCGGCGTCGCCGCCTTGGCCCGGGCCCAGACCGTGGGCGCCGTTGCCGCCGTTGCCGACGACGATCTCGCGCGTGGTGCCGGCCGCACCGTTCGGGCGACCGGTGCCGCCGGAGCCCGCGCCGCCGGTGCCCGCACCGCCCTGACCGCCCTTGCCGCCCGCGGTCAGCGGCACGGCGCAGTCGTTGTAGCCGACGCCGCCCAGCGCGCGGCGCAGGATGGCGTCGGACGTGTCGCCGCCGGCGCCGACGAGGTTGCCCTGCAGGTCGCGCGTCTCGACGTCGCCGCCGCGACCCGACACCGCGGCGACCGCGCCGCCCGCGGCGCCGTCCTTGTGCCCGACGTCGGCGCCGTCGCCGCCCTTGCCCGCCTGCGCGTCCGCGACACCCGACGTCCCGCCCGGACCGCCGGTCACCGTCACGTTGCCGAGGCCGGTCACGCTGCCGCCGGCCCTCAGCTGGCTGCGCGGCAGCTTGCCGCCTTCGCCGCTGAATGCGCCGGCGGCGCCGCCGACCTGCGCGTCGCGCGCCGCCGTCGAGTTGACGCCGTCGGCGGCGACCGCGGTCGCGTTGCCGGTGGACCCGCCCTTGCCGACGTTCAACGTCAGCGAGCCGCTGATGGCGATGGCCTGGTCGGCCTGGACCGTGATGAGCCCCGCGTCGCCACCCTTGCCGGAGATGGCGGTGGCCGGCGGCGCCGCCGCGCCGGTCGCGTTCGTCGTGCTCGTCGCCTTGGCCTTGCCGCCGCGGCCGCCGTCGCCGCCGTTGAACGTGTTGTTCGCGCCGAGGTCGAGCGACCCGGTCACGTACACGAGCAGGTTGCCGCCGCGGCCGCCGGCGCCGCCGGTCGCCTTGGCCGCCGCGGCGACCTCGTGCTCGGCGTCGCCGCCGTGCCCGCCGTCCTGTCCCCACACGGTCGTGCGGTCGATCAGGCCGTTGGCGCCTTCGTCGCACCACAGCGTCCACGTCCGCGCCGGCGCGCCCGGCTGGCCCACCGGGCCGCCGTTGGTGCCGGGATCCATCCGGACCGGCCTGGTGAGCCAGATGCGGTTGATCGATTCGCACGCGTACGGCGCGGGCTCGGCGACGAGCGACGCCGCCGTGGGCGCGGACGGCACGACGGCGCCGGTCGCGTCGAACGTCGCGCTCGTCGCCTTCGCGAGATTGTTGGTGACCATGACGTCGCCGGACGAGGTCACGGTGCCGCCGCCGGTGAAGTGGTAGCCGCCCTTGCCGACGAGCGTGGTCGCCGGCGGCGTGCCGGCAGGCAAGGTCGTGCACTGCGTGTCGACGCTGCCGGAGACGTTGAGCGTGCCGGCCGCCGACAGGGCGAGCGCCTTGCAGTCGCCGACGACGTTCCCGGCCACGGTGATGGCGCCGGAGGCGTCGAGGTAGAGGTCGCTGCCGAGCGTGACGGTGATGCCGGCGGGGATCGTGACCGACGCGACGTTCATCGCGCCGCCGACCGTCGTGTTCGCCGCCGGATTGAAGTCGGCGCGGGCGCCGGTGTCGGCGGGCGCGCACATCACGACGAGGTCCGGTCCGTCGCCTTCGGCGAGCCAGCCCTTCGCCACCATCTGGTCGCGGATCGCCTTGTCGGTCATGTAGCGATGATTGGCATCCGCGCGGTTGCTGAACACGCGGTACACGTTGGTCGTGCCGGACGGGCAGGTCCCGTTCGCCGGCAGGAACAGGTACATGAACTTCGGATCCTCGAGCGTGAAGCTCGGGTTGTTCTGCCCGGTGGCCACGCACTCGGCGGTGCCGCGGCCGAAGAAGTGCGAGTCGCCGAGGCCGGGCGGAATGTAGAAGCGGCACACCGGCGAGGCGCCGCCCTGCGCGCTCGTGTACGTCCGGAACTGCTGCCCGGTGCGCACCCAGCCCTTGATGACGGTGCCGGCGTCGAGCTTGGCGATCTCGTCGGGCACCCACGTGATGAAGTAGTGGTCGAGGCCCGCGTGGTAGTACTCGACGACGGGGGCGGACGCCGCGCCGGAGAGCGGCGCGAGCAGCGCCAGCGCGAGGACCATCGCTTTGCTGCGCATCATGGGCACCTCCCGTGACAGGAAGCCGATTGCTGCAAGCGAGCGCCGCAGGGGGAGCGGCGAGGGTCCGGCGACGCTACACCCGGCCAAATGCGAATGTCAATCGATCGCGTCCGGCGGCTGCCGCGGTTGTTGCATACAATGTTCGATCGCGTCCGGCGCGCCGTGCCGGCGCGAATGCACGGCGCACGTCCGTCATACTTGCGGCGACACCACGAAGCGGAGACCACGGCACATGGCGACGAACCCCGGTTATCTCGCTCCCGGCGAAGGGGAGACGGTCTTTGCGGTCAGCGCGTCGCCGATCAAGTTCGGCGCCGGCGCGCTGCGCGAGCTCGGCGCGGACGCCGTCACGCTCGGCATGAAGCGCGTCGGGATGTTCGTCGACGCGCACGTGCTCGCGAGCGCACCGGGCGCAACGGCGCTCGCCGCGCTGCGCGACGCCGGCGTGGACGTCGTCGTCTACGACCACGCGCGCTGCGAGCCGAACAGCGACTCGTTCGAGGAGGCCGCCGCCTTCGCGCGCGACGGCGCGTTCGACGGCTCCGTGTCGCTGGGCGGCGGCTCGGTGATGGACACGGCGAAGGCGGCCAACCTGCTCGCGTCGTGGCCCGACGAGCTGATCGCGTACATCAACGCGCCGATCGGCCGCGCGAAGCCCATCCCGGGCAAGCTGAAGCCGCACATCGCCTGCCCGACGACCTGCGGCACCGGCAGCGAGACCACCGGCATCACGATCGTCGACTTGAAGTCCGTCGGCCTGAAGACCGGCATCGCGTCGCCGCTGCTGAAGCCGACGCTGGCGATCGTCGACCCGACGACCACCGAGACGCTGCCCGGCGGCGTCGTCGCCGCGTGCGGCTTCGACGTGCTTACGCACGCGGTCGAGTCGTACACGGCGCGGCCCTACACCAGCCGGCCGCGGCCGGCGCATCCGTCGCAGCGGCCGCCCTACCAGGGGGCCACGCCGTACAACGACATCGGCAGCCTCGCGGCGATCCGGCTGGGCGGCCGGTACCTCGCGCGCGCCGTGCGCGACGCGCACGACGTCGAGGCGCGCCACCAGCTGATGTTCGCGTCCACGCTCGCGGGCCTCGCGTTCGGCAGCGCCGGTGTGCACATCCCGCACGCGATGTCCTACTCGGTGGCCACGCTGAAGCA
Organism: Casimicrobiaceae bacterium; assembly: GCA_041911995.1. Taxonomy (GTDB): domain Bacteria; phylum Pseudomonadota; class Gammaproteobacteria; order Burkholderiales; family Casimicrobiaceae; genus VBCG01. The sequence continues at coordinate 9,209 of JAYRNW010000176.1, read as the reverse complement.
CGTGTACACGGCGAAAGGCTACGAGGATCGCGAACCGATGGTGCCGCACGGCATCGCCGTCGTGATCAACGCGCCGGCGGCGTTCCGCTTCACCGCGTCCGCCAATCCCGCGCGCCACCTCGAGGCCGCCGCCGCGCTCGGCGCCGACGTCGCGGGTGCGCAGCCGGAAGACGCGGGCGAGATCCTCGCCGGCGCGTTCGTCCGGCTGATGCGCGAGACCGGGCTGCCGTCGGGCATCGCGGCGCTGGGCTACGGCGAGGCGGACGTGGGGGCACTCGCCGCGGGCGCGTATGCGCAGCAGCGGCCGCTGGTGATGGCGCCGCGCAGCGTCTCGCAGCAGGACCTCGAGGGGCTGTACCGCGGCGCGATGCGGTACTGGTGAGCGGCCCGGCCGCGCAAGAAGTCGGAGGAAAAAACGATGAAGATCGTGCCGCTGCTGGCGACGATGTCCTTCGCGATCGCGGTCGCGTTGCCTTCCCGCGCGCAGCAGATCGGGCCGGTGCCGGAAGGCTGCTACCGCGACCTTTCCGGCAACACCAGCTGCCCGCCGATGGGCGGCGAGCTGCACGTCACGCTCGCGGGGCAGGCCGTATGCGGCAAGGGGCGCTGCGTGCGCGACCTGTTCGGAAAGATCACCTGCTCGGTGGTCCCCGCGGGTCCCGTCACGCAGGACGTCTACGGCAAGGTGACGTGCGCCGGCGGCTGCGAGGACGCTTCCGCGGCGAATTGCCTGCAGCTCAGGTAGGGCCGCGCGCCGGTACGGCGGATAGCGCGACGCCGGGCCGTCACCCGCGCCCGACGAACGGCATCTTGGTCGCCATGATCGTCATGAACTGCACGTTGGCGTCGAGCGGCAGGCCGGCCATGTAGACGACGGCGGACGCCACGTGCGCGACGTCCATCAGCGGCTCGACCGCGACCTGGCCGTTCGCCTGCGGCACGCCGGTCGCCATCCTCGCCGCCATCTCGGTCGCCGCGTTGCCGATGTCGATCTGGCCGCACGCGACGTCGTACTTGCGCCCGTCGAGCGACGTCGACTTCGTGAGGCCGGTGATCGCGTGCTTGGTCGCCGTATACGGCGCGGAGTTCGGCCGCGGCGCGTGCGCGGAGATCGAGCCGTTGTTGATGATGCGCCCGCCGCGCGGCGTCTGGTCCTTCATGATCCGGATCGCCTCCTGCGTGCACAGGAACGCGCCGGTCAGGTTGATGTCGACGACGCTCTTCCACTGCGCGAACGTGAGCTCCTCCACGTTGACCGCAGGCGCGCCGACGCCGGCGTTGTTGAACAGCACGTCGAGGCGCCCCCAGGCCGCCTTCACCTGCGCGAACAGCGCGGCCACGGAGGCCGGGTCGGCGACGTCCGTGGGGATCGCGAGCGCGTTGCCCGCGAGCGCGCCGGTCGCGGCGATCGCCTGCGCGAGCGGCTCGCGCCGGCGGCCGGCGAACGCCACCCGATAGCCGTGCTCGAGGAGCGCGACCGCCGCCGCCTTGCCGATGCCGGTGCCTGCGCCGGTCACGATCGCCGTCTTCTGCATGATTGCCATGTCCTTCCGTGGTGGGTTGACGTTGCGCACGCTGCGCGCGAGCGCATTCTGCGATGCGCGGTCGGGTTGCGGCAATGCCGCGTTGGAGGAGATCAGCGGCTCGCGCCCGAGTCCGCCAGCACGACGAAGTCTTCCGTCCGCGCGAGATTCTCGAGCGCGGCGCGCAATCCGGCCGGCGGCGCGGTCAGGCGCCGCGCGGCGAGGTCGAGCCAGCCGCCCGACGTCACGAGGCGCGCCGCGACCCTGCCGTCCGCGCGGCGGAACACGTTGCGCAGGCGGAAGCGCGACGCGTCGGCGGACAGCGCCGCCATCTCCAGCGTGACGTCGATGCGCTCGCGCAGGCGGACCTCGGCGAAGTACGTGACGACGTCCTCCTGCACGACCGGCCCGATTCCGTGGCGCGCGAACGCGCTCGCCGGGAAGCCCTGCGACTCGAAATACGCGAAGCGGGACTCGACCGCGAGGTCGAGATACGCGGTGTTCGCCATGTGGGCGTTGGAGTCCATGTCGCCCCAGCGGGCGACGGCGGTCAGCGTGAAGGGCTTGGGATCGGGCATGCGGGTCGCGCAGCTGCGGGAGGTCGGCGGACGGCGGCGGCGCCACGCCACGGTGGCGCGGCCACGACACGATTGTAGACGCCGATTGCCGACCGCCCGCGAAGGCGCTATTATGACATTGGCATGTTCGATGCACGCCGCTCCTCACGGCCGCGCGACGCCACGGGAAAGCCACGGAGTGAAGAAGAGGTCGACCACCTGCACGATCTGCGGCCAGCCGGCGCCCGCCGGGGCGATGCTGTGCACGCCATGCCGGGCGGCGTTGAAGCGCGCGCACCACCGGACCGTGCAGGAGCTGCCGCAATACGTGGCGCCGGTGCCGCGGCTGCGCGGGCGCCGCCGCGCCGCGGCGCTGGCGGCCCACGCCGAGCCGCCCAAGCGAAGCCGGGCGGGCCGGCGGATTCGCGCCGAGATCGTGCGGCGCACGCTGCTGGCGACCACCGCCGTCGCGGCGCTGGCCGGCGTGGCCTACCTGGGGCAGCCCGAGTGGGCAGCCTCCATTCACGACACGCCGGCCCCGGCCCCGGCCGCGCCGGTGCCGCTGCCGCGCCCCGGTACCGCCGGCGACGCGCGCGACACCCTTCCGGCGATGCCGTTCGTGCCGCCGCCGAAGGTGCAGGCGGCCACCGCCACCGTTGCCCGGCCGGCCGCCACCAGGGCTGCCGAGCCGCGCGCGCGGGCCGAGGCGACCGCGCTCGTCGCCTATCCGGCACCTGACAGCTTCGGGCCGGTCGCCGAGGCGCCGCGCCCCGACGCGCCGCCGCCGGCTGCGCCGCGCCCGGCGCCGCCGCCGCCCGATCGCTGGCAGCAGCTGAGCGACGCGCTCGCGCAGTGCGAGCGCGAGGGCGGCCTGTCCGGATTCATCTGCGACCAGCGGGTGCGCCTCGACGCCTGCGAAGGCTGGTGGGGCCGCGTCGCGCAGTGCCCGCTGCCGCCGGAGAATCCGCGCTGATCCGGAGCGGCGGCGCGCTCGCGTAAAATGCGCGCTTGTCCGCCGCGCGCCGCCCGTTCCGTCCGTTCCGTTCTCCGCGCCCGCCCGCCCGCGACGCGCTGCGCCGCCCGCCCCGTCGTTGAACGCGCCACCGGACCCCGAATCGTGGCCGCCGGCCGCGTCGGCCGCCGCGACGCGGATGGCGTTCCGCCGCGTGTTCCCCGGCGTCATGGTCGCGATGTACCTCGCGGCCGCCGACCAGACCGTCCTCGCGACCGCGCTGCCCGCGATCGCGAGCTCGCTGCGCGGCGTGGCCGACCTGTCGTGGGTCGTCGTCGCCTACCTGCTCGCGGTCACGGTGGCGGCGCCGCTGTACGGCTACGTCGGCGACCGCCTCGGCCACCGCCGGACGCTGCTCGCGGCGCTGACGCTGTTCACGCTCGCCTCCGCCGGCTGCGCGCTCGCGCCCGGCTTCCTGTGGCTCGTGCTGTTCCGCGCGTTGCAGGGATTGGGCGGCGGCGGCCTCATGACGCTCGCACAGGCGATGATCGGCGAGCACGTGTCGCCGCGCGAGCGCGGCCGGTTCGCCGGCTACTTCGCGACGGTCTTCGCGCTCGCCAGCACGACGGGCCCGATGCTGGGCGGCTTCCTCACCGAGCAGTTCAGCTGGCGCGCCGTGTTCGCCGTCAACGTTCCGCTGGGCCTCGTCGCGGCGGCGCTCGCGCTGCGCGTGCCGCAGTCGCCGGCGGCAACGCGCCCGGCCGCGTTCCGCGCGGACGTCATCGGCGCGCTGCTGTTCTGCGCGACGACGGCGACGTTCCTGTTCGCGGTCACGTCCGGCGGCCATCGCTTCGCGTGGGCCTCGTGGCCGACGTTCGCGCTGCTCGCCTGCGCCGCCGCCGGCCTCGCGCTGCTCGTGCGCTGGGAGCGCCGCCACCGCGATCCGGTGATCCCGCTGCGCTTCCTGCGCATCCCCGCCATCGCGCGCTCGGACGCCGTCGTGCTGTGCTTTGCCGGCGCGCTGTTCTCGACCGTCCTCTACCTGCCGCTGTACCTGCAGCTCTCGCGCGGGATGGGCATCGGGGCGTCGGGCGCGCTGCTGCTGCCGATCACGCTCGCGCAGGTCGCCGCCGCGGCGATCACCGGGCGGCTGATCGCGCACACGGGCCGCGTCAACGTGTTCCCGATCGCGGGGCTTTCGCTGGCGACCGCGGCGTTCGTCGGCCTCTCGCTCGCGGTCGCGGGCGCCGGCACGCCGGTCGTGCTGGTGCTGACCGTGCTGGTCGGCGTGGGTCTCGGCATGGTGATGCCGCCCACGCAGGTCACCGTGCAGCTCGCGGCCGGCCCGAAGGCGCTCGGGGTCGCGACCGCGACGATCGCGCTGTCGCGCGCGATCGGCGGCGCCGTCGGCGTCGCGCTCACCGGCGCCGTGATCTTCGCGCAGATCGACGTGCGCGCCGACGGCACCGCCGCGCTGCTGCACGACGCGCTGGAAGGCGGCGCCGCGTACATCCGGCGGATGTCCGAGGCCGACCGCGCGCGCCTCGCGTCGCGCGTCGACGAGGTCTACCGGATCGCGTTCCTGTTGCTGGCGGCGATGACGGCCGCTGGCGCGCTCGTCGCGCGCACGGTGCCGAAGCCCGACTGGAAGGCGTGAGGGCCGGTGTTCCCCCCAAAACGCGCCACGCGCGCCTTCCCCCGAAGGGGCGCGCGCCGTGGGCGCGGACGCTTGGCGCCGATCAGGGCGCGGCGACGTACCCGCTGCGCCCGCCGATCGACGTCGGGATCGCGGAGGGCAGCCGCATCACGATCTCGTCGACGGTCGCGGTCGTCGCGCCGGTCGTGGGCGAGATGTAGCCGACGGCGTTGCACTTCTCGAAGTCCGCGACGATGAGGTGCAACCCGCGCCGGCGCATCTCGGCGCGCTCCGGCGACTCGGGTTTGCGCGGGTCGGTGAGGTCGAACGGCGGCGTGACGTCGCGATAGACGACGGTGTCGTTGCGGTCGACGACGATGTAGCACGGGGCCGCGACCGCCGCTCCCGCCGCGGCCAGCGCCGCCAGTCCCGCCGCCAACGCCAGTTTCGATGCGTGCATCGCGAGTCTCCCCGATGGCTGTCGCTTCCCGGAAGGCGCGCGTCGGCGCCGGAAGCCCGTCGCCATGGTAGTCCGATCCGTCGCCGGCCGCCACCGGGCCGGCACGAATTACACTAGCGCCGTAGCCGGCGGAGGCCGGAGGACGGGGAGGGATCTCGCCATGGGAATGCCCGGAATGGCCGCACGGCGGTGCGCCGCGGCGGCTGCGCTCGCCGCGTGCGCGACGCTGGCCGCGCATGCCGCGCCCGTGTACTTCGACGTCGTGCGCGGCGCGCACCCGCACGACGTCGCCGCCACACCCGCCCCGGGCGGCCCCGTCTACTACACGGCGCAGGCGACCGGCAGGCTCGGCATCCTCGACCCGAAATCCGGCAAGGTCGAGGAGGTCGACTTAGGCCCGCGCTCGGCGCCGCACGGCGTGATCGTCGGGCCGGACGGCGCGCCGTGGATCACCGACGGCGGCCAGAACGCGATCGTGCGCGTCGACCCGAAGACGCGCGACGTGCGGTCGTGGTCGCTGCCGCCGGGCAGTGCGTATGCGAACCTCAACACGGCGACGTTCGACCGGAAGGGGCGGATCTGGTTCACCGGGCAGTCGGGCGTGTACGGCCGCGTCGATCCCGCGACCGGCGACGTCCGCGTGTGGGAGGCGCCGAAGGGCCGCGGTCCCTACGGCATCGCCACGACGCCGGGCGGCGACGTCTACTACGCGTCGCTCGCCGGGAACCACATCGCGCGCGTCGACGTCGAAACGGGCGCGGCGACGGTGATCGAGCCGCCGACGAAGGACCAGGGCGCGCGCCGCGTGTGGTCGGACTCGCGCGGCCGCATCTGGGTCAGCTACTGGAACACCGGCCACGTCGGGCTCTACGATCCCGCGACGCGCGCGTGGCGCGAATGGAAGCTGCCGGGCAACGCGCACGCGTACTCGGTGTGGGTGGACCCGCAGGACGTCGTGTGGCTGACCGACTGGAGCATCAACGCGATCGTCCGCTTCGACCCGGCGACCGAGAAGTTCGAGAGCTTTCCGTCGAACCGCGCGAACGCGAACGTGCGGCAGATGCTGGGCCGCGCCGGCGAGGCGTGGGGTGCCGAGTCGGGCACCGACCGGCTGGTGATGATTCCGGCACGGTGACGAATCAACGCGGCAACGGAGGTCGGGGAACGATGGCGAAAGGACGGATGACGTTGCGGCGGTTGGCGCTGGTGGTCGCGCTCCTGGGCGCTGCGACGGCGGCGGCGCAGTCGCCGGGCGGCGGGCGCCCCGGCGGCACGGGCGGCCCCGGCGGCATGGGGGGCCCCGGCGGCATCGGTGGCATGGGGGGCGCGGGCGCCCCGCGGCCGCCGCCCGAAGCGCGACTGGCCGGCGCGAACATCCCGGAGCTCGTGCAGATGCGGTTGGGTCAGCTCGAGGAGGACCTGAACCTGCTGCCGAACCAGCGCATGCTCTGGAACACGTATCGCGAGCGCGTGCTGCGGCTGCTCGACGACGTGCGCCGCGCCGGGCGTGCCGCGGCGAGCGAGGCGACGGCGCCGCAGCGGCTCGACGCGCTCACCGACATCGCGCGCAACCGGCTCACCGCGACCGAGGACATCGCGGAGGCCGGCAAGGCGCTGTACGCGGCGCTCACGCCTGCGCAGCGCGAGGTCGCCGACCGGCGGCTCGCCCTGCCGCTCGCCACGCTCAACGGCAACGACACCGGTGCCGATCTGCGGATGCGCGGCGACATCCGTCAGGGCGGCGGCGACGTGCGGCCGGGTGGCGACGGAGGCCTGCCGGGCGCGGGGCCGCCGAAGTGACGATCGCAACGTGGAAGGAAGCACGCCATGGACGATGACCTGAGGCAATACCTGGTCGACGAGTTCGTCGAGGACTACGCGCAGGGGCGGCTCGCGCGGCGCGATGCGCTGCGGCTCCTCGCCGGATTGACGGGCGGCGCGATGGCGGCGCAGCTCCTCGACGCGCGCGCGCAGCCGCCGGCGACCGTCGCCGCGCCTCCGGCGCCCGCGGCGCCGGCGCCGCGCGTCGCCGAGAACGATGCCGCGATCGTCGCGGCAAACGTGCGCATTCCCACCGGCGACGGCGACGTCGCCGGCTACGTCGCGCGTCCGGCCGCGCCCGGCCGCCATCCTGTCGTGCTCGTCTGTCACGAGAACCGCGGCCTGACGCCGCACATCGAGGACGTGACGCGGCGCCTCGCGAAGGCCGGCTTCGTCGGCGTGGCCGTCGACCTCGTGTCGCGCGCCGGCGGAACCGCGAAGCACGCGGCCGACGACGTCCCGGGCATCCTCGGGAAGCTGCCCGCGAACCAGGCAGTCACCGACTTCCAGGCGGCGATCAGGTACGCGCAGGCGCAGCCGTACGCGCGCGCCGATCGCGTGGGCATGATCGGCTTCTGCTTCGGCGGCGGCGTCACGTGGCGCGTGGCGGCCGCGACGCCGGAGTTGCGCGCTGCCGTGCCGTTCTACGGATTGCCCGCGCCGGCGGCCGACGCGCCGAAGATCGGCGCCGCGGTGCTCGCGATCTACGCGGGGCGCGACGAGCGCATCAACGCGAACATCCCGGCGATCGAGGCCGCGATGCGCGAGAGCGGCAAGACGTTCCGCAAGGTCGTCTACCCGGACGTCGACCACGCGTTCCACAACGACACCGGCGCCCGCTACGACCCGGGGGCGGCCAACGCCGCGTGGCAGGAGACGCTCGCGTGGCTGTCGCGGTACCTCGCGTGACCGGACGCTAGGGCGCGGCGTTCCCGCGCGCCCGGCGACCGGTGACCGGCGCGGTCGTGCCGACGAACCGCACCTGCCCGGCGAGCGCGTCGCCGTCGACCTGCGCGCGCAGCGTGCGCACGGCGCCGAACGGGTCGACGAACGTGAAGCCCAGCGTGGCGCCGCGCACGAAGGCGCCCAGCAGCGGCTGCGTGCCGCCGCGCATCGTCAGCGTGCCGCCGACGCGCTGGAACCGCTGCGCGAGGTCGAGGTCGCCGTACCACGTGCCGTCCGCCTCGCGCAGCGTCCAGCGGCCGGCCACCGGCGCCGGCACGATCCACAGGAACCCGTCGCTGCCGTCGGTGGCGAACGCCTCGTCGGGCTCCCACTCGCCCATGTCCCACATGTGCGACACCACGCGGGTGCCGGGCTTCATCTGCAGCAGCTGCGGCCGCAGCTGCTGGTTGAGGTCGGGCAGCAGGTACAGCGTGACCACCGTCGCGCGCGTGAAGTCCTCCTTGAAGATGTCGCCGCGGACGATCCTCACGCGGTCGGCCACGCCGGCGCGCTCGGCGTTGCGCTGCGCGAGTGCCGCCAGGTCGGCGTCGTACTCGATGCCGACCGCCGTCGCGCCGAACCGCTTCGCGGCCGCGATGGGGATCCGGCCCTCGCCGGCGCCCAGGTCGTAGACGACGTCGCGCGACGTCGTGTGCGCGGCCTCGAGCATCCGCGCGACCATCGCGTCGGACGTGGGCAGCCACATGACGTCCTTGCCCGGCTGCCGCAGCTTCGGCTCGTACACGGCGTCGCCGTAGCGCGGAAAATCCTGCGCGCTCGCCGCGGAGGACGCGGCGAAGGCGACTGCGACGAGCACCGCGGCGCAGGCGCGGCGCCACGGCATTGCAGGGTGCGCGCGCGAGGCGCAGCGGTGTGAATTCGACATCGCGGGGACGGGCCGGCAGGGCGGTGGCGGAAGGCGGCCGCTATCCTACCGCGAACCCTTCCGCATTGCCGCGACGGCGCGACGATCGAACGCGCGTAGGACGCACACCGACGCGCGGCGCCGTCAGCGGGCGCCGGCGTCGCCGCGCGGCAGCACCAGCAGCGGCAACGGCAGCGCTTCGAGCAGCGCCGCGCGGCCTTCCGGCGTGGCCGAGAGCGCGACGAGGAGCCGCGCCGGCGCTTCGGCGAGCAGGCGCTCGATGCCGGGCCGTGTGGCGCGGGCGACGACGCGAAAGCGCGTCGCGATCGCCGCGCCGGCGAGGCGCGCGCGCATCGCGTGCGCCCACGGCTGCCAGTGCGCGTCGTCGCCGACCAGCACGAACAGCGCGGACCGGCCGTGGCGCGGCGCCAGCGCGGCGACCAGTTGCGC
>JAYRNW010000175.1:0-5651 GCA_041911995.1 Casimicrobiaceae bacterium | reverse complement strand
CTCGAGCTCTCGCTGCTCGACTTCCACCGCAGCGTGCTGGCGCTCGCGGAGCACGCGGCCGTGCCGTTGCACGAGCGACTCCGGTTCCTGAGCATCGACGGCAGCAACCTCGACGAGTTCTTCGAGATCCGCGTCGCCGGGCTGAAGGAGCAGCTGCGCGCGAAGGTCGCGCCGCCGGGCATGACGCTGCAGGAGGCGCGCGCGCTGGTCGCGCGGCTGTCCGCCGGCGCGCGCGCGCTGATCGCGGACCAGTACCGCGTGCTGAACGCGCAGGTGCTGCCGGCGCTCGCCGCGGCCGGCGTGCGGCTCGTCCGCCGCACCGAGTTCACGCGCGCCGAGCGCCAGTGGGCGGCGCAGTACTTCGCGGAGGAGGTCCGGCCGCTGCTGACGCCGATCGGGCTCGACCCGGCGCACCCGTTCCCGCAGGTCGTCAACAAGAGCCTCAACTTCGTCATCGAGCTCGCGGGCAACGACGCGTTCGGCCGCGACACCGGCATCGCGATCGTCAAGGCGCCGCGCGTGCTGCCGCGCGTCATCAAGGTCCCGCCCGCGGTCGCAGGCCGCGACAACGCGTTCGTGATGCTGTCGTCGGTGATCCACGCGCACTTGGCCGAGCTCTTCCCCGGCCGGCGGGTCGTCGGCTACTCGCAGTTCCGCGTCACCCGCGACGCCGACCTGTGGATCGACGAGGAGGAGGTCAAGAACCTGCGGCAGGCGCTGCAGGGCGAGTTGCCGCAGCGCCAGTTCGGGTCCGCCGTGCGCCTGGAGGTCGCGGCCGAGTGCCCGGCGCCGCTCGCGCGGTTCCTGCTGCAGCAGTTCGGCCTGGCCGACGACGACCTCTACCGCTGCGACGGCCCCGTGAACATCGCGCGGCTCGCCTCGCTCGCCGACCAGGTGGACGTCGACGCGCTGAAGTACGCGCCGTTCGTGCCGGGCGTGCCCGACCGGCTGCGCGACGCGCCGGACATCCTGGCGGCGATCCGCCAGCACGACATCCTGCTGCACCACCCGTACCAGTCGTTCGAGCCCGTCGTCGAGTTCATCCGCCGCGCGGCCGAGGACGACGACGTCGTCGCGATCAAGCAGACGGTCTACCGCACCGGCGTCAACTCGGTGCTGATGGAGGCGCTGATCGAGGCGGCGCGCCGCGGCAAGGAGGTGACGGTCGTCGTCGAGCTGATGGCGCGCTTCGACGAGGAGGCGAACATCAACTGGGCCGAGCGGCTGGAGCGCGCCGGCGCGCAGGTCGTCTACGGCGTGTTCGGCCTCAAGACGCACGCGAAGCTCGCGCTGCTGATCCGCCGCGAGCGCGACCGCCAGGGCCGAGGGCGGCTCGTCCCCTACGCGCACCTCGGCACCGGCAACTACCACCCGCGCACGACGCGCCTGTACACGGACTTCGGGCTGCTGACGGCGGACCCGGAGATCTGCGCCGACGTGAACGAGGTGTTCCTGCACATCACGAGCCTCGCGAAGGCCGGCCGGATGAAGCGGCTGCTGCTCGCGCCGTTCACGATGCACCGGCGCGTCCTCGACATGATCCGCCGCGAGACGCGCCACGCCCGCGAGGGCCGCCCGGCGCGCATCATCGCGAAGATGAACGCGCTGGTGGAGGAGGGCGTGATCCGCGCCCTCTACGCCGCGTCCGCGGCCGGCGTGCGCATCGACCTCGTCGTGCGCGGCGCGTGCGCGCTGCGGCCGGGGGTCGCCGGCATCTCCGAGAACATCCGCGTCCGCTCGATCCTCGGCCGCTTCCTCGAGCACCATCGCGCCTGGTACTTCGAGAACGGCGGCGCGCCGGACGTCTGGCTCGCCTCGGCCGACTGGATGGGCCGCAACCTCTTCCGGCGCGTGGAGGTCGCGTTCCCGGTCCTCGACCCGGCGCTGCGCAAGCGCGTCGTCGACGAAGGGCTCAAGGCTTACCTGGCCGACAACCGCGAGGCGTGGGAACTCGACGCGCAGGGCCGCTGGTCGAAGGTCAGGGCGCGGCGCGGGGCGAAGCGGCGCGCCGCGCAGGCCGAACTGCTCGCGCGGATGCGCGAGCCCGGTGATCACGCGTGACGGGTGCGACGATGGATCTGATTCTGTGGCGGCATTGCGAAGCGGAAGCCGGCGAGCCCGACCTCGGGCGGCGGCTGACGCCGAAGGGCGTCAGGCAGGCGGAGCGGATGGCCGAATGGCTGGACGCGCACCTGCCCGACACGTGCCGGATCCTGGTGTCGCCGGCCGACCGCGCGCAGCAGACGGCGCAGGCGCTCGAGCGCAAGTTCCGGACGATGGACGAGTTGGCGCCCGGCGCGCCGGTGTCGCGAGTGCTCGCGGCCGCCAACTGGCCGGATTCCCGCGAGCCCGTGCTGGTCGTCGGCCACCAGCCGACGCTGGGCGCCGTCGCGGCCTTCCTGCTGTCGGGCGAGGAGGCCTACTGGTCGATGCGCAAGGGCGCCGTCTGGTGGCTGTCCAACCGCGCCAAGGATCAACGCGCCGCCGCGGTGGTGCTCAAGGTCGTGCTCGGCCCGGATTTCGTCTAGTCTCCGCGCGCCACGGGAGACCGAGGTCCGCCCACTCGGCGCGCTCGACCTCGATCAGGTGCGAGGTCAGCGGATGCGCGGCGAGCCAGCGCTTGCCGAGGCCGAACCGGATCGCCCGCCCGACCTCCAGCGTGATCCGCGGCAGGTCGATCGCGCGCCGCGCATGGTGGAACAGCACGGCGAGGCGCAGCGCGAGGATCTGCGCGGCGACGTCGCGGTCCCCGAGCAGGTCGGCGATCTTCGACAGGCCGCCGCGGCATCCCATCACCAGCAGCGCGAGCCGGCGCTGCTCCTGCGCCGAGAACCCGGGCATGTCGGCGTTCTCGAGGATGTACGCGCCGTGCTTGTGGAAGCCGATGTGCGAGACGGAGAAGCCGACCTCGTGCAGCAGCGCCGCCCACTCGACGCGCTGCGCGGTCTCGGGCGCGGGCGCCGGCGCGGACGCGAGGTAGAGCGCCTTCGCCATGGCGGCGACGCGCGCGGCGTGCGCGCGGTCGAGGCGGTAGCGCTCGGCCAGCCGCTCGACCGTCGCCGCGCGGCTGTCCCGCTTCACCGTGCGGCCGAGGAGGTCGTACAGAACCCCCAGGCGCAGCGCGCCGCCGACCGGGTTGATGCGCGGAACGTCGAGCTCGGCGATCGCCGCGGCCATGATCGCGAAGCCGCCGGCCAGCACCGGCGCGCGCTCGGGCTTGACCGCCTCGAGCCGCAGCCGCGAGATGCGGCCCGCGCCGACCATGCGCTTGCGCAGCCGCGCGAGGCCCTCGGGCGTGATGCCGCCGGCGGACAGCCCGTTCTCCTCGAGGATCGCCGCGAGCGCGAGCGCCGTCCCCGACGACGCAAACGCCTCGCGCCAGTGCTCGCGCCCGAACTCGCGCGCGATCGCCTCGATCTCGGCGCGCGCGTGGGTCTCGGCCGCCGCGAACGCATCGGCGCGCAGCTCGCCGTCCGGGAAGAAGCGCTGCGACAACGACACGCAGCCCAGCTTCAGGGACTCGAGCCGCTCCGGCGTCATCTCGCGGCCGATGATGAATTCGGTCGACCCGCCGCCGATGTCGATGACGAGCCGCGGCTCGCGGGATGCGGGCAGCACGTGCGCGACGCCGACGTAGATGAGCCGTGCTTCCTCGTGCCCGCCGATGATGTCGATCGGGAAGCCCAGCGCCGCCTCCGCCTGCGGCAGGAACGTGCCGGCGTTCTTCGCGACGCGGAACGTGTTGGTGGCCACCGCCCGCACCGCCGACGGGTGCAGGCCGGACAGCCGCTCGCGGAAGCGGGTGAGGCACGCGAGCGCCGCGCGGCGCGCGGCGACCGTCAGGTGCCCCTTCTCGTCGATGCCGGCGCCGAAGCGGATCGTCTCGCGCCACGTGTCGAGGCGGAAGATCTGGTCGCCCTCGACGCGCCCGACCTCGAGGCGGAAGCTGTTCGAGCCCAGGTCGACGACGGCGAGCGTGGTCGGCCGCGACGGGGCTTTGAGCGTTGGCGAGAGGGCGCGCGGCATCGGGAGCGGACGCGTGGATTCGAAGGGGGCGGCGCGAAGCCTAGCAGAATAAGGCGGCGTGCGACGTCGATTAACGCACCGATTCCGCCCTCCCGGCGTTCCTGCTACCCTCGTCACGCCATGGCCATCGACTACCTGCAGAAGATCCTGACCGCCAAGGTCTACGACGTCGCGATCGAGTCGCCGCTCGACTACGCGGCGACGCTGTCGCGCCGGCTCGGCAACCGCGTCCTGCTGAAGCGCGAGGACCAGCAGCCGGTTTTCTCGTTCAAGCTGCGCGGCGCGTACAACAAGATGGCGCACCTGACGGCGGCGGAGCGGGCGAAGGGCGTGATCGCGGCATCCGCCGGCAACCACGCGCAGGGCGTGGCGCTCGCCGCGCAGCGCATGCACTGCCGGGCGACGATCGTGATGCCGGTGACCACGCCGCAGATCAAGATCGCGGCGGTGGAGGCGCGCGGCGGCATCGTCGTGCTCCACGGCGACTCGTACTCCGACGCCTACGCGCACGCGCAGGTGCTGCAGAAGGAGACCGCCGCGGCGTTCGTCCACCCGTACGACGATCCCGACGTGATCGCCGGCCAGGGGACGATCGGCATGGAGATCCTGCGCCAGCACCAGGACCCGATCGACGCGATCTTCGTCGCGGTCGGCGGCGGTGGGCTCGTCTCCGGCATCGCCGCCTACATCAAGCGCGTGCAGCCGTCGATCCGCGTGATCGGCGTGCAGCCGGTCGACTCCGACGCGATGACACGCTCGCTCGCCGCGGGCCGGCGCGTCGCGCTGCCGCAGGTCGGGCTGTTCGCCGACGGCGTGGCGGTCAAGCAGGTCGGCCGCGAGACGTTCCGGCTCGCGCGCCAGTACGTCGACGCGATGGTCACCGTCGACACCGACGCCACGTGCGCGGCGCTGAAGGACGTGTTCGAGGACACGCGGTCGATCCTCGAGCCGGCCGGCGCGCTGTCGGTCGCCGGCGTCAAGCAGTGGTGCGAGCGGCACCGGCTGCGCGACCGGACGTTCGTCGCGATCGCCGGCGGCGCCAACATGAACTTCGACCGGCTGCGCTTCGTGGCCGAGCGCGCCGAGCTGGGCGAGGCGCGCGAGGCGATCTTCGCCGTCACCATCCCCGAGCGCCCCGGCAGCTTCCGCGAGTTCTGCGCGCTGCTCGGCAACCGCAACATCACGGAGTTCAACTACCGCTACGCCGACCCGAAGACCGCGCACCTCTTCGTCGGCGTCGAGGTCGCGGACCGGCGATCCACGGCCGAGCTGCTGGCGGCGTTCCGCCGGCACCGGATCGAGGCGTACGACCTGTCGGACAACGAGATGGCCAAGCTGCACGTCCGGCACCTGGTCGGCGGCCACGCGCCCTCCGCCGAGAACGAGATCCTGTACCGGTTCGAGTTCCCGGAGCGCCCGGGCGCGCTGATGCGCTTCCTCGACAGCATGAGCGCCGGCTGGAACATCAGCCTGTTCCACTACCGCAACCACGGCGCCGACTACGGCCGCGTGCTGGTCGGCATGCAGGTGCCGCCGTCGGACAAGGCCGATTTCCGGCAGTTTCTGCAGCGGCTCGGCTATACGCACGTCGACGAATCGGCCAATCCGGCGTACCGGATGTTCCT
>JAYRNW010000174.1:0-20217 GCA_041911995.1 Casimicrobiaceae bacterium | reverse complement strand
GCCTTCGCCGCGCTCGCGAAGCGCGAGACCGGCGACAGCCTCGCGATCCAGTTCAACACGGCGCCGCGCATCGCGCAGCGGCTCGCCGCGGGCGAGGTCTTCGACATCCTGATCGCGCCGCCGGCGGCGATCGCGCAGGCGGCGCAGGACGGCAAGGTCGACGCGGCGACGCGCGTGCCGGTCGGCCGCGTCGGCGCGGGCGTGGTCGTGCGCGCGGGCGCGCCGCGCCCCGACGTGGCGAGTGTCGACGCGCTGAAGCAGTCGCTGCTCGCCGCCGACTCGATCGTCTACAACACGGCGTCGACCGGCCTCTACCTCGACCGGCTGTTCGCCACGCTGGGCATCGCCGACGCGCTGAAGGCGAAGACGACGCGCTACCCGGACGGCGCCGCCGTGATGGAGCACGTGGGCAAGGGCCGCGGCAACGAGATCGGCTTCGGCGCCATCACCGAGATCCGCATGTACGACACGAAGGGGCTCGTGCTGGTGGGCCCGCTGCCGGCGTCCGTGCAGAACTACACGAGCTACGAGGCGGCCGTGATGACGGGCGCCGCCGCGCCCGGTGCGGCGAAGGCCGCGCTGGCGCTGCTCGCGACGCCCGCGGGCCGCGCCGCGTTCGCGGCCGGCGGCGTCGAGTAGCGCGCCGGCGCGCCGGCCAGCGTTTCGACCGCGCTTTCGGCGGTCGCGACCGTCAGCGCCAGCAGCGCGCCGAGCGCCGCGACGGCGAACGCGTCCTCGATGCGGCGCAGCCACGCGCCGCCCGCGTCAAATGTCAGTCGGATCATCATGTCGGCCTCCGTGGGTCGGTCGTTGCGGAGCCCACTTTAGGTCTTGCGCGCAGGCACGACAAACGATTTGTTTTCCGGCAACATGTGAGCAATATTCACATTTTGATCGGAGACCACGATGGCGCTGCGACTTCCGCCGATGCAGGCGCTGCGCGCGTTCGAGGCCGCGGCGCGCGAAGGCAGCCTCACGCGCGCCGCGGAGTCGCTGCACCTGACGCACGGCGCGATCAGCCACCAGATCAAGGCGCTCGAGGACGACCTCGGCGTGCGCCTCGTCGAGCGCGCGGGTCGCGGCATCCGCCTCACCGACGAGGGCGAGCGCTTCGCGCAGCGGGTGCGCAGCGCGCTGGCCGAGCTCGCGTCCGCCGTGCAGGAGCTGGCCGGACGCCGCAACCCGCGGCTGCTGCGGATCTCCGTCATGCCGTCGTTCGCGGCGCGCTGGCTGCTGCCGCGGATGGCGCGCTTCGCGGCCGCGCACCCGGACATCGACCTCGACGTGCGGGCGAACGTCCTCAACGTCGACTTCCGCAGCGACGACGCCGACGTCGCGGTCCGCTACGGCTTCGGCAGCTGGCCCGGCGTGGTGGCCGAGCACCTGCTCGACGAACGCTTCTTTCCGGTGTGCAGCCCGCGCATGGCGGGCGGGCGGCTCCCGAAGCAACCGGCCGACCTCGCGCGCTGCACGCTGCTGCGCGCCGACGACGAGTTCTGGCAGCCGTGGTTCCAGGCGGCCGGCCTGCCGTGGCCCGAGCCCGCGCGCGGCCCGATCTTCAACGACTCCGCGCACCTGATGCAGGCGGCGATCGAAGGACAGGGCGTCGCGCTCGCCCGGACGTCGCTGCTCGGCAGCGACGTGCGCAACGGCCTGCTGGTGCGGCTGTTCGACGTCGACGTGCCGGGCACCCGCAAGTACTTCCTCGTGTACCCGCCGCGCTCGGCCGATTCGCCGAAGATCGCGGCGTTCCGGCAGTGGCTGCGCGACGAGATCGCGGCGGAGGCCGCCGTCAGCGCTCGGCCGGCGCGGCCGGCGCGGCGTAAGCCTGCGCAGCGCCGCCGGTGACCGGCGACAGCCCGCCGATCCGAACGCCGAGCAGCCGGATGCGCCGTTCGAGCGGCACGCGCTTCAGGCATTCGCCGGCGGCGCGCCGGATCGCCTGCGCGTCCTGCGTCGGTACGTCGAGCGTGCGGTCGCGCGTCACGGTCGCGAAGTTGTCGTAGCGCAGCTTGATGCCGATCGTGCGCCCGGCGTAGCCCTTGCGCTGCAGGTCGGCGGCCACCCGCACGCACAGGTCGGTGAAGATCCGCGACAGCTCCGGGCGGTCGTGCCGCGCCGACAGGTCGCGCTCGAACGTCGTCTCGCGGCTCACCGACCGCGGCTCGCTCTCGGTGACGACGTCGCGCTCGTCGCGGCCCTGCGCCGCCGCGTGCAGCCACGCGCCGTAGCTGCGGCCGAAGTGCCCGATCAGCCACGCGACGTCGGCGTGCGCCAGCGCGCCGATCGTGCGCACGCCGAGCGCGTCGAGCCGCGCGGCCGCCTTGGGGCCGACGCCGTTGATCCGCCGCGGCGGCAGCGGCCAGATGCGCGTGGCCACGTCCTCGGGCCGCAGCAGCGTGAGCCCGTCCGGCTTGTCGAGTTCGGACGCGATCTTCGCCAGCAGCTTGTTGGGCGCGACGCCGATCGAGCACGTGAGCCCCGTCGCGTCGCGCACGGCCGCCTTCAACGCCTTGGCGACGTCGCGCGCGCGCCACCACGCGTCGACTTCGCTCTCCGGCTGGCCGCCGTCGTCACCGCCGTCGTCCCTGCCCTCGTCGGCCGACAGGACGCCCGCACCGCAGTCCTCTGCCGCATGCGCGAGAGTGAGGTCGGCGCCTGGCGGCTGCACGCCGGTCAGGTCGACGTAGATCTCGTCGATGCCGCGGTCCTCGATGCGCGGCGCGATCCGCGCGACCGCGGCCTTGAACAGCCGCGAGTACCGGCGGTACGCGTCGAAGTCGGTCGGCAGCAGCACGGCGTCCGGCGCGAGCGCCGCGGCCTTCATGAGGCCCAGCGCCGAGTGCACGCCGAACGCGCGCGCCTCGTAGGTCGCCGTGGTGACCACGCCGCGGCCCGCGTAGCCGCGCAGCGTGGCGAACCGGCGCGTCACCGCGCCGGTCGCCGGGTCGACGGTCTCGACCGGCTGGTGCCGGCGCCCGCCGCCCACGACGACGGGCTTGCCGCGCAGCTCCGGATAGCGCAGCAGCTCGACGGACGCGTAGAACGCGTCCATGTCGAGGTGCGCGACGAGGCGTAGCGGAGGCCGGGACATGACGGCGCGCCGGCCGACGCCGGCGGCGCCGCCATGGTACGCCGGGCAGAGGCGGGGTGGCCCGCCGCGGCCGTCAGTGCGACATCAGCACCGGGACGGTCATCGCCTGCAGCATGAGGCGCGTGACACCGCCCAGCACCAGCTCGGAGATGCGCGGACGGCTGTAGGCGCCCATCACGATGAGGTCTGCCGAGAGGTCGGCCGCGCGCGACAGCAGCAGGTTGCCGGCGTCGATGTCCTCGGCGACCTCGTGGCGCACCTTCGCCTCGATGTCGTGGCGCGCGAGGAACGCGGCGATCCCGGCGTCGGACTGCGACTCGCGTACGCTGTCGTCGCCGGGCGCGGAGATCGCCATCACAGTCACCGTCCGCGCCCGCTTGAGGAACGGCAGCGCGTCGCACACGGCGCGCGCGGACTCGCGCGTCTCCTTCCATGCGACCAGCACGTTCTGGCCGATCGTCGGGAACTCGCCGAAGTGCGGCACCAGCAGCACCGGACGGCCCGAGCCCATCAGCATCCCGTGCACGAGGTCGTTCGCGAACGCGGCGTGCTCTTCCTCCGGCACCGGCTGTCCGACGATCGCGATGTCGGCGTAGCACGTGTGCAGGACCGCGGCGTCGATCGGGCGCCCCGCGGGCGCCGTGAACGCGTACGCGGTGAGGTGCTCGGCCGCGGCGGCGGCGCGGAAGCGCTCCTCGGCGTGCGCCTGCGCGTCGCCCGAGTCGCGCAGCCGGTTCTCGACGACCGAGTCCGGCAGCATCGCCGACGTGAACGGCGTCAGCTCGCGGGCCGGCGTGACGTAGACGCCTTCGAGCTCGCCGCAGAACTCGCGGGCGAGCTGCGCCGCGACCTTCAGGCGGCGCTCGGACTGCTCGCTGTCGTCGACGTGGACGAGAAAGGATCGATAGCCCATGATGCCCCCGTTCGTGGAACCGTTCTCATTGTGCACGCAACCGCCGGCGGCGGGGTTGATGCGGGTCATGCTCGCGGTCGCGCGCGCAACCAACCGGCGAGGCCCGGGGTCGAAGCAGGATCTGCGGCGGGCGTCGTGCGCCCGCGGAGGAACGTGGCGATGAAGTCAGCAATCGCATGGATCGCGCTCGCGGTGGTGCTGGCGGGCGCCGCCGGCCTCTACTACTGGCGCGTCGTCGCCGGTACCGAGCCGCCGGCCCCGCCACCGGTCGCCGCCGCGCCGCCGGCCCCGGCCGCGCCGGAGCCGCCGCCGGTCGCGCACCCGGTCCCCGCGCCGCCGGCGGGCGGCCCGCCGCTGCCCGCGCTCGCCGACAGCGACCCGGCGCTCGCGGCCGCGGCCGGCGAGCTCGTGGGCCGCGACGCGTTCGCACGCTACTTCCATCCGGACGGCCTCGTGCGCCGCTTCGTGGCCACGGTCGACAACCTGCCGCGCCCGACCACGTCACTGCGGCTGATGCCGGTGAAGCCCGTGCCCGGCGCGTTCGCGACCCGCGGCGGCGACGGCGCCGTCACGATCGCGGAGACCAACACACTGCGCTACCGCCCGTACGTGGCCGTGGTGGAGGCGGTCGACGCGAAGCGGCTGGTCGCCGCGTACGTCCGGTTCTATCCGCTGTTCCAGGCCGCGTACGAGGAGCTGGGCTACCCGGGCCGGCAGTTCAACGACCGGCTGGTGCAGGCGATCGACGACATGCTCGCCGCGCCCGACGTCGCCGCGCCCGCGCTCGCGCAGCCGAAGGTGCTCTACCAGTACGCCGACGCCGATCTCGAGGCGCGCTCGGCCGGGCAGAAGATCGTGATGCGCATCGGCGCCGACAACGCGGCGCGCGTGAAGGCGAAGCTCCGCGCGGTCCGGCGCGAGCTGACCGGGGCACCGCCGCCGGCATGAGCCCGACGGGCCGCCCCAAGGGCGAATACCGGAGCGCGCAGCGCGAAGGTCATCCTATCCACCCGAAGGGCCGCCCCAAGGGCCGAGGTGTCCAATGCGCCGGAGCGCGCAGCGCGAAGGTCATCCCGTTCACCCGACGGGCCGCCCCAAGGGCCGAGGTGTCCTATGAGCCGGAGCGCGCAGCGCGAAGGTACTCCACGATTTGCGGCGGGCGCGCCACGGCGGTTATCGATCGCCGGCCTGCTATAATCACGGTCGACTCCTTGGTTGCCGCCGGCCGCGCCACGCCGGCGGCTTTTTGTTTCCGCCTCCGATGAACGCCGCGAGCCCTCCCGCCGACCTCGTCCGCGACGTCGCCTGCCGGCGCACGTTCGCCATCATCTCGCACCCGGACGCCGGCAAGACGACGCTGACCGAGAAGCTCTTGCTGTTCGGCGGCGCGATCCAGATGGCCGGCACCGTGAAGGCGCGCAAGAGCGCGCGCCACGCGACGTCGGACTGGATGGAGGTCGAGAAGCAGCGCGGCATCTCGGTGACGAGCTCGGTGATGCAGTTCGAGTACGCCGGGCACACGATCAACCTGCTCGACACGCCGGGCCACCAGGACTTCTCGGAGGACACGTACCGCGTGCTCACCGCCGTCGACGCCGCGGTCATGGTGATCGACGCGGCCAAGGGCGTGGAGGAGCAGACGATCAAGCTGCTCGAGGTCTGCCGGCTGCGCGCGACGCCGATCATCACGTTCGTCAACAAGATGGACCGCGAGGTGCGCGCGCCGCTCGCGCTGCTCGAGGAGATCGAGTCGGTGCTGCGGATCGACTGCGCGCCCATCACGTGGCCGATCGGCATGGGCAAGACGTTTCGCGGCGTGTTCGACCTGCGGCACGACCGCCTCGTCCGCTTCACGCCTGGCGAGGAGCGCCGCACCGACGACGCCGAGCTGATCGAGGGCCTCGCCAACCCGCGGCTCGACGCGCTGTTTCCCGGCGAGATGCAAGCGCTGCGGCACGACGTCGAGCTGATCCGCGGCGCGAGCGCGCCGTTCGACCTCACCGAGTTCCTCGCCGGCCGGCAGTCGCCGGTGTTCTTCGGCTCCGGCATCAACAACTTCGGCGTGCAGGAGATCCTGAACGCGCTCACCGAGTGGGCGCCGCCGCCGCAGCCGCGCGACGGCGGCGCGCGGATGGTCGCGCCGACGGAGGCGCCGTTCTCCGGCTTCGTGTTCAAGATCCAGGCGAACATGGACCCGCGGCACCGCGACCGCATCGCGTTCTTCCGCGTGTGCTCGGGCCGCTACGCGCCGGCGATGAAGGCGCAGCACCAGCGGCTCGGCCGCGAGATCAAGCTCGCCAACGTGATGACGTTCATGGCCAACGAGCGCGTGCAGAGCGAGGACGCGGTGGCCGGCGACATCATCGGCATCCACAACCACGGCCAGCTGCAGATCGGCGACACGCTGACCGAGGGCGAGGCGCTGCAGTTCAAGGGCATTCCGTACTTCGCGCCGGAGCTCTTCCGCGTCGCGCGGCCGCGCGACCCGTTCCGCGCGAAGCAGCTCGAGAAGGGGCTGCAGCAGTTGGGCGAGGAAGGCGCGATCCAGGTCTTCGCGTCCGCCGTCGGCAATACGCTGCTGCTGGGCGCGGTCGGCCAGCTGCAGTTCGAGGTGGTCGCCGCGCGCCTCGCGAGCGAATACAAGGTCGACGCGCTGTACGACGACGCGGGCATCGCGACCGCGCGCTGGCTGACCTACCCCGACGACAAGGTGCGCCGCGACTTCGAGCGCGACCGCGCCGCCTCGCTCGCGACCGACGTCGACGGCAACCCCGTCTACCTCGCGCCGAACCGCTTCAACCTGCAGGTCGCGATGGAACGCTGGCCGCAGGTCGGCTTCCACGCGACCCGCGAGCATGGCCAAGTCGTCACGCACGCCCCAGCGACACAGTAAAGAGCGGGCCGCTGCGCGGCCCGCTTTCCATCAGATGTTTTATACCGGTGGCGGCGGCGTATCCGGTGGAGGCACGCTCCCCGGCGGGTAGTTGCCCGGTGGCGTCACGGGCACGGCAGGCCCCGGCGCGATCGGCCCGGAGGGTATGCCGAATCCCGGCGTGGGCGGACTCGGCGCGGCCGGCGGCGCCGGTGCGAGCGCCGGAGACGGCACCGAACCGGCGGCGGCCACCGGCGGCGATGCGCGCGGCGCCGCGATGCGCGGCTGGCCCGGCGCGGGATTCGCGCTCGGCGGCGGC
Source organism: Casimicrobiaceae bacterium (assembly GCA_041911995.1). GTDB lineage: Bacteria > Pseudomonadota > Gammaproteobacteria > Burkholderiales > Casimicrobiaceae > VBCG01. Next base: position 13,019 of record JAYRNW010000174.1, on the reverse strand, counting down.
GTGTTCGGCGGTGGATAGGCCGGCGGCGCGCCGGCGACCGGCCCTGCAGGCGACGCCGGCCGCGCCACCCGCTGGCCCGGCACCTGGTTGCCGCGCGCGTACATGCACTGCAGGTACGCGGCGTCGTAGCGGCGCTGGGTCTCGGCGTACGAATACGCGGCCGGCCCGCTGCCGGCGGCCGCACCCCACAGGAGCCCGGTTCCGGCACCCCACGCGGCGCCCGGCCCGGCCTGCCCGGTCGCCGACCCGATGATCGCGCCGGCGGCCGCGCCCAGGGCGGAGCCCAGGATCGCGCTCGCCGCCGCGCTGTTCGCCGCTGCGTCGTTGGCCGACATGCCGCCGACCGCGTTCAGCGCGTATTGCTGGCACAGCGCCTGGTCGTCCTGGAACTGCGCCAAGCCTTTCTGCGGGCCGGGCAGCGCCATCACGCTGGGGCCGGACGGGACCGTGGCGCACCCGGCGACGACGAGCGCCGCCGCGACGGCAATGAGCTTCAGCTTCGCGACCATGGCATCAGCCCGCCGGCGTCGTTTGCGGCACGACCGGAATCCACGCCCGGTTGCACGTCTGGACGTAGGGGAAGTACCCGGCGGGGTCCGTGCAGTAGTACCAGAGCGTCGTCGCGGCCGGCGCCGGCGCGACGAACGACGTCGGCTCCTCGACGACGATCGGCGTCGTCACCGAGACCGTCGGCCAGCCCCACGCGCCCCATGCCGCGGGCGCACCCCACCACCAGCCGTTCCAGCCGGGCGCCCACCAGCCGTTCCAGCCCCAGCCCCACCAGCTGTTGCTCCAGCCCGGCCCCCACCAGCCGTTCCAGCCGGGCCGCCACGCCGGGCCCCAGCCCGGACGCCAGGCGCCCCCCCAGCCGGGGCGCCAGCCGCCGTGCCAGCTGCTGCCGTGCCAGCCGCCGCCCCAGCCGGGCCGGCCGCCCCAGCCGGGACTGCCGCCCCAGCCCGGTCGGCCACCGCTCCAGCCCGATCCGCCGCCGCCGGGTCGCGTGCCCCAGCCCGAGCCTCCGCCACCGGGGCGGCTGCCCCAACCCGGGCCGCCGCCGCCCCCGCCGCCACCCGGACTCCCGGCGCCGGGCCGTCCGCCGCCGCCGCCTCCGCCGCCGCCACCACCCCCGCCCCCACCGGGACGGCCCTGTGCATCGGCAACGGCGCTCGCGACGAGCGCGGCCACCGCGAACAAACCGACGGCGATGATTCTCATGGTGTTAAGCCCTCCTGCGTTCACTGGGTAGGACTCGCTCGGATCGCGGGCGGTTCCTGCCGGAGCCGCCGGCGGCGGGCGGCACGCGCCCGCAGCGGACGTGCGCTTGCCGCGCATCGTGCATCTCCTTCAACGGCCGGGCGGCGGCCGGGTTGACATCGCCCGTCGCCGCCTCGAAATAGGAAGCGCGTCGACTACACTATCGCTTTTTTCGCCTTCCCCGAAAGACCGCCATGGCCGCCGAACCCCGCACCGCCGATGCCGCGATGGACGCCTCGTCGCTCTACCGCGAGGAAATCGTCACCGACCGCAAGGTCGGCACGATCCGACTCATGGTGCCGATCACGAGCGACGGCGCGCCCGACGCGGCGCGCCCGACGCTCTACGCCGGCGAGGCGCAGATCATGACCAACGTCGGCGCGCTGCCGGTCAGCTTCGACATCGACGCCCGCAATCTGGCCGAGGCGGTCGCCAACTACGGCGAAGCGGCGCGCGCGGGCATCGAGCGGACGATGCGCGAGCTGCAGGAGATGCGCCGGCAGGCGTCGTCGAGCCTCATCGTGCCCCCGGCCGGAACGGCGAGCGCGTTGGCCGGCGGCGGCATGCCGATGGGCGGCATGCCGGGCGGCGGCAAGATCCAGCTGCCGTAACCGCCCTGCCGTAGCCGCCGCAACGCCTGCCCGCGGCAACGCGCCCGCCGGAGGCGCGCGCGGCGCGGCGCGTTTGGCGGCAAAATCCACGCATGACCAACACGGCGATCCTCGCGGCATCGGGCCTGCTGCTGTTCGCGTACGCGCTGGAGCACGCCGGCCGGCGCTTCCGCCTGCCGGCCGTCGTGCTGCTGATCGTCACCGGCCTGGTCGCGCGGCAGGTGCTCGACGCGCTGGGGTGGCGCTTCCACTGGATCGAGCCGATCGTCCCCGTCGTCGGCACGCTGGGGCTCATCCTCATCGTGCTCGAAGGCGCGCTCGACCTCACGGTGACGCGCGAGCGGCTCCCGCTCGTGGCCCGGGCCGCGGCGGCGTCGGTCGCAGGCTTCGTCGCGACGCTGGCCGGCTTCGCGCTGCTGTTCCAGTGGCTGCTGGGCTTCACCACGCAGCACGCGATCCTCGCGGCGATCCCGTTCGCCGTCGTCAGCAGCGCCGTCGCGATCCCGAGCGCCGCCGGGCTTCCCGCGCAGCCACGCGAGTTCGTCGTCTACGAGTCGTCGCTGTCCGACATCCTGGGCGTGCTCGTCTTCTACTCGTGGCTGTCGGCGCACGGCTCGATCGACGAGTTCGCGCTGGACTTGGTCGGCGGCGGCGCGGTGTCGCTGGCGGTCGCCGTCGTCGCGGCGGTCGTGCTCTACTACTTCATCGCGCAGATCGTCGGCCACGTGCGGTTCCTGCCGCTGCTGGCCGGCCTCGTGTTCCTCTACGCGATCGGCAAGGAGCTGCACCTGTCGCCGCTGATCGTCGTGCTGGTCTGCGGCCTGCTCATCAACAACCCGCATCTCGTCCACTGGCACGCCGGGCTGCGCGCGCTGCACGACGACGAGTACGAGCGCACGCTGCGGGAGTTCAAGGGACTGGTCACGGAACTGACGTTCGCGACCAAGAGCTTCTTCTTCCTGCTGCTCGGCTACTGGACCGACGTCGCCACGCTGCTGTCGGTGCGGGCGTGGCTGATCGCCGTGGCCGGCGTCGCGCTGGTCCTCGTGTCGCGCTGGCTGATCCTGACGGCGCTGCGCCAGCCGGCGATCGGCGCGCTCGTGTGGATCGCGCCGCGCGGGCTCATCACGGTCCTGCTGTTCCTGAGCGCGCGCGACACCGGCCGCATCGACGGCTTTCCCTTTGGCGCGGTGATGCTCATCGTGCTGGCGACCGCGGCGCTGACGGCGCTCGCGCACCGGCGTGGCGGCCACGTGGCCAAGGCGGCGGCGACGACTTCCGCGGAGGGCGCGCCCGTCGCCGACGTCTCGCCCCCGGCCGGGACTCCCGAAGGCGGCGGCACGGGCTGAACGGTTGGTCCCCGAAGCACGCGATGCGCGCCTCCCCCCAAAGGGGGGCGCGCCCTTGAGACGGCCCGGCGGGCGCTAGTCCGTTCGGCCGATGGCCGCGCGCGGCCGGCGGCGTCAGCATCCGTCGCACGCTTCGACCCCGCGACGGAGGCTCCGATGTCCCACCTGCTGGATCCGCGCTGCCTGCGCGACGAGGCCGCCTACACGGCGGCGCTGGACGAGCTGGACGACCTGATGGCGGCCGACCCGGGGACGCCCGCCGGCAACCGCTTCGACGAGCTCGTCGTGCTGATCGAGGAATACGAGGCCCGGCGCGACGGCTACGACCTCGCGCGCATGCGCCGCATGCTGGCCGGCAATGCGTGAACGGCACGGCCCCGCGGACGCGGCGCGGCCGTCAGAGCAGCGAGTCGGTGAGCCGCGCGAGGTTCTCCAGCGCGCGCTGCGGCAGCCGGAGCGCCCGGCGCTCGTCGCGCGTCACCATGTCGGAGTGGCGTAGGTAGCCCTCCTGCACCCGCCGCAGGTCGGCCACGACGGTGCGGTCGATGATCAGCACGCTCACCTCGGCGTTGAGCGCGAAAGACCGGATGTCGAGGTTCGACGACCCGATCAGCGCCACGTCGTCGTCGATGCTCAGGTGCTTCGCATGCAGGAAGCTCCCGCCGTGCCGGTGGATGTTCACGCCGGCCTTCAACATCGTGTCGTAGAACGACCGCTGCGCGTACTGCACGAGCGGCTTGTTCGACTCGGCGTCGACGATGAGGTCGACGGTCACGCCGCGCCGCGCGGCGCTGCACATCGCGGACAGGAACGGCTCGCTCGGGACCACGTAGGGCGAGGTCAGCACCACGCGCGAGCGCGCGCCGAACATCAGCGCGATCATCACCGCCTCCGCCGTGCCTTCGTTGTAGCCGGGGCCGCTCGGCACCACCAGTGCCAGTCCGCCTTGCGCGAGGTTCGCCGGCGGCGCCGACAGGTCGTCGGACTCCGGCGGCAGCGTGCCGAGCTCGAGGAACCGGTCGCCCATCAGCACCGCGTGCAGGTGGCGCACCACCGGGCCCGTCGCGCGCACCAGCATCTCCTCGTTCACCATGCCGCGGTTGGCGTGCGCGCTGACGATGTTCTGCGAGCCGAAGAACGCGCACGCGCCGTCGACGACGACGATCTTCCGGTGGTTGCGCAGGTCGAAGCGCGCGGCGTTCGGGCCCCACAGCCGCAGCGGCATCAGCCGCACCACCTCGGCGCCCGCGGCGCGCAGGCCGGGCGAGAGGCCCGCGAGGCCGGCGCGCGAGCCGATCGCGTCCATCAGCACCCGCACCGACACGCCGCGCCGCGCCGCCCGCTCCAGCGCGGCCGCGACGCGGCGGCCGACCTCGTCGTCCTCGAAGATGTAGAACAGCATGTGCACGAACTGCCGCGCAGCGTCGATCTCGGCGACGATCCGGTCGATCGCCGCGTCGTAGACGGGCAGGAGCTCGAACCGGTTGCCGCCGACGACCGTGAACTCGGACAGCTCGTCCGCCAGCCGCAGCGCGGGCATGAGCTCGGCCGGCACCGTCGTCGCCATCGTGGCGTCGAAGCCCGGCTCGCGCGGCGCGAGGCGCTTGATCAGCTCGTAGATCTGCCGCTGCACGCGGAACCGCCGACGCGGCATGTACGCGCGCCCGATCAGCAGGTACAGCACGAGGCCGAACCACGGCAGGAAGAAGATCAGCAGCAGCCACGCGCGCGCGGCGGCCGGCGGGCGCCGCTGCGGCACGTAGACCAGCGCACCGATGCGCAGCACCCACTCGCTGGCGACGTAGAGCGCGGCCCAGTCGAGGTGGCGCAGGACGGATTCGAGGCTCATCACGGGGCGCGCGGTCCGGCGCGCATGTTACCGCACGGCCGCGGCCCTCCGCCGCCGGCCGCGCCGCGCGGGCAACGCCGGTACAATCGCGGGACCGCCACCACCGGCGGCTTTTGGACCCGATGCCCGACCGCACCCCGCCCCTCGCCATCGTCCACGACGTCGCCCGGCAGCGCTTCGAAGCCGCCGTCGCCGGCGGCGTCGCGCACGTCGACTATCGGCGCGTCGGCGACACGCTGCACGTCGTCCATTCCGAGGTCCCGCCGGAAGCGGAGGGGCGCGGCATCGCCGCCGCGCTGGTGCGCGCGCTGCTCGCCGACGCCGCCGCGAATGGCCGCACCGTCGTGCCGCGCTGCTCGTACGTGCGCGCGTACATGCGGCGGCATCCGGAAACGCACGCCCTGCTCGCAGCGGACGCGCAGCTGTAGCCCGCCGCGGGCGCGGCGTCGCGGCGCGCGAGGATGGCGGCGACGGCCCGCCAACGCGGTCGCCGCCGGCGTTCCACCGTAGAATGAACGTTCCACATGCACCGCCGCGGCGCCCGCGCGCGGCTTCCGGCATGGCGAACGCGACGCGCTACGACGACCTGACCCGCGCCATCACCGCCGCGTATCCGGCGCTGCCGAACCGCCTGCAGGACATCGCCCGCTACGCGCTCGGCAACCCCGATGCGATGGCGTTGTCGACGGTGGCCCAGATCGCACGCGCAGCGGGCGTGCCGCCGTCGGCCGTCGTCCGCTTCGCGCAGGCGCTGGGCTACCCCGGCTGCTCGGAGCTCAAGCGCATCTACCGCGCGCGGCTGGTCGCGCGCTCGGCTTCGTATCGCGAGCGCATCGAGTCGATGCGGCGCACCGACGGCGACCGCGGCCACGTGCTCCCGCAGGTCGTCGACGGCGCCATCCGCGAGCTCGAGCGGCTGCGCGAGCACTTCGACGGGCGCCGGCTCGCGGCGGCCGCCGAGCTCGTCGCGGGCGCGCGCACGGTGTTCCTGCTCGCGCAGCGACGCGCCTTCCCGGTCGCCGGCTACCTCGCGTACGCGCTGGCGCAGCTCGACGTCCGCACGTTCCTGCTCGATTCGGTCGGCGGCATGCTGCGCGAGCAGCTGCGGTCGGTCGGCCGCGACGACGTGCTGGTGGCGGCGAGCTTCCGCAGCTACACGGCCGACGTCGTCGAGGCCGCCGACGCCGCCCGCAAGCAGGGCGCGAAGGTGATCGCGATCACCGACCACGCGGTGTCGCCGCTCGCGCGCGTCGCGCACGCGTCGCTCGAGGTCGGCGACGATCCTTCCGTGCAGTTCCGCTCGCTCGTCGCGCCGCTGTGCGCGGCGCAGGCGCTCGTCGTGTCGGTCGGGTACCTGACCGTGAAGGAGGGCTGACGCGGCCGGGTACCGCGGTCGCGCGCGAAGCGCGCGGCTAGTGCAGGCGCTCGCGCGACTTCCGCGCGGCGTCGGACAGCGTGCGGCGCGCGCCGCTGCCGCGCGCGGCCGTCGTGCGCCGCGCCTGCCAGAAGCGGTAGATCAGCACCGACGCCACGGCGAGCTCGTCGACGAGGCTCGCGCGCTTCTCCTTGTCGTCGATCCACTCGGCGAACTCCGGGTCCTGCTCGCCGAACGCCAGCGCCTCGATCGGGAAGATCCAGTCGCGCGCGTCCTCCGCGTCGTAGAGCGGCTGCCACGCCTCGTCGCGCAGCTTCACGCCGGCCATGTAGCCTTCGCACCACGCGGTGCCCTCGGGCGGCTGGCGGTCGTCCGCCTTCTTGTCCTCGGGCAGGTAGAGCAGCGGCTTGAACCGCGTCGGCGACTCCGCGAGCGTGCGCTGGATGCCGACCATGTGGCGCAGGATGAGCGCCATGATCCGCTGCGCGTCGCCGCTGTTGCCGTACGCCGGCGCGGCGCTGCGGCCGCCGTCGCTCCAGACCTGCGGCAGCCACTCCGACGGCTGGATCGATTCCGGCCCGCTGACGATGGCCGCGAGGAAGCCGTCCAGCATCTCGAGGTCCATGCAGTCTTCGGGGACCGCGTCGGACGCGAGGAAGCCCTCGAGCTCGTCGAGCTCGGCGTCGGACAGCGGTTCGTCAAGGGCGCGGGTTTCGGTCATGGCGGTCCACGGCGGCGATACGGGTGCCGCGAGTCGGATTGCCATTATCCCATGCCGGGGCGCCGCCCGTTCCGGGGAAGCGTCGGCGTCAGGCCAGCGCCCGGGCGAGCACGGCGCCGCCGGCCAGCAGCGCCGCGAAGACGAGCTCGAGCTTGAACGCGCGGAACAGCACCTGGTTGAACGCGAGGCCGGGCGGGCAGCCGCGGAAGTCGCGCAGCACGCCGACCGCGACCGGCAGCCACGCGAGCGGCAGCAGCAGCCAGTACGACCCGGCCAGCCACGCGAGCACCGGCACGAGCGCGAACGGCACCAGCAGCGACAGCGCGAACAGCGCGCGCGACGCGTCGGCGCCGAAGACCACCGGGAACGTGCGGCGGCCGACGCCGGCATCGTGCTCGCGGTCGCGGTGGTTGTTGATCACGAGTGCCGCGACGGCGAGGCCGCCCATCGCGACGGCCGCGAGCCACGTGAGCGGCGGCACGGGCTCGCCGGTCAGCGTGTAGTCGGCGCCGGCGACGGCGGTGAGGCCGAAGCACACGAACACGACGAATTCGCCGAACGGCGTGTACGCGATCGGCCGCGGACCGCCCATGTACCAGAGCGCGGCGACGATGGACGCGATGCCCATCGCCAGCACCGGCCATCCGCGCGCCAGCACCAGCGGCAGACCGAGCGCGATCGAGGCGACGACCGCGGCCACGATCGCCGAGCGCACCTGCCGGGTCGTGAGCAGGCCGAGCGCGGTCGCGCGCGGCAGCCCGATCCGCGTGCGGCTGCGCTCGCCGCCGCGCAGCGTGTAGCCGACGTCGTTCTGCAGGTTGGTGATCACCTGCAGCAGCACGGCCACGGCGAGGATCAGCGCGGCCTTGGGCAGGTCGAGTTGGCCGGTGCGCTGCCAGACCAGCGCCACGGCGACGAGCACGGGGCTGACGGCGACGAGCAGGCTGCGCAGCCGCAGCGCCATCGCCCAGGCGGCGAACGACCCGGGCGCGACGGGCGGCGTCGCGTGCGCAGCGTCGGACGTCGGGAGGGCAGGGACCGTGTACATGGCGTGGCGGTTTCGGCGCAACGGCAGGGCCGCGCCGGTACAGTATGCGCAATTGTCGCAGATTGCGCGCGGCGGGAAACGCCTCCAGGCGGCCGTGGGACTCGGCCGCGCGCCGCGCCGCCCGGGCGGACCGCGTGCCGCGACCGCCGGCCCGCCGCCCCGCGGGGCGCCTACTGCGCCCGGTACATCTTGTTCGCGTCGAGCTTCGTCGTCCACGCGAGACCGGCGTTGCGCCAGCCGTTGACGGTGCGCATGCCCTTGGCCGGCCCTTCGGCCACGGGGTCGCCCTCGAAGCCGTCGACGATGATCCACGGCTGCGCAAAGCCGGCGTCGAAGAGGACGTCGGCCGCCTTCGCCGCGCGCACGCCCGCCTGGCAGATCAGCACGACCGGATCGGCCCGGGTCAGCCCCTTGGCCGCGAGCAGGCGGTCGATGCGGGCGACGAAGTCCGGATTCACGGTCAGCACGAACGCGCCGCGCTCCGCGTCGAACTTGCTGCCGTCCGGGTCGAGCATGAACGGCACGTGCGCGTCGACGGCCACGGGCATGCCGGCGAACATGAGCTCGCCGCGCGTGCGTACGTCGACGAACAGCACCTCGCGTGTGTGCTCGGCCAGCATCGGCCCGGCGTCGTACGCCGAAAGGTAGAGGCCCGCCTTCGTTCGCTTGGCGGCGGGAATCGCGCCGGCGACCGCGGCGCGCGGATCGGTCGCGGCCACGTCGCCCGCCGCCGGGCAGCCGGCCGCCCCGTCGTTCGCGCCCGCCGGCAACGCGCCCGCGAGCGCGAGCGCCGCGGCAAGGGCGCGCAGTGCTTTCCACGTCCACATGGCGTGGCTTCCTTTGCGTGGCAGATGCCGCAGTATCGCGCGGCGGGCGCGCGGGCGCGTTGATGCCGCGCAAGGGCGCGTACCGGCGTCGTCCGGCGGGCGGTCAGCGCAAGGCGTGCGCGAGGTTCAGCGCGAGCGCGAAGACCAGCAACGCACCCGCCTGGTGCGCGGCCGCCAGCGGCACCGGCACGACGTGGACCAGCGTCGCGATGCCGAGCGCGATCTGCACGGCGAGCATCGCGACCAGCAGCGCCGCGCCCACGCGCGCGCGCGGCGGCGCGGCCGGCGCGACGCGCACCTTCCACCAGACGACCGGCGCGGCGAACGCCAGCAGCCACGCGAGCAGCCGGTGGTCGAACTGCACGGTCGCCATGTTGTAGAAGAAATTCTTCCACCACGGCTCGATCATCATGATCTCGGGCGGGACCACGGCGCCGTTCATCAGCGGAAACGTGTTGTACGCGAATCCCGCGCGGATGCCGGCGACGAAGCCGCCGGTCAGCACCATCGCGAAGACCAGCGCCGCGTACGCGAGCGCGTAGCGCCGCGCCGACCGCTCGCGCACGCCGGCCGCGGCGACCCGGCGCGGGTCGAGCAGCGACAGCGCCACCCAGAGCATCGCGGCGAAGATGACGAACGCGAGCCCCAGGTGCGCCGTCAGGCGGAACTGCGAGACCCGCGGGTCGTCGACGAGCCCGCTCTTCACCATGAACCAGCCGAGCGCGCCCTGCAGCCCGCCGAGCACGAAGATGCCGGCGAGCTTCCAGCCGTAGCCCGGCGGCAGCGCGCGGCGCGCGACGAACCAGAGGAGCGGCAGCAGGAAGACGACGCCGATCGCGCGCCCGAGCAGCCGGTGGAAGTACTCCCACCAGAAGATGCCCTTGAACGCGTCGAGGGTCATCCCCTTGTTGACCTGCACGTACTCCGGCGTCTGCCGGTACTTGGCGAACGCCGCCTCCCAATCCGCGTCGGTCAGCGGCGGCAGCGTGCCGACGATCGGCTGCCACTCGGTGATCGACAGGCCGGAGTGCGTCAGGCGCGTCACGCCGCCGACGACGACCATCGCGAACACCAGCGCGCAGCACGCGAGCAGCCAGACGGCGACGCTGCGGGCGCGCGGATCGATCCGGTCCCCGTGCGCGGGGGCCGCGGCGGCGGAGGTGGCGACGGCCATGCGCGATTATCCCACGCGCGCGCGCACCGCCGGCGCTGCGGCGCGGCGCGTAGAATGCACGTCCGCACGTCGCCCCGAAGGAGCAGCACCATCATGTCGTCGAAGCTGTCGTTGTTCGGGCTGTTGCTGGCCCTCGTCGCCGCGCCGTCGCTCGCGCAGGTCGCCGTCACCGATGCGTGGGTGCGCGGCACCGTGCCCGGCCAGATGGCCACCGGCGCGTTCATGAACCTGAAGAGCGGCAGCGACCTCGCGCTGGTCGGTGCGTCGTCGCCCGTCGCAAAGGTCGTCGAGATCCACGAGATGGCGATGGAGGGCGGCGTCATGAAGATGCGCGCCGTCCCGAAGCTGCCGCTGCCCGCGGGCAAGACCGTCGACCTGAAGCCCGGCGGCTACCACGTGATGCTGATGGACCTGACGCAGCCGCTCAAGGAAGGCGAAACGGTGGCGGTCACGCTCACGTTCGCCGACAAGGACGGCAGGAAGTCCACGCAGGAAGTGAAGGCGCCGGTCAAGGCGCTCACGACGCCGCCCGCCATGCCGAAGCACTGACGCTTCGCGGCACCGCCGGGCGGCCAGGCGCCGGGCGGCCCGGCGACCGCGCGGCGGTGGTGCGTCGCACAACGCCGTCCGCGTTGACAGCGCGAGGCGGACGCGGAACAATTGGTCTGACCACCTGACCAGAGCGCCGCGCGGCCGTCCATCGCCCGCGCCGAGGCGCCGACGGGGGCCCACGACCCGAGGAGGAACATCCGATGCGACTCTCGATTCGCGCGTTGCTGCGCAGCCTGGCCGTGCTGGGCGTCGCCGCGCTGGCAGGCGGTGCGTACGCCCAGGCGCCGATCACGCTGCACGGCGCCGTCCAGTTCAACGACGACCACGCATTCACGCGGGCCCTCGTGAAGTTCCAGGAGCTCACGCAGCAGTACTACGGCAAGCCGATCAACTGGGTGCTGCACAAGAACAGCGAGCTCGGCCTCGAGAAGGACTACTTCGCGTTCATGAACCAGGGCATCTCGGTCGACTACGCGATCGTGTCGCCCGCGCACATGTCGACGTTCTCGAAGGCCGCCCCGTTCATCGACGCGCCGTTCCTGTTCCGCGACCTCGACCACTGGAACAAGGTGCTCGACGCCGACACGCTGAAGCCGATCGCCGACGAAGTGGCGGCGAAGGGCGACGTCATGCTGATCGGCTTCGCCGGCGGCGGCACGCGCAACATCTTCGCGAACAAGCCGGTGCGCAACCTGCAGGAGATGAAGGGCCTCAAGGTCCGCGTGCAGGGCGCGCCGATCTGGAGCAAGACGTTCGCCGCGATCGGCATGTCGCCGACGGTGATCGCGTACGACGAGATCTACAACGCGATCCAGAACGGCGTGATCCAGGCCGGTGAGAACGAGGCCGCGGGCGTCGAGGCGATGAAGTTCTACGAGGTGGGCCCGAACCTCAACATGACGCAGCACGCGATCACGATCCGGCCGATCTGCTTTTCCGGCAAGTCGTTCAAGAAGCTGCCGCCCGACCTGCAGGCCGCGATCGTCAGGGCCGGCAAGGAAGCCGGCGTGTTCGGGCGCAACCTCGAGTCGGGCCAGGACTCGGCGAAGCTCGACGCGCTGGAGAAGGCCGGCAGGTTGAAGAAGATCCCGTTCGCCGACCGCGCCGCGATGAAGAAGCTCGCGGACCCGGTGATGGCCGAGTACGCGAAGGAGATCGGCGCGGACGCCATCTACGCCAAGATCAACGCGATGTAGGTTCACCGTGGCACGCCGGCGCAAGAACGCGTTTCTTGCGTCGGCTTTTTTTGGGCCTCGCCGCCGCCCGACCGCAGGAACGCGCATGCACAAGCTCCTCGACGGCTACTACCGGCTGCTCAACGTGCTGCTCGGCATCACGGTCGCCGCGCTCGTCGTCCCCGTGACGCTGCAGATGATCTCCCGCCTGACCGGGCTCATCCCGGCGTGGATCTGGACCGAGGAGATGGCGCGCTTCCTGTTCATCTGGATGGTGATGCTGGGCGCCATGATCGGCGTGCGCGACGGCAGCCACTTCGAGGTCGACGTGTTCCCGCGGCTCCCGTTCCGGGCGAACGCCGTGCTCGCGATCGTCTCGCTGCTGTTCGTGCTGGCGTTCGCGCTGGTCTTCGTGTGGTACGGCATCAAGTTCGTCCAGTTCGGCTGGAGCCAGCACTCCGAACTCGCCGACCTGCCGATGCCGTTCATCTTCGTCGCGTGGCCGCTGACCGGCGTCACGTGGCTGCTGTTCGGCTTCGAGCGCCTGCGCCGCGAGCTCCGGCACGCGGTGAACGGCCCGCTGCCCGGCGAGGACAGGCCCGTCGAGCGCGACATCGGCAAGGGGAGCCTCGTATGACCGGCGGGACGCTCACGCCGGCCGTGGCCGCGCTGTGGCTGTTCGGCGGGTTCTTCCTGCTCATGATCCTGCGGGTGCCGGTGGCGTTCGCGCTCGGACTCGCGTGCCTGCCGGTGCTGGTGATCGAGCCGCGGCTGTCGCCGATGGTGATCTTCAACACGACGTTCAAGGCGTACAACTCGTTCATCCTGCTCGCGGTGCCGTTCTTCCTGCTGACCGCCAACCTCATGAACGTCGGCGGCATCACCGACCGCCTCGTGCACCTGTCGCGGACGATGGTCGGCAGCTTCCCGGGCGCGCTCGCGCAGATCAACGTGCTGCTGTCGGTGTTCTTCGCCGGCATCTCCGGGTCGTCGACGGCGGACGCCGCGAGCCAGGGCAAGATCTTCATCGAGGCGCAGGTCAAGGAAGGCTACGACCTGTCGTTCTCGATCGCGATCACCGCGG
>JAYRNW010000173.1:0-8487 GCA_041911995.1 Casimicrobiaceae bacterium | reverse complement strand
TCGAGCTGCACGGCGGCGCCCGCCGGGGACGGCGCGGAAACCCGACGGCCGGCGGGATCGCCGCAACGGGTCTGCTCGGGATCGGCGGGCTCGCACGCCGCGGCGCGCGATGCGCAGTCGCCGCCGGCGGTCTTCTTGACGTAGCGCAAGGCGCGCGGGCCGTCGCTGCCCGCAAGCTGCGTTGCCCGGACGCCGGGCAGAGCCCTGCCCGACGGCCGCGCGCCCGCGTCGGGGCGGGCTGCGGAGCGCGGGCCAGGAGGCCGTACACCGTGAACGCGTCGTCAACCGCGTCGGTCCGCGCGGCGGCGGATGCCGCTGCGCCGTTGCTGTCCGCCATCGCCGCGGGCCGTGCCGCGACCGTCGGATCGCCCGAGCTCGCCGCGTGGCTGGACGCAGCCGGGCTCGCCTGCCGCGCCGAGGCCGCCGCCGAGCCGGTGCTGCGCGTGCGCCTCGCGCATACGCGCGAGTTCGGACTCGTGCTGTCGGCGGGCGCGGGCGGGCTCGACGCTCTCGTCGACGAAGGCAGCTTCCGGCGCGACCGCGGCAGCGTGCACGCGGCGGCCGAGCTGACCGACAGCGACGACTTCCTCGCGCTGTTCCGGCGCACGGTGGCCTACCGCAAGCTCGCGGCGCTGGCGCGGCGGGAGGGCTCGGCGAGTCCGGATCCGCAGCTCGCGCGGCTGTTCGCCGCGGTGCTCGACGTGGCCCGCGGCCTCGCGTCGGAGCCGCCGGGAACGTTGCGGGCGCTGGAGCTCGAGATCGCGCGCGCCGGCGGCGTGCTCGCGGTGACGTCCGCGCGTGGCGAGGGCGGCGCGCCCGCCGCGCCGCGGCTGCCGCGCCCGCTCGCGAAGATCGACCGGCTGCTGCATCCGGCGTCGCTCGGCATCGTCGGCGTCTCGGGCACGGGCATGAACTTCGGCCGGATCATCCTGCGCAACCTGGTCGGCAGCGGATACCCGAAGGAGCGCATCACGATCCTCAAGCCGGGGGAAGCGGAGATCGACGGCGTACGCTGCGTGGACGGGCTCGCGGCGCTGTCCGGCCGGCTCGACCTCCTGATCGTCGCGGTGAGTGCCGACGCCGTCTACGCGCTGGTCGACGAGATCGTCGCGACCGACAAGGTCGACGCGGTGATGCTGATTCCGGGCGGGCTCGGCGAGACCGCGAAGAGCCGCGAGCCGGCGGCGGCGATGGCCGCGCGGATCAACGCCGCGCACGGCAAGCCGGGCGGCGGCCCGGTGTTCCTCGGCGCGAACTGCCTCGGCGTCGTCTCGCACCCCGGCGGCTACGATTCGTGGTTCATCCCGCTCGAGCGGCTGCCCAAGCCGCAGAAGAAAGCCGAGCGCGACGCCGCGCTGATCTCGCAGAGCGGCGCGTTCATGATCACGCGGCTGTCGCAGAACCCGTGGCTCGACCCGCGCTACATGCTGGCGATCGGCAACCAGACGGACCTTACGCACGGCGACTTCCTGACGTGGTTCGGGCAGCGTCCGGAGATCGCGACGATCGGCATCTACGTCGAGGGCTTTCGCGACGGCGACGGCCTCGACTTCGCGCGCGCGATCCGGCAGGCCGTGCGCAACGGCAAGGACGTCGTCGTCTACAAGGCCGGCCGCACCGCGCCCGGCGCCGGCGGCGCCTACGGCCACACGGCGTCGGTGGCCGGCGACTACGAGGTGTTCTCGTCGGTGGTGCGGCACGCCGGCGCCATCGTCGCCGCCGAGGTCGCCGCGTTCGACGACCTGTTCTACGTCGCCGGCGCCCTGCACGCGAAGACGATCGGCGGCGCGCGCCTGGGCGCCATCAGCGGCGCCGGCTTCGAGGCCGTCAGCATGGCCGATGCCATCGACGCCGGCGACTTCGCGATGGAGATGGGCGCGCTCACGCCGGCGACCGTCGAGCGCGTGCGCGCGATCCTCGCCGCGAAGAAGCTCGACGCGCTGGTCGAGGTCAACAACCCGATCGACATCAACCCCGGCGCGGACGACGAGGCGCACCTCGAAGTGGCCGAGGCCTTCCTCGCCGACCCGAACGTCGACGCCGTCGTCGTCGCGCTCGATCCGACGGCGCCGGCCGTGCGTGCGCTGGAAACGAGCAAGCTGCGCCCGGGCTTCGACCTCTCCGACCCGAAGAGCACCGTGCACCTGATGCCGCCGCTCGCCGCGCGCCACGCCAAGCCGATCGTCGGCGTCGTCGACGCCGGGCGGCTCTACGACGCCTTCAGCGCGCGCCTGATGGACCAGGGCGTGTGCGTGTTCCGCAACTGCGCGCGCGCGACGGGCGCGCTCGTCCGGTACGTCGCGGCGCGGCTGTACGCCGAAGCGCTGCGCCGGCGCCCCGAACCCGTCGTTCGCCCGAGAGGACCGTCACGATGACCGAACCCCTGCAACCCGGCCTCACCGCCACCGTCCGGCACGACATCGATCGCGACCGCACGATCAGCTTCATGGGCGACGACTGCCGTGTCTACGCGACGCCGAAGCTGCTGTACGACGTCGAGATGGCGTGCCGCGACCTTCTGCTGCGCCACGTCGAGGCCGGCCGCGACTCGGTCGGCACCCGCGTCGAGCTCGATCACCTCGCCGCGACGCTGCTCGGCATGTGGGTCGAGATCACGGTGACGCTCACCGCGGTGAACGGCAACGCGGTGTCGTTCGACTTCACGGCCCGCGACGCCGTCGAGGACGTCGCGCGCGGCAAGCACGACCGGTTCATCGTCGGCGTCGAGAAGACGGCGCAGCGCCTGCAGGCGAAGCGCGCGAAGGCGGCCGGCTGACCCGGCGACGGCCGCGGACCGCGCGGCGCGTCCCGGCCCGCTAGTACGGCGACCGCGCCTTGCGGCTCTCCAGGCTCGCCGGCGTGTCTTCGTCCTCGTCCTCGTCTTCGAGGTCGACCCGCGCCTCCGGCGGCAGCTTCGCGATGATCTCCTCGACCATCGCGACGTGCTCGGCCTCCTCCTCGCGCAGTTCCTCGAACAGCGTCTTTACGTCGGGCTGCGTGACGTAGCGCAGCGCCTGGTCGTAGAACGCGAACGCCTTCTGCTCGGCGGCCAGCGCCACGCGGTAGGCCTTGAGCGGCGACATGTTCCAGCGGGGCGCGCCGACGTCGGGCGCTTCCACGTCGAAGATGTCGCCGAGCGTGACGTTGGGCCGCTGGTCACCGAACAGCGCGAGCCGGCGCTCGGCGATCTGCTCGCCGTGCTTGTTCTCGTTGACGGCCATCGACGCGAAGACCGATGCGGCGTCGCCGCCGGTGCCGCCGCCCATCCGCTCGGCGAATTGCGTGTACCGCTTGGCCGCCTCGACCTCGATCAGCGTGGCGAGGTCGAGCGCGTCCATCAGCGTGAGCTTGGAGTAGTCGATTTTCGTTGCCATGGCTCCCCCGGGATGGTTCGGCACCCGGTCTTCGGAGCGGGCGTCGGCTAGGTGGTAATGCGGATTCGAACGGCTGCGCCTCGCGGGCGCCACCGCATCAACGCGGTGATCCTAGGGTCAAACCGGCGGCCCGATGTTGCCTTAGCGCAAATTTTGGTGGCGGAGCGGTGGACCGTTGTCGGGGACGTCCCGGGCGTGCAAGAGGCGTTCTGCGCGAGGTCGTTGCCCATGTCTTGGATATAGTCTGCAACCAACGTTTTCAGACTGGACAGCGAAGTTCGTCGAATTCTTCCAGGCCGGCAAGATCCCAGCCGCCCTGTGCCATGGGACGGCCATGCTTCGCTACGTGGAGCTTCCGAACGGCGAATGCCTCGCCAAGGGGCGGTCGGTGACCGGGTTCGCGAACGTGGAAGGACACTTCGCCGACAATGCGGTCTGGAGTCATGGCCTGCTGCCGCGAGACCGGCACGTCATGCCCTGGCGCATCGAGCTGGAGCTAGACTTCACCCGAACAGCAGAGGACGCACATGGCGATTTCGATTCTTGGGGCGGGCAACGTCGGGATGGCACTGGCCAAGGCGCTCGTGCGGAAGGGCGAAACGGTGCGGTTCGGGGTTCCCGAGCCCGGCAAATACCGCATGGCGGTGGATGCGCTTGGTCGGTCGGCCACGGTGGGGACCACGGCAGACGCGATTGCCGGCAACGACGTGGTCATCCTGGCGGTACCCTATGGCGCGGCCGCCGGCATTGCCCGGTCGGTGCCGGACTGGAAGGGCAAGATCCTGGTCGACGCCACCAATCCCCTCGCTCCCGGTCTCGCGGGGCTCAGCGTGGGCACCACGACCTCCGGCGCCGAGGAAATCGCCCGGCAGGCGCATGGCGCCCGGGTCGTGAAGGCATTCAACACGACGGGGGCGGAAAACATGGAGAATCCGGCCTACCCCGGGGGCAGCATCTTCATGCCCGTTTGCGGCGACGACGCGGAGGCCCGCGCCCGTGTCGTGGCGCTGGCCACGCTGATCGGGTTCGACGCCGTCGACTGCGGCGGACTTGCCGCGGCAAGGTATCTCGAGCCATTCGCCATGACCTGGATCCATCTCGCGCTCAAGCTCGGCCATGGGCGCCGCTTCGCCTTCGCCCGGCTGAACCGCTGAGGCATTGCCCGTGAACAAGTCCCGCCTGGAAGCATTCAGCGATGGCGTGCTCGCCATCATCATCACGATCATGGTGCTCGAGATGAAGGTGCCGCACGGCGAGAACCTGGCCGCGTTGCAGCCGCTGCTGCCCGTGTTCCTGAGCTACGTCCTGAGCTTTCTGTATGTGGGGATCTACTGGAACAACCATCACCACATGCTGCAGGCGGCGCGGCACGTCAGCGGGAAGGTGCTGTGGGCCAACCTTCACCTGCTGTTCTGGCTTTCGCTGTTCCCGTTCGTGACCGGCTGGATGGGCGAGAACCACTTCGCGGCCCTGCCGTCGGCACTTTACGGCGTCATCCTGCTGATGGCCGGAACCGCGTACTGGATTCTCGCGCGGTCCATCGTCGCGACGGAAGGCAAGGAGTCCTTGCTCGCGCGGGCGCTCGGCAAGGACTACAAGGGCAAGGCGTCGGTCGTGGCCTACGCGCTGGCGATTCCCCTGGCTTTCGTGAACCCTTGGCTCGCGCAGATCATCTACGTCGGCGTCGCGCTCGTTTGGCTGATTCCCGACCGGCGGATCGAGCGGTTGATGGCTGCCCGTCCGACGAGTGAGTGACCAATTGGCCGGATGCGGTCGAGCCGACTCGAGCGGAGCAACGCGGTCCGGACGTGAAGCGTTGGCGCCTGCGGCCGCGAGCATGGATCGTGCCCTCCGCCTGCGCAACCGGCCGCGCGCGCACGTGCGGGCGGCGGACGACGGGACAGGCCGCGGCGCCGCTCCCCCGCGCGCGACGCCCGGCCCGCGCGCACGGGCGATCGCCCGCCGGCCCGTGTGCGACCAAGCTGGCGTCGCTGCCCGCCCGAAAGTGCCGCAACGGCTGCGCGGAACACCCCGTTGCCACCGACGACGGACGCTTGACTCGACCGGCGGGACTCCTCCACATTCGGGCTTGTGCGGCTGAATTTCGCAGTCGCAAACGTCGATGCCGGCATCCGTCTTCGTGCCCCACGGCGGCGGCCGCATCGTGGGCCTCGCCGAACGCGTCAGGAACCTGCTCGTGAGCCCGGCGCGCGAGTGGGAGGCGATCGCGGCCGAACCGACGACGTCGCGCGACATCTACGTCGGGTACGTGGCACCGCTGGCCGGCGCGGCGGCCGTCGCGTCCTTTCTCGGCGAAACGCTGGTCGGAATCCGGGAAGGCTTCGCGACGGTGCGAGCGGGTGTCATCCCCGCCTTCGCCGGCGTGCTCGTCGGCTTCGCATTCGCCTTCGTCGGCGTGCATCTGCTCGCACGGATCGCCGCGCGGATCGCCGCGCGCCCCGGCGAGGACGGGCGGCTGCCGGCGCTGCGCGTGGTCGCCTACGGTTCCACGCCCGCGTGGCTGGCCGCGATCCTGACCGGCATCCCGCCGCTGGCCGACCTCGCATGGGTCGGCGGACTGTACGCACTCTTCCTGCTGTTCCTCGGCATGCGGACCGTCTTTCGCAGCCACGACCTGGAGGCGTGCCTGCTTGCGCTGGTGATCGCGATCTGCGCGGTGCTGTTCGCCGTCGTCACGACGTTCGTGTCGGGGTTCGCGAACGGGGCGCTCGGCCTCGGCAAGCCGACCGTCGTGCGCGGGACGGCCGAGCGCGCGTGGATGATCGGCGCGGTCGGCACCATCGCGGGCCGGATCGCCGCCGAAAGCGACGCGGACGGCCGCGCGCGCATGGCCGACGCGGTCGGCGCGCTGTTCGCCAGCGTGCTCGATACCCTTCGCGGCGAGCAGGGCGCGAAGGATCCGTTCGACCAGGTCTGGGTGACCGCGGCGGTGTTCGGCGCGGCCGGGAAGACGGTCGCGCCGGTGCCGCCGGAGGCCCTCGCACCACTGCTGCCGCCGTCGCTCGAGGGGATGTCGCGGGTCGAGGCGACGGCGGGCCCGGACGTCGCGCTGGGGATGCGCGGCAGCACGGCCACCGCCCGCTACCGGAACGGCGACGGCGCGATCACGCTGAAGGTCACCGACGCGGGCGAGGCGGCGGGGTTCATGCGCCTGTACGCGTGGTTCGACGCGTACCGCGACAAGACGACCGCGCGGGGCTACGAGCGCAAGCGACGGCTGGACGGCCACTTCCTCGAAGAGAAATACAACGGCGGCGATCGCAGCGGCACGACGGTGCTGCTCGTCGACGACCGCTTCGGCGTTCGCGCGGAGGGCACGAACGTGGACGATGCGGCGCTGCTCGCAGCGGTCCGCGCCGTCGATGCGCGGAAGCTCGCCTCGCTCGCGCGGCGCTGACGCTGGTGGCCGCGCAGGCCGGGAGTTGCGGCGTTCGTGCCGCGATCGCCTGGACGCCCAGTCCGGTGATCGAAGCGATCGACGTCTCGATGGCCTCGCCGCGCGGCACTTGCGGACGAGGTCGCGGACAGCGCCGCGCACCGCACGACCCCGCTCTCGGTCAAGGTCGCGCCGGATCGAGGATCGAAGCGTCGATGGACTCGAACCGCGGCGTCCCCGCGAGCTGCATCGCCAGCTTGAGCTCGCCGGTCAGGATCTCCAGCGCGCGCCGGACCCCGGCCTCGCCGCCGGCCGCCGCGCCGAACAGCGCCGCGCGGCCGATGCCGACCGCGCTTGCCCCCAGCGCGCGCGCCTTCAGCGCGTCGATGCCCCGCCGCACGCCGGAGTCGACCAGCACGTCGGCCCGGCCTCGCAGCCCTTCCGCGACGCGCGGCAGCGCGGTGGCCGCCGCGACGGCGCCGTCCAGCTGGCGGCCGCCGTGGTTGGAGACCCAGACGGCATCGACCCCCAGGCTCGCCATCCGGACGGCATCGTCCGGATGCAGCACGCCCTTCACGACCAGCTTGCGCGGCCAGCGCTCGCGCAGGCGCGCGAGATCGTCGAAGCCGAAGGTCGCGTCGAGGTTCTGCCCGACCCGCGCGGCGATCGTGATCCCGGCGCTCTCGTCGCCCAGCAGACCGCGCACGTTGACGAACTCCGGCATTCCGCCGCGGAGCATCCCGAGCGCCCACTTCGGATGCGTCGCGCCTTCGATCAGGTGCCGGCCGGAGAACCGCAGCGGGATCGTGATGCCGTTGCGCAGGTCGCGCTCGCGCTTGCCGCCGGCCGGCAGGTCGACGGTCACCACCAGCGCCTCGTAGCCCGCGGCGTCGGCGCGCGCGACGAGCGTCGCGTTCGCCTCGGGGTTGCGCAGCACGTAGAGCTGGAACCACAGCCGCCCCGGCACCGCCTGCGCGAGCTGCTCGATGCCGATCGTGGCCATCGTCGACAGCGCAAACGGAATCCCGTGCGCGGCGGCGGCGCGGGCAATCGCGAGGTCCGCGCCGGGCCACGCGAGCGTGCAGGAGCCCATCGGCGCGATGACGAACGGCGCGGCGGACGCCCGCCCGAGGACCTCGGTGGAAGGATCCGGCACCGACACGTCGACCAGCACGCGCGGGACGACGCGCAGCCGCTCGAACGCCGCGCGGTTGTCGGCGAGTGTGAGCTCGTCCTCGGCGCCGCCGTCGATGAATTCGAACACCGTGCGGGGCAGCCGCCGCTTTGCGATGCGACGCAGGTCCTCGATCGACACCGCGCGCGCCAGCACGCGCTCGACGCGGCTCACGTCGCCGCACCCGCCGGGGTCGCCCGAGCCGCGTGCCGGCGCGCGAGCCGGGCGGCCGGCTGCGCTCGCGTTACATCGGCGAACACATCGTCACGCCCGGACCGGCCCCCTCGGGGATCCAGTCGTCGCCGATCATCGCAAGCCGCGTCAGCATCCGCGTCGTCAGCCGGTGGCTCGGCGCCCCGCCCATCCCGTTGTTGTAGAGCCGGTAGACGGGACGGTGGCCCGCCGGGCACGCGCCGTCGGCGGCCGGCAGCGGCATGAGGAACGCGATGCCCTCGTACTTCCACGACGGGTTCTTCAGCAGCGCGTCGCACTCGGTGCCCGCCGCCACGTACACGTGCGCGAAGTCGGGCGCGAACTTGTCC
>JAYRNW010000172.1:0-12846 GCA_041911995.1 Casimicrobiaceae bacterium | reverse complement strand
GACCGGCTTCTCGCAGAAGATCGCCTTTCCCGCGCGCGCTGCGCGTTCCATCAGGTCCGCGTGCGTGTCGGTCGACGAGCCGATCACGACCGGGCCGACCGCCCGGTCGGCGAACGCCGCGTCGGCGGTCGCCACCTGCGCGCCGTGCTGCGCGGCCAGCGCCTGCGCGGCCGCGGCGTCGACGTCGATCACGTAGCGCAGCCGCACGCCGGGCTGGCGGACGACGTTGCCGGCGTGGATCCTGCCGATCCGCCCGGCGCCGAACAGTGCGACTTCCATCATCATGATCTCCGGAGAATCACTTCCTCAGCATCCACTCGTGCGCCGGGTCGTTGCGGAAGTGCCACTCCCGCGTCGGGCCCGCCATCACGTTCAGGTAATACGACTCGTAGCCCCAGGGCACGACCACCGGGTGGTAGCCGCGCGGCACCAGCACGACGTCGTGGTCCTCGACGGCCAGCGACTCGTCGAGCGAGCGGTCGTCGGTGTACACGCGCTGGAACGCAAAGCCCTGCGGCGGATTCAACCGGTGGTAGTACGTTTCCTCCAGCGAACTCTCCGCCGGCAGGTCGTCGGTGTCGTGCTTGTGCGGCGGGTAGCTCGACGAGTGCCCGGACGGCGTGCGCACCTCGACGACCAGCAGGTGGTCGGCGGGCTCCGTCTGCGGCAGGATGTCGCGCACGTAGCGCGTGTTGAGCCCCTCGCCGCGCACGGTCGCCTTCATCGCCGCGGGCTCGATGAGCCGCGCCGGAAGACGCGCCGAACCCGGCGCGCTCGCCACGCCGACCTCGGCGTTCGTGTGCGCGGTCACCGTCACGGCCTCGCCGGCGGGCACGTACGCCGCGTACGGCGCCGCGTCGTCGAACACGCTGTTGCGCTGCCCGACCTCCCGCCACGCATGGCCCTGTGCGGCGATCGTCACCACGCCGTGCAGCACGACGACGCACACCTCGCTCCGACCCGTTGCGAATTCGAGCGACTCGCCCGGCGCCAGCCGGTGCGCGGAGAAACCGACGTACTTCCAGCCGGCGGACTGCGGCGTCACCGCGACGATGTCGCGGCCTTCGCGGAGGCCCTTCACCAGAAGGCTCATGTCGGGACCATGCTCATCGTTTCACCATCCCGTCGACGAGACCGCGCAAATGGCGGTAGCCCTTGTCGGCGTACAGGTAGGCCGGCGCGACGACCGGGTCCTGCTCGGCCTCGACGACCAGCCAGCCGCGGTAGCCGTGGTCGTTCAGCAGCCCGAGCAGTGCGGCGAAGTCGACGCTGCCGTCGCCGGGCACGGTGAACGCGCCGTTGATCACCGCTTGGAGAAAGCTCCAGTTGCGGTTGCGCGCGAGGCGGAGCACGCCGGGCCGCACGTCCTTGCAGTGCACGTGGCACACGCGCGCGACGTGCTTCTTCAGCATCGCCACCGCGTCGCCGCCGGCGAACGTCATGTGGCCGCTGTCGAACAGCAGGCCCACCTCGTCGCCGGCGCGCGCCATCAGCGCGTCGACGTCGTCGGGCGTCTCGACGTACGCGCCCATGTGGTGGTGATAGGCCACGCGCACGCCGTGCGCGAGCGTGTGGCGCGCGAAGCGCGTCAGCCGGTCGGCGTACGCGTCCCACTGCGCGGCCGTGAAGAACCGCGGCCGCTTGTACAGCGGCTGCGGCGCGCCCTGGATGCTGTCGGCGACCTCGCCGTACACCATCACCTGCGCGCCGTTGTCGGCGAGAAGTTTGAGGTGTGGCCCGACCGCCGCGATCTCCTCCTCGACCGAGCGCCGCGCGAGCCGCCCCGAGTACCAGCCCGACACCAGCGACAGCCCGTGCGCCGCCAGCACGGCGCGCAGCGCGCCCGACTCGCGCGGGAACTTGTTGCCGAGCTCGAAGCCCTCGTAGCCGATCCGCTTGCCCTCGGAGAGCGCAACCTCGAGCGGCGTCTCGCCGCCCAGCGACGGCAGGTCGTCGTTGCTCCACGAGATCGGGTTGATGCCGATCCGGACGTCCAGTGCACCGCTCATGGTTGTACCCCCACGCTTGCGGCTATCGCCGCTGCGCTGCCCCCCGAGGCGGCCCGCAGTCCCGCGGCTTGGGACGGCCCGGCGCCGCGGATGACGACCCCCACGCTTGCGGCTCCCGCCGCTGCGCTGCCCCCATAGGGGGCGCAATTCGCGGCTTGGGACGGCCCGGCGCCGCTCATGGCGTCTGCTTCCGCTTGCCGTCCTCGTACTGCGCGCGCGCGGCGCGCACCTCGGCCCGCCCGGACACCTCGGGCACCGCGACCTCCCACCACCAGCCGCCCTCGTCCGTCGTGTGCGCAGGATCCGTTCCGATGCAGATCACGTACGTGCGGTCCGCCGCGCGCGCCCGCGCGAGCGCCGCCTCCAGCTCGCGGATCGTCGTCACGTTCTCGGCGAGCGCGCCCATCGCGGCCGCGTGCGCGGCGTAGTCGATCGGCGGCGGGCCGCCGGGGCCCTGCGCACAGTCGGCGAACAGGTTGTTGAACGGCACGCCGCCGACCGCCTGCTGCAGCCGGTTGATGCAGCCGTAGCCGCGGTTGTCGAGGATCACGACGACGAGCTTCGTGCCGAGCATCACCGACGTCGCGATCTCGGCGTTGAGCATCAGGTAGCTGCCGTCGCCGACGATGACGACGACTTCGCGGTCGGGCCGCGCCAGCTTGACGCCCAGCCCGCCGGCGATCTCGTAGCCCATGCACGAGTAGCCGTACTCCATGTGGTAGCCGCCGGGCACCGCGGTCCGCCACAGCTTGTGCAGCTCGGCCGGCAGCGTCCCCGCCGCGCAGACGACGACGTCGCGCGTCGGCGAGTCCGGCGCCGACCGCTGCACGGCGCCGATCACGTCGCCGTCGTACGGCAGCTCGACGTCGCGCTGGCCGGTGAGGCGCGCGACGTCGATCCGCCAGTCGTCGGCGGCGCGCCGCGCGCGATCCTGCCACGCGGACTCGGACCGCCATCCGGGCAGCGCGGCCGACAGCGCGGCCAACCCCGCCTGCGCGTCGGCGACGAGCTCCACGCCGCGCCACTTGCGCGCGTCGAACGCGTTGACGTTGAGGTTGACGAGCCGCGCCTGCGCGAACAGCGAGTGCGAGCCGGTCGTGAAGTCGGACAGCCGCGTGCCGACGGCCAGCACGACGTCCGCGTCGGCGGCGAGCGCGTTGGCGGCCGGCGAGCCGGTGACGCCGATCGCGCCGGCCTGCAGCGGATGGTCCCACGGCAGCGCGCCCTTGCCGGCCTGCGTCTCGGCCACCGGCACGCCGTGGGCGTCGGCGAACGCGCGCAGCGCGGCGGTTGCGAGCCCGTACAGCACGCCGCCGCCGGCGATCAGCAGCGGACGCTTCGCGCCGCGCAGCGCCGCCGCGGCCGCCGCGAGCGCCGCGGGCGTGGGCGCGGGCGCCGCGAACGTCACGACGTCGGGCCGGAACAGCGCCTCCGGGTAGTCGTGCGCCATCGTCTGCACGTCCTGCGGCAGCGCCAGCGTCACCGGGCCGCACAGCGCGGGATCGGTCAGCACGCGCACCGCCTGCGGCAGCGCCTCGACGAGCTGCGCCGGATGCACGATGCGGTCGAAGTAGCGCGACACCGGCCGCAGGCAGTCGTTGGCGGTGACCGTGCCGTCGGCGAAGTCCTCGACCTGCTGCAGCACCGGGTCGGGCGCGCGCGACACGAACACGTCGCCCGGCAGCAGCAGCACCGGCAGCCGGTTCACGTGTGCGAGCGCGGCCGCGGTGACGAGGTTGGTTGCCCCGGGGCCGATCGACGTCGTGCACGCCATCATGCGGCGGCGGAAGTGCGCCTTCGCGTACGCGATCGCCGCGTGCGCCATCGCCTGCTCGTTGTGCGCGCGGTACGTCGGCAGCGCGGCGCGGTGCGCGTACAGCGCCTCGCCGACGCCCGCGACGTTGCCGTGGCCGAAGATCGCGAACACGCCGGCGAAGAGCGGCTGCACGCCGTCGGGGGTCTGCGCGCGCAGCGCCGCGACGTAGCGGACCAGCGCCTGCGCGGCGGTGAGACGAATCGTCGTCATGGGGCGGCCCTCCGCGCCGTCGGCCGCGCCGCGCGCCAGGCGTCGATCAGCGCCTCGTAGCTCGTGCGCACGCGGCGCTTCAATTCTGCGTCGTCGATCGCGCCTGCGAGCCACGTGCCGGACGGCCCGGCGAAGATCGTGCGGCCGACGGCGAAGCCGCGGCACGACCGGCTCGCCTGCGCGTCGCGGAAGCCGCCGGCCAGCGCCTCGACGCTCGCGTTCAGGCCGAGCAGCACGACGCCGCGGCAGTGCGGATCGCGCTCGGCGATCAGCGCGTCGACCGCTTCCCATTGCGCGGACGTCATCGGCTCGAGCTTCCACCACTCCGGGTAGATGCCGAGGTTGTAGAGGCGCTTCAGCGACCGGTACACGGTGTCCGCCGTGCGCGGCAGGTGCTTCGGCGGAATGATCTCCAGCAGCAGCTCGTGGCCGCTCGCCTGCACGGCGTCGTACAGCGCGCGGACCTGCGCCTCCTGCTCCAGCCGGTGCTCGACCGCGTCGTCGGGATGGAAGTACACGAGGCACTTCGCGACGTGCTCGGCCGGCCAGCCGATCAGCGTGGTGCCGATCGAGCGCCCGCGGTCGAACTGCACGGGATTCGAGCCGGGCAGCTCGACCGGCCGGCCTATCCACCAGCCGCGCCCGGTCGCCGCGTTGAGCGCGTCCTGCCCGTAGCGGTCGTCGCACAGGATGCCCACGCTGCCGGCGAGCCCGCGCGCGGCGGCGGTCTCGGCGACGGCGTCGACCAGCAGGCGCTTCAGCTTCGGCAGCCGCGCCTCGTCGGCGCCGGCGCGCTGCGCGAGGTCGAAGAACGGATTGCGATGGTCGAATGCGAACGCGAGCACCTCGTCGCGCGGCGTGCGCGGCGCGGTCACGCGGTGCAGCCGCGTCAGCGTCGCGTCCTGGTCGGGCCGCGGGATGGCGTCCGCGTGTGCGAGGAAGTAGTCGAGCTCGGCGCGCGTGGGCATCGCCGGCGAGCACCCGTGCCGCGACACGACCAGCGCGCCGCACGCGTTGGCGTACAGCGTGCAGCGGTCGTAGTCCTCGCCGCGCACCCAGCCCGACAGGAAGCCCGCCGAGAACGCGTCGCCGGCGCCTAGCACGTTGAGTACCTCGACCTCGACGCGGCGGCCGTTGAACGCGTCGTCGAGCGAGGCGGGAATCGCGCCGTCGATGACCGCGCAGCCGAGTGCGCCGCGCTTGACCACCAGCGTCGCCGCGGTCAGCGTCCGCACCTTGCGCAGCGACGCGATGATGTCGGTCGAGCCGCCGGCGATGTTGAACTCCTCGATGGTGCCGATCGCGAGGTCGATCTTCGGCAGGATCGTCTGCAGGTGCGCGGTGACGCCGTCGGACGCGATGAACCGCGTCTCGCCGTCGCCGCGCCGCGTCAAGCCCCACAGCACCGGCCGGTAGTCGATGTCGAGCACCGTTCGCACGTCGTTCTTCCGCGCGCGGTCGAGCGCGAGGTTGCTGATCCGGTTGATGTACGCGGTCGAGAAGTGCGTACCGGTGATGAGCAGCGCGCGCGAGCGCGCGATGTACGCGTCCTCGACGTCGTCCTCGGCGATCGCCATGTCGGCGCAGTTCTCGCGCATGAAGATCAGCGGGAACGTGTCCTTGTCCTTGATCCCCAGCACGACCGCGCCCGTCAGGCGCGTCGGGTCCACGCTGACGTGGCTCGTGTCGCAGCCCTCGCGCGCGATCGTCTCGACGAGGAAGTGGCCGTTCGCGTCGTCGCCGATGCGCGAGATGAGCCCGGTCTTCAACCCCAGCCGCGCGCAGCCGAACGCGGTGTTGGCCGACGACCCGCCGAGGTACTTGGCGAAGCTCGTCACGTCCTCCAGGCGCGCGCCGATCTGCTGCGCGTAGAAGTCGACGGCGAAGCGGCCGAGGCAGACGACGTCGAGCGGACGGTCCGCGGCGAAACGCGTGGTGTTCTTCATGGCAGCGGCGGGATGCGCCGGACGCGGCGCACGATTGCAAAATTCTCGCGCAACGCATGGCGAAACACAAGTTCCGATCGATCGCAATTATGGAACGCTCATTCCATCCGTGTTCCGCCGCGTTCCATTTCGACCGCACGCTGCCGCTGCCGTCGACGACGGCCGCGGCGTCGCGGGCGGCCACGTCGCGCTGATGTACGCTAGCGAATTGCCCCCGCCCCGAGCCCGCCCTGTCCTCCCGCACCCGGATCTCCGTCGCCGACCTCCTCGTCGTGCTCGCGATCGTCACGATCTGGGGCTTCGCGTTCGTGCCGATGCGCTGGGCGCTGGAGACGGTGCCGCCGTTCGCGCTCGCCGCGCTGCGCTTCCTGTCCGCCGCGGTGCCGGCCGTGTTCCTCGTCCCGCGGCCGAACGTCTCGTGGCGCGTGCTCGTCGCCTACGGGTTCGCGATCGGCGTCTTCCAGTTCGGCCTGCTCTTCCTCGGGCTGAAGCTCGGCATGCCCGCCGGGCTGTCGTCGCTCGTGATCCAGACGCAGGTGTTCTTCACGATCGGCCTCGCCGCGTGGTGGCTGCACGACCGCGTGACGCGCCACAGCCTGATCGGCGCCGGCATCGCGGCCGCCGGCATCGCGTTGCTCGCGTGGCACAAGCTCGCGCAGGGCGCCACCGCCACGCTCGTCGGCTTCCTGCTGGTCGTCGCCGCCGCGTTCTCGTGGGCGATCGGCAACGTGCTCGCGAAGCGCTCCGCCGGCCGCGCCGACGTCGACATGTTCGGCATGGTCGTCTGGTCGAGCCTCGCCGCGCCGCTGCCGCTCGCCGTCGCGTCCTACGCGTTCGAGGGCGGGCCCGCGGCGTGGGACGCCGTCGTGAACATGACGTGGGTGCCGTGGGCGTGCGTGCTGTTCATGGCCTACTTCGCCACGCTGTTCGGCCTCGCGCGCTGGAACGCGCTGCTGCACCGCTACCCGACCGCGGTGATCGCGCCGTTCGCGCTGCTGATCCCGGTGTCCGGCCTCGCGAGCGGCGCGCTGTTCCTGGACGAAGGCCTGGCGCCGGTGCAGATCGCCGGTGTCGCGCTGGTGCTGGCCGGGCTCGCGTGGAACGTGCTCGGCCCGCAGGCGCGCGCGTGGCTCGCGGCGTCGCTCGACTGACCGTTGATCGCCGGCAAGCGCCGCGCGGGCGGCCTGGCCTAGAATCGCGGGACACCCCACGACGGAACCGCCCATGGCCGAAGCACAACCCGCCGAGAGCCGCACCGAATCGCGCCTGCGCGAGCTGTTCACGTCCGGCCACCCGCTGCTCTACGTCATGTCGCCCGAGGAGCATCGCGTGGGCGGCCTGCTCGCGCACGCGGCCGCAGGCTTCTTCGCGAAGCCCGTGCCGCTCCTCACGTGGAGCCTGACCGAAGGCATGCAGGCCGGCGCCGGCACGGCGGCCGACCCGGCCACGCGCGACCCGCGCGCGGCGCTCGACTTCGTCGCCGGGCACCGCGAGCCCGCGATGTTCCAGCTCAAGGACTTCCACGAGGCGATGCACGGCGCTCCCGACGTCCGCCGCCGGCTGCGCGACCTCTTCGCGCTGTGCGGCGAGCGCGGCCAGTTCGTCGTCGTCACGTCGCCAGTGCGGCAGATCCCGGAAGACCTCGAGAGCAGCTTCCTCTACTTCGAGCTCACGGTCCCCGACTTCGTCGAGATCCGCGCGTTCCTGACCGAACAGGCGGCCGCGATCGCCGCGGCGGGCGGCTGGGTCGACACGCGCGACACGACGATGGACATGCTCGCGCACGCGCTGCAGGGGCTGTCGCTCGACGACGCCGCGTTCGCCGTGAAGCGCGCCACCGCCGCGACGCGCAAGCTCGGCCGCGAGTCGCTACCCGCGCTCTACGCGGAGAAGCGGCTGCGCGTGAACCGCTCGGGGACGATCGAGTACGTCGCCGACGGCAGCGAGCTCGAGCGCGTCGGCGGCCTCGAGGTGATGAAGAAGTGGCTGCTCGAGCGGCGCGCGCTGTTCCACCCGAAGGACCAGGTCGGCGTCGAGCTGGTGCCCAAGGGCGTGCTGGTGATGGGCGTGTCCGGCTGCGGCAAGAGCCTGTCGATCAAGACGATCGCGTCGGTGTTCGAGTTGCCCTTGTACCGGATCGACATGGCGGCCATCTTCTCCGGCCGCCACGGGTCGCCCGAGTGGGCGTTCGCGCAGGCCTGCCACACGATGGAGCAGGTGGCCCCGGCGGTCGTCTGGTTCGACGAGATCGAGATGGGCATCACGTCGACCGAGTCCTCCGGCGAGCAGGGGCGCATCTTCGCGTTCTTCCTGACGTGGATGCAGGAGAAGGTGCGCGGGCTCTTCGTCGCCGCCACCGCGAACCGCATCGACCTCCTGCCGGCCGAGATGATCCGCAAGGGCCGCTTCGACGAGGTGTTCTTCGTCGACCTGCCGCACGACCCGGAGCGGCGCGAGATCTTCGAGATCCACCTGGAGAAGCGCGGCGAGGACCCGGCGAAGTTCGACCTGGGCCGCATCATCGCCATCACCAAGGGCTGGACCGGCGCCGAGGTCGAGCAGTGCGTCGTGTCGGCGATCACCCGCGCGCGCCTCGAGAACCGCGAGCTCAAGTTCGACGACCTGCTGCGCACGGCGGCGCGCATCGTGCCGCTGTCCAAGACGATGAAGGAGCAGGTCGACCACATCCGGAGCTGGGCGCGCGATCGCGCCGCTCCGGCGTCGCACCAGGAATAGCGCGCCGCTACGCCGGCGCGGCGCGGTGCCGCCGCATCGCGGCGACCTGCCGCGCGACGACCGGCAGCACCAGCGCGATGCCGAAGAGCGTGCTGGCGATCCCCGGCGCGATCATCAGCACCGCGGCCACGCCGCACACCAGGCGCTCCCACATCCGCATCTTCGTCAGCATGTAGTTCGACAGCGCGGCGGCGAGCACCGCGATGCCCATCACGCAGCCGACGAAGGCGACGCCGAACTCGGTCCACGAGAAGCCGCTGACGTTGATGAGCAGCGACGGCGCGAACACGAACACGAACGGCACCAGCGCCTTGCCCAGGCCCAGCCGGAAGGCCGTGTTCCCGGTCTTGAACGGGTCGGAGCCGGCCATGCCCGCCGCCGCGTACGCGGCGAGCGCGACCGGCGGCGTGATGTCGGCGAGCACGCCGTAGTAGAAGACGAAGAAGTGCGCAACGATCGGCTGCACGCCGAGCTGCACCAGCGTGGGCGCCGCCACCGTCACCATGATGATGTAGTTGGCCGTGGTCGGGATGCCGCAGCCCATCAGGATGCACACGAGGCCGGTCATCACCAGCGCCGCGATCAGCGTCAGCGTCCGCAGGTCCGTCCAGCCGCCGGGCAGCACCGCGAGCGCGCCCGAGGCCAGCGTCTGCGCGGCCGACGTCACGATGTACGACAGCTTGAAGCCGACGCCGGTCAGCGTCACGACGCCGATCACGATGCCGACGGTCGCCGCGGCGGCGCCGACGGCCAGCGCGTACTTGGCGCCCAGCTCGAAGGCCGCGAGGATCGCGGCGCGGCCGATGCGCGAGTCGCGGCCGAGCGCGCGGTGCACGAACGGCACGGCGGCGACCATCGCGAGGAACACCCAGACGCCATGGTCGCCGAACCGGCGCGTGATGAGCCCGAGCAGCACCGCGTGCGACACGAGCAGCGCCGCGTACTGCGCCGCGGTCGTCCGCGTCCGCGACGTGAACAGCCCCACGAGGATGCACGACGAGATGCCGGTGAACGCGGCGAGGTACGGCGTGTTGCCCTGCACGATGATGCCGATCAGCAGCACCAGCGGGATCAGCGTCGGCCAGTTCTTCGCGAGCGTCTTCGGCAGGTCGGGCAGCTCGTCCGGGCGCAGCCCGCGCAGCCCCTTGTTCTTCGCCTCGAAGTGCACCTGCATGAACACGCCGAAGAAATGCATGAACGCCGGCACGATCGCGGCGACGATGATCGTCGAGTACGGCAGGTTCAGGAACTCGATCATCAGGAACGCCGCGGCGCCCATGATCGGCGGCGTGATCTGGCCGCCCGTCGACGACGCGGCCTCCACGCCGCCCGCGAAGTGCCGCGGGTAGCCCAGCCGGATCATCGCGGGAATGGTCAGCGAGCCCACGGTCACGGCGTTGGCCACCGACGAGCCGGACAGCATGCCGAACATCGCGGACGCGAACACCGACACCTTGGCCGGGCCGCCGGCGAAGCGGCCCGCGATCGCGGAGGCGATGTCGATGAAGAGCTTGCCCAGGCCAATCGCCGTCGCGAGGACCCCGAACAGCACGAAGTGGAACACGTACGTCGCGACCACGCCGACCGCGATCCCGTAGATGCCCTGGCTCGTCAGGTACAGGTGGTTGACGAGGTTCGGCCACGACGCGCCCGAGTGCCGCAGCAGGCCCGGGAAGTACGGGCCGGCAAGCGCGTACGCCATGAAGATGAGCGCGATGATCGGCAGCGGCCACCCCATCGCGCGGCGCGTCGCCTCGAGCAGCAGCACGACGAGGATCGACCCCATCGCCACGTCGAGCGGCGACGGGTTGCCGACGCGGAACGCCAGGTCGTCGAAGACGTACGGGATGTAGAGGACCGAGGCCGCGATCGCCAGCGCGAAGAGCCAGTCGTACCACGGCACGCCGCCCGGATGGGCGAGCCCCGGCTTCGGCGGATGCTCGAGCAGCTTCTTGCGCAGCGGGAAGACGAGGAACACGAGGCCCAGCACGAACGCCAGGTGGATGCCGCGGTGCGTGGCCTCGCGCAGCAGGCCGAAGCCCGCCGTGTAGTAGTGGAAGCAGGAGAGGACGATCAGCAGCGCGGTGACGATCAGCGCGGCCGGATGCCAGATCGGCCGGAACCGCATCTCCGGGTCGAACTTCTCCTCGAGCTCGCGCGTCCTGTCGACCGCTGCCGGCTGCATCGTTGGTCCTCGCGTGCGTGCGCTGCGCCCGACGTGACGACGGGGCCGGCAGTGGCTCCGGCCCCGTCGCTCGGGTGCGTGCGGACGGCGTGCGTTACTTGATCAGCCCGGCTTCCTTGTAGAACTTCTCGGCGCCCGGGTGGAACGGGATGCCGGCGCCCGCCGTCGCGGAGGCCTTGGTGATCGCCTTGCCCTTCGCGTGGCCGCTGTCGAGCAGCTTGCGCGAGTTGTCGTTCCACAGCGCCTTCGTGATCTCGTAGATCAGCGCGTCCGGCTGCTTCGCCGACGTCACCCACTGCGCGCCGACGGCGATCGTCTTCACCTCGCCCACGCCCTTGTACGTGTTCGCGGGAATGGTGTCGGGCGAGAAGAAGCCGTACTGCTGGCGCATCTTGTCGACCTCGGGCCCGGTCACCGGGACGAGCTCGATGCCGGCGCCGGCCGCCGCGAGCTCGGAGATCGCGCCGGTCGGGTAGCCGCCGACGAAGAAGAACGCGTCGAGGCCGCCGTCGCGCATCTTGTCGCCGGCCTGGTTCGGCTTCAGGTACTCGGCGGTGACGTCCTTCTCGGTGAGCCCGAACGCGGCGAGGATGATCCGCGCGTCGACCAGCGTGCCCGAGCCCGGCTCGTCCAGCGACACGCGCTTGCCCTTGAGGTCCGCGACGCTGCGGATGTTGGCGCCCTTGCGCGCGACCAGGTGGATCGTCTCCGGATACAGGTTGCCGATGAGGCGCAGGTCCGCGACCTTCGGCTTGCCGTCGTACACGCCGGTGCCGGTGAACGCCCAATACGCGACGTCGGACTGCGTGAAGCCCGACTCGAGCTGGCCCGACTGGATGCCGTTGATGTTGGCGACCGAGCCGTTCGACGCGACCGCGGTGGCGACGAGGCCCGGGACGCCGCAGCTGCCGCCCTCCGCACACGGCCGCGAGCCGGGCGGGTTCGAGATCGCGTTGGCGATGAGGCCGCCGATAGGGTAGTACGTGCCCGCGGTGCCGCCGGTGCCGATGCGGAAGAACTTGACGTCCTGCGCGAGCGCCGTGCCGGCGGCCGCGGCGAGGAGACCGAGCGCGAGCGTGCGCGCGAAGGTGCGTAGCAGCATGGGAGACCTCTCGGGAGGGGATTGCGGCAAACGGTTAGTGTCGCATGGCGCGCTGGCGGCAGCAAACCGGCGTCGCCGCCGCGTCACCGCCGGCGGCCGGCCGGGGCAGAACGGGCGGTTCCGCTCCGGGCGCGACGAAGCACGCTTGTCGCGGTTAATGTCCGGTTAATGCCCCGGCGCGACCCTGCGCACATCGCGCGGGCACGGCGGCACGGGTCGCCGGACGCGGCGCGCGATCCTTCGGAGATCCCGCCATGCAGATCCGCATCCTCGCTTCCGCGCTGCTCGCGCTTTCGTCGACCGGCGTCCTGGCCGCCACGCCGCCCGCCGCGCAGCCCTTCGTCCCGCTGAACGACGCGGTGGCCGCCCTGGAGGCGCGCTATCCGGGCAAGGTGGTCGCGATCGCCCTCGACGACGCGGGCGACAAGGCCGCGCACTACCACGTCGACATGCGCTTTCCCGCGAGCGGGTTCGCGTACGTCGACGTGGACGCGGCGACGCTGGAGATCGCGAGCCGCGAGGCGGTCGCGCATCCGGCGTGGCCGGTCGGAATGCTGCATGCGGTCGCTCGCGTGACGTCGGCCGTCGACGGACCGCTGCTCGCGGCGCAGCTCGACACCGGCACCGGCGCGACGGCGCACTACGACGTCGACGTCGGCCTGCCCGACGGGTGGGTCGCGCGGCTCAAGGTCGACGCGGTGTCGGGCACGATCGGCTGGCGCACGCCGGCGGTCGTTGCGCAATAGCGGTCCGCCGCCGGCGCGCGCTCCCAAGGCGGCGCGCGGAAACGCCCCGGGGTGGAGCGCCCCCCCCCCCACCCGCCCGGCCCCCGCCCCCGCCCG
>JAYRNW010000171.1:0-23896 GCA_041911995.1 Casimicrobiaceae bacterium | reverse complement strand
TCCTCGGTGAGTGGCCGGCGGCCGAACGAACCGCCGGACGCGACAACGGCGGCGACCCGGCGTCCTCGCGCGTGTCCGCCGCGCGTGCGCTGCGCGAGGCGGCGGCCACGCTGCGCCGTGCGATCCTCGCGATCGCGGACCTGGGCGTGGGTGCTCGCGGCAGCTTCGAGCGGCACGACGAGACGCGCGACGGGTTGCTGCCCTACGTATTGCGTCCGCAGCGTGCGGACATGGTGCGGCAGGCGCTCGGCGTGCCGTCGCTGCTGCATCCGCAGCGCATCGTCGCGCCTGGCATCGTCCGGCGGGAGGCTGCGCACGTCTACCTCGACGTGTCCGGCAGCATGGACGCGGCGCTGCCCGCGCTCTACGCGACGCTGGCATCGCTGTCGAGCCTGTTGCACCCGCAGGTGCACCTCTTTTCCACACGCATCGACGACATCGACCTCGCGCAACTCGCACGCGGCGTGCGCGTCACGACCGGCGGCACCGACATCGCGCCGGTGACGCAGCACGCGCTCGACCACCACGTACGGCGTGCGCTGTTCGTGACCGACGGCGCGGTGGGCGAGGTGCCGGACGAGCACGCGCACGCGCTGCGCAAGTCCGGCGCGCGCTTCGCCGCCGTCGTGACCCACGACGGAGACATCGACTTCGCCGCCGGGCTCCAGGCGCGAACGTGGCGGCTGCCCTGTCTGGAGGGAAACGCATGAGCGCAATCAGCGGTAACGGCGCATATGGTGCGCGGCACGAGGCCGCCGAGTTCGTGCTGCCCGGCCACCCAGACAAGCTGTGCGATGCGATCGCGGACGAGTTCGTGCGTGCGTTCGCGGCCGCCGATCGGCGCGCGCTGTGCGGCGTCGAGGTCGCTTGCGTGTTCGACCGGGTGTTCGTCACCGGGCGGCTCGCCAGCACGGACGATCGAATGGTGATCCTCTTCGAGTTCTGGCGCGACGACGCGGTCCGGAGCGTCTATGCGTCGGCCGGCTACGCGCGGGACGCGGCCGGTCACGACTGGGGGCCGGTGCCGCAGAGCCTGCGCATCGAGTGGGCGCTGTGCGTCGGCCGGTTTGGCGAGGGCGAGCGCGAGTTGCGGCACCTCTCCGACGACCAGTCGATCTCGGTCGGCTACGCGCTGCGCAGCCCGGGCACCGATTGGCTGCCGCCCGCGCATTGGCTCGCGCGCCGCATCGGCCGCGAGCTCGTCCGGTTGCGCGCCGAGCGAGGCGCCGGGCAGGTCGGGCCGGACGGCAAGGTCGTCGTGCACGGCGTGCGCACCGGCCGCGGTGGCGCGTTTCGCCCGGAGCTCGTGTCGGTGTCGCTCAACCACCACGAGAAGTCGGACTGGCTCCTGCTGCGCGCGCTGGTGGAAGAGGCGGTCGAGACCGCGTGCGCCGGCATGCCGCTGCCCGACGTCGAGATGAACGGAGCGGGGATGTTCGTCGCGGGCGGGCCGAACGGCGACAACGGGCTGTCCGGCAAGAAGCTCGTCGTCGATGCCTACGGCCCGGGCGTGCCCATCGGCGGCGGCGCGTGGTCGGGGAAGGACTTCTTCAAGGTCGATCGGCTCGGCGGCCTGGCAGCACGGCGGCTCGCGCTCGAATCGGTCGTGGCCAGCGACGCGGACGAGGCGCAGGTCACGCTGACCTACCTGCCCGGCGGCGACCGGCCGGCGCGCGTCGACCTGCTGCTCGACGGACGGGCGTCGGATCGCATCGTCGTGCCGTCGGAGTTCGGCGACCTGGAATCCGAGGTGCTGCACGCGTTGTTCGCGCCGGCCGCCGCGCACGCCGTGGATCTTGCGCGGTGGGGCCACCAGCGGCCGGGGATGGCGTGGGAGTTGCCGACGAAGGCGTGCGAGCGTCCGGAGGCGGACGCGCCCGCCGTCGCGGTGGCGTTGACGTAATCGCGCGGCGTCGCCGAAGGCGGTCGCCGCGCACGCATCGCGCCGATCGTTCGTTCGACGCGCGTCCCCGCCCCAAGCTCATGTATTGAGCTACCCGGATGCGACGATGCTTCCATCGCCGCATCCGGCTCGCCTGACGAGGAGACGCACATGTCCGACCACCCCACCAAGCACGATCCCGCGGAGGGCTTCCGCCTGCTGCTCACGCCCGACAAGCCCGCGCTTGCCGCGGGCGCGGAGACCACGCTGCGCGTGCTGGTGCGCGTGCAGGCGCCCGACCCGCCGGCCGGCGGCGCGCCGCGCACGCCGATCCACCTGGCGCTGGTGCTCGACCGCTCCGGCTCGATGAGCGGCGCGCCGCTCGCGGAGGCGAAGCGCTGCGCGCGCGACATCGTCGAGGCGCTCGCGCCCGGCGACCGCGCGGCGATCTACGCGTTCGACTCCGATGTCGAGTGCGTCGCGCCGCTGACGCCGGCGCAGGACAAGCTCGCGCTCGCATCGGCGCTGTCCGCCGTCGAGTCCGGCGGCTCGACCAACCTGCACGGCGGCTGGCGCGCCGGCGCCGACGAGCTCGCGGCGCACCTGTCGGGGCAGGACCTGCACCGCGTGGTCCTGCTGTCCGACGGCGGTGCCAACGAGGGCGAGACCGACCTCGAGGCGATCGCGCAGCAGTGCAAGGAGCTCGCCGGCCGCGGCGTGACGACGTCGACCTACGGACTCGGGCGCTCGTTCAACGAGGACCTGATGCTGGCGATGGCCGCCGCGGGCCGCGGCAACGCGTACTACGGCCAGACGGCGGCCGATCTCGCGGAACCGTTCGCGGCGGAATTCGCGCTGCTGACGAGCCTGTGCGCGCGCGGGCTGATGCTCAAGGTGACGGCGCCGTCCGACGTCGGCGTCTCGCTGCGCAACGACTACGAAGCGGTGGCGGGCGAGCCCGCGGCGTGGCGGCTGCCGGACCTCGCGTTCGCCTCCGAGGCGTGGGCGCTGCTGGAGCTGCAGGTGCCGGCGTCCTACGCGGAGGCGGGACGGGGTGCGGCGGTGCCGGTCACCGTCGCGCTGCACGCGGCCGCGCCCGACAGCACGCCGCTCTTCCTGATCGCGATGCTGCCGCCGCTGGCGGTGGTCGGCGCGGCCGAGCGGCACGCCATGCCGGTCGACGAGCTGGTCGCGCGGCGCGCGCTCGAACTCGCGGCGGCCGACACGCTGCACGAGGTGCGGGCGGCCATCGAGGCCGACAACTGGGAACGCGCGCGGCGGCTCGCCGACGACGCCGCGACGCGCTTCGGCCGCCATCCGTGGGCCGCGGCCATCGTGGCGACGATGCGCCGGCTGGTGGCCGAGCGTGACAAGCGACTCGCGCTGAAGGAGGCCGCCTACAACAGCCGCGGCCTGTCGATGCGGCTGACCGTGAAGGACGAGTTGGCGGACCTCTCGGTGGACGAGTCCGTGGCGCCGCTGTACCTGCGCCGCAAGGGCGAGCAGGGCAAGGGGCGGCGCGACCGCTGAGTTGCGGTCCCGGCCGGCGCGCCGTTCGTCGGCCGGGCCCTTGCGCCGCCGCCCGCGCGCTGGCAGGCTCGCTGGACGACCCTCCAGCGCTGTCGCGCTCCGGGGCCATGTGCCCTTGCGACGGCCCGGCGGGCTCATGCGTTGAGCCACTCGCGCGAGACGATGGCCGTCCGTCACGAGCGAGGAGGTAACGATGGCCCCGGATCTCGCGTTCATGCTCACCCGCCACGCGCGCTCGCGCATGCAGCAGCGCGGCATTCCGTCGCCGCTGGTCGAGCGCATCCTGCATTACGGCCGCGAGCAGCACGATCGCCGCGGCGGCGTCATCGTCTACTTCGACCGCGGCGCGCGGCGGCGCGCACAGCGCGAGCGCGCCGCGACGGCGGCCGAGCTCGACCAGCTCGCCGGGCTGTACGTCGTGGTCGCCGAGGGCCGCATCGCCACCGTCGGCCACCGCTTCCGGCGCATCCGCCACTGACGATGGAGCGGCTCGAGCGCTTCTACCGGATCGACCAGCTGCTGCAGGAGCGCACGGTCGTGGCGCGCGACGCGTTCCTGGCCGCGCTCGAAGTCTCGCTCGCGACGTTCAAGCGCGACCTCGAGTACATGCGCGACCGGTTCAACGCGCCGGTCGTCTGGGACGCCGACGCCGGCGGCTACCGCTACGACAAGGCGGCGAAGGCCGGCCCGAAGTTCGCGCTGCCCGGCCTGTGGTTCACGGAGTCCGAGGCGCTGGCGCTCGTCACGATGCAGCACCTGCTGTCGTCGCTCGACCAGGGCGGCCTCATCGGGCCGCACATCGCGCCGCTGATGGCGCGGCTCGACGCGATCATCGGCGCCGGCGAGGCGTCGTCGCGCGAGGTGCGCAAGCGCGTGAAGCTGCTGACGTTCGCGATCCGCCGGACGCCGCTCGAGCATTTCTCGGTGGTCGGCGCGGCGCTCTTCAAGCGGCAGCGCCTCGCAATCGACTACTACGCGCGCAGCACCGACGAGCACACGCGGCGCACGGTCTCGCCGCAGCGGCTCGTCCATTACCGCGAGAACTGGTACCTCGACGCGTGGTGCCACCTGCGCGACGACCTGCGCAGCTTCTCGCTGGACGGCCTGCGCCGCGTCGAGGTCGTCGACGCGCCGGCAAAGGAAGTGTCGCTCAAGGCCCTCGACGACTACCTGCGCGAGGGCTACGGCATCGTGCGCGGCGGCGACGTCCGGCGCGCGAAGCTGCGCTTCTCCGTCGAGCGCGCGCGCTGGGTCGCGGCCGAGGTCTGGCACCCCGACCAGAAGGGCAGCTTCGACGCCGGGGGCCGCTACATCCTCGAGCTGCCGTTCCGCGACGAGCGCGAGCTGGTGCTCGACGTCCTGCGCCACGGCGCGCACGTCGAGGTGCTCGCGCCGGCGGCGCTGCGCCGCAGGGTGCGCGACGAGCACGCGGCGGCGGCGGAGCTCAATTCGGCGGGCGGGTGAGATCGGCAGGTCGTCGAGTTCGACACCGAACTCCGCTTTCCCGTGTCATCCCGAGCGCAGCGAGGGATCTGCATTTCGTCGCGTCGGCCGCATGCGTCCCGGCAGATCCCTCGTCGCTGCGCTACTCGGGATGACGGAGGAGACTCTCGACCGCCTGCTAGCTCCCCGCCGGCAACGGAATCGCGAAGATCGTCCCGCTGCCGTTGACCGACGGGTTGTCGGGGCTCGAACCCGGCGCGCCGCCGTACACGGTCATCCCATAGAGCGTGTTGCCGACCTTGATCACGTTGTCGATCGGCTTGATGCCGTCGTTCGCGTTGGCGCCGAACTGGTAGAGGAGGGTCACGCTCGCCTTCGCGCCGATGGCCACCGGTGCGAAGCGGAACACGGTGCCCTTGTCGTACTGCCCGCCGGCGCTGGTGGTGCCGTACAGGTACGTGCCGTCGTACATCAGCGAGCCGTACGGCAGCGCGCCGTCCGTGCCGCTCGACGCCTGGAACGAGTGGACGATGCCGTAGCTGCCGCTGCTGCCCGGCGTGGCGGCCGGATCGATCGCGAAGATCACGCCGGAGCCGTCGCCGCTGCCCTTGCAGCCCGCGTTCTTCGGGCCGGCGCCGCCGCACTGCGTCATTCCGAAGAGCAGCGTCTTGCCGCCGACCGTGACCGGCGTCACGTAGCCGTGGTCGGAGAGCGCGCCGTCGTCGGGCGCGCCGGCGAACACGTGCAGGGCGGTCGCCGCGCCGTTCGCCAGCGGATTGGTCGGCGTGTACGCGAACACCGTGCCGTAGCCGTAGTTCTTGCTGCCGTCCTTGTTGGTGGACAGCAGGCCGTCCTTCTTCGTGATGCCGTACAGGACGCCGTTGGCGAGCACGATGCGCCCATGCGGATCGGTGCCGATGTCCTTGTGGAAGTCGAGAAGGTCGACGAACTTCGTCCCGTCCGTGCTCAGGGCGTACAGCATGCCGTCGCCGTTGGCGCCGCCCGCCGCGGATTGCCCGAACAGCAGCCCGGTTACGGGGTCGACGGTGAACGAGCTGTGCTGCTGCGCACCGTCGAACGGCGCGGCCGTCGGCGACGGATTGGCGAAGACGTGCACGGCGTGGATGGGAAACGGGATCGACGTGCCGGGCGTGAACGAGAACACCTGCCCCCAGTTGCCGTACGTGGCGTTGTTGGTCTGGTTGAGTCCCTGCGTGGTCCCGTAGAGCTTGCCGTCGTTGGCGTCAATGATCATCGCGTCGTGGCGCGGATCGCAACCGTCGCTGCCGCCGAAGCGGTACTGCACGTTGTAGTGGGTGCCGTCGGGGTTGATCGAGAAGATGGTCCCGCAGCCGTTGGTGCCGCCGATCGCCGTACGTCCGAAGAGGACGGTCGCGCCGCCGACGGCCACCGCGGTCAGCGTGCCCTTGGGCTCCGCGCCGTCCTGCGCCGGCGAGCCGGCGCCGGCGAACGCGTAGATCGTGCCGGTCGGCTGCGGCGCCGGTGCGCCGAGCAGGGGATCGCCGGGTCCGCCGCCGTCGTTGCAGGCGACGAGGAGGGTCGCCGCGAGGGCGGCGGGGAGCAGGCGCGAGCGTGTCATGCGGGTCCGGGGCGTGTGCAGGAAGCCGCATCTTACGCAGATGCGCCGGCGCGCGGGTAGGCGGCGCGCGCTACGGCCGGCTGCAGCGCGTCGCGTTGCCCTTCGGGTCGCGATACTCGAGCTGCATCAGCGTCAGCCGTTCGATCTTGAGCGCACGCTCGGCTCCGCCCGGACCACCGAGGCGCAGGTCGTCGCCGTCGAGGGCCCACGTCGTCGGAACGTCGGGCCCGGCGATCGGCTGGTCGCCGTGCTTCATGTCGTCCCCCACGTAGGCGAGCGTGCCGTCCGGCCGGTAGATCCAGTAGGTCGAGCTGCCGTCGGTCTGGTTCGTGCAGCGCCACGGTCCGTGCACGTGGTCCGCTCGGGGGCCGGAGGCCTCCTG
The DNA here is from genome assembly GCA_041911995.1 of Casimicrobiaceae bacterium. GTDB lineage: Bacteria > Pseudomonadota > Gammaproteobacteria > Burkholderiales > Casimicrobiaceae > VBCG01. The sequence continues at coordinate 17,059 of JAYRNW010000171.1, read as the reverse complement.
CGCCGGCGCCGCGTCGATCGGCGCCTTCCGCACCACGGTCATGGGCGGCGGTTCCGGGGCCTTGCGCCACTTGCGGACGAAGGCTTCGAATTCCGGTGCGAAGTACAGCGCCGCGGCAACGATCAGGCCGACGCCCAGGACCGGCAACGCCCACTGCCCGAGCTTGCGCAGGGCGCGGCTGCCACGCGAGGGCGGCGGCGCGGCCGCCGGCTCGGGGGGCAGCCCGATCGGGCCGAAGTTGGGGATCGCGGGCAGCGTCACCGGGTCGAGCCCGCCGGCCGACGGGCCCTGGTAGTCCGGCTCCAGCGTGACCGAGGCGCCGATGGCACGCAGCGTGGCGGCGATGCGCTCGGCGTCCGCGCGCGGCAACTGGCGCTTGATGACGTTGGGCGTGCTGCCGAACATCTGCGCGGTGACGCCGGGCGGCAGTCCGGTCACGCGGGAGAACTGGTGCCTGACTTCGGCCTGGTTCCTCCCGTCCGCGACGTGGCCTTGCAGAACAATGCGGTAGTACATGGGCTCGACAGAATGGCGGGCTTGGTCGCCGCACGTCCATGCCGCGCTCCCGCGTCCGTATTCGAATGAAGCAAGTCTCATGCCGTTGTCATGACGCCGATGCGCTATAGTCGGCCGATACGCAGGGAACAACGACCGCCCGCCGCCGCGCGCGACGCCGACGCGCGTCCGGCGGTGCGCCGGATCGCCGGCAGGGAGGACGACGCGATGCTCGCAGGATGCACGCCGTGGCCCGAGGAATTCGCGCAGCGCTACCGCGACCTCGGGTATTGGCAGGGCATCACGCTGAACGGCATGCTGGAGCGGACGATCCGCCGGCTGCCGGACAAGGTCGCGCTCGTCTGCGGCGCGCAGCGCATCACCTACCGTGCGCTCGGGGAAGCCGTCGACCGGCTCGCGTGCGGCTTCCTCGGCGCCGGCTTGCGGCCGCTCGACCGCGTGGTCGTGCAGCTGCCGAACGTGCCGGAGTTCGTCTACACGTATCTGGCACTCGCGCGCATCGGCGCCATCCCGGTCACGGCGCTGCGTGCGCACCGGCACAGCGAGGTCGCGCACTTCCTGCGCGCGTCCGGCGCGGTCGGCTACGTGATCCCGGACGTCCTCAAGGACTTCGACTACCGTGCGATGGCGCGCGATCTGGCGCCGCAGGCGCCGGCGCTCGCGCACGTGTTCGTCGCCGGCGCGCCGGGCCCCGGGCAGCGCTCGCTCGGCGCGCTGCTCGACGCGAGCCCGGACGCGGCGGCGCTCGCCGGGCTGCGCGTGGATCCGTCCGAGGTCACGACGATGCTGCTGTCCGGCGGCACGACGTCGCTGTCGAAGCTGATTCCACGCACGCACGACGACTACGTGCTCAACGCGCGGCTGTGCGCGCGGGCCGCGGGCTTTTCCGAGGACACGGTGCTGATGGCGATCCTGCCGCTCGCGCACAACTACAACCTGGCCTCGCCCGGCATGCTCGGCGCGTTCCACTGCGGCGGCACCGTCGTGGTCGCGCCCACGGGCGACGCGGCCGACGTGTTCGGGCTGGTCGAGCGCGAACGCGTGACCGTGATCGCCGCGGCGGTGCCGCTCATCTCGGGCTGGCTCGGCTCCGACGCGCCGGACCGGTTCGACCACGCGTCGCTGCGCGTCGTGCAGAACGGCGGCGCGCGGCTCGCGCCGGAGCTGCGCGCGCGGCTGCGCGAGCGCTTCGGCTGCACGCCGCAGGAGATCTACGGCACCGCCGAGGGGCTCATCAACATGACGCGCCTCGACGACCCCGACGAGCTGCTGCTCGAAAGCTCCGGCGCGCCGGTGTGCGCGGACGACGAGATCGCGGTCGTCGCCGACGACGGGACCGAAGTCGCGGACGGCGAGCAGGGCGAGCTCGTCACGCGCGGGCCGTACACGATCCGCGGCTACTACGACGCGCCGGAGAAGAACCGCGAGGCGTTCACGGCCGACGGCTTCTACCGGATGGGCGACCTCGTGCGCAAGCGCGGCCGCTACGTATACACGGAAGGGAGGCGCAAGGACCTCATCAACCGCGGCGGCGAGAAGATCAGCTGCGAGGAGGTCGAGAACCTGATCTACGGCCATCCGAAGGTGAAGGTCGCGACGCTGGTCGCGATGCCGGATCCGGTGTTCGGCGAGAAGGCGTGCGCGTTCGTCGTGCCCAAGCCGGGTGAGACGCTCACGTTCGCCGAGCTGACGGCGTTCCTGCGCGCGCAGCGGATCGCGTCGTTCAAGCTGCCCGAGCGCCTCGAGGTCGTGCCCGAGCTGCCGCTCTCCCCGGTGGGCAAGATCCTGAAGCGGCAATTGCGCGAGGCGATCACCGCCAAGCTCGCCGACGAAGCGCACGCGAAGGGGTCCGCATGAGGATCGGCATCGCCGGCGGCGGCCCGGCCGGGCTCTTCTTCGCGTACCTGATGCGGCGGCACGACGCCGTGCACGCGATCCGCATCGTCGAGCGCGACCCGGCCGAGGCGACGTACGGCTGGGGCGTCGTGTTCTCCGACGTCGCGCTGGCGTTCGTCCGCGACGTCGCGCCCGAGCTGTACGACGCGATCACCCGCGGACAGGAGGTGCACGACGCGATGCGCATCGTGCACCGTGGCGAGGCGATCACGCTCGCGAACAACACGTTCCACCGGATGGCGCGCATCGACCTGCTGCGCACGCTGCGCGACGCGTGCACACGGCTGGGCGTCGCGATCGAGTACGGGCGCAAGGTCGACGACGTCGCCGAGTTCGCCGACTGCGACCTGGTCGTCGCGGCCGACGGCGCGGGCAGCGCGCTGCGGACGCGCTACGCCGCGCACTTCGAGCCCACGCTCGACGTGCGGCCCAACCTCTTCGCGTGGTACGGGACGCAGGCGCTGTTCGACCCGCTGTCGCTCATTTTCCGCGAGAACGCGGACGGCCTGCTGATCGCGCACGCCTACCGCTACAGCCGCACGCACAGCACGTTCCTCGTCGAATGCGACCCGGCCACGTGGCGCGCCGCTGGCCTCGATCGGATGGGCGAGGCGGCGAGCCTCGCCTACTGCGCGCAGGTGTTCCGCGAGGACCTTGCGGGCGAGCCTTTGCTGTCGAACCGCTCGGACTGGTTCCGCTATGCGATCGTCAGCAACCGCCGCTGGCACCGGGGCAACCTCGTGCTGCTGGGCGACGCGCTGCGCACCGGCCACCCGTCGGTGGGCTCCGGCACGCGCCTCGCGATGCAGGATGCGATCGCGCTGTTCGAGGCGTGCATGGCCGGCGGCGACGTGCCGGCGATGCTCGCCGACTTCGAGCGGCGGCGGCGGCCCGGCTCGGATGCGCTGCAAGCGGCGGCGGTCCACAGCGCGCGGTGGTACGAGACCGTGCGCTCGCGGCTGGCGCTCGACCCGGTGTCGTTCGCCTACGAGTACCTGCGCCGCACCGGGCGCGTCGACCACGCCGACGTGCGGGCGCGCGACCCGGCGCTGGCGGCCGCGTACGAGGCAAGACATCCGGAAGCGTTCGCGCACTGAAGGCGCACGGAGGGAAACGACGTTGCAGGGAGAAACCGTGAGGGAAGGGGAACGGAGTCTGCCGGAGCTGTTCCGGCCGGGGCGCATCGGCGCGTTCGCGACGAAGAACATGATCAAGTACGGCGCGTGCTGCGTGTCCAACTACAACACGCGCGACGGCTACATCACGCCGCGCGAGCTCGCGCGCACCAGGGTGATCGCCGGCACCGGCTGCGGCATCGTCACCAACCAGGGCGCGTACCCGGACCCGCTGGGCGAGGGCAAGGCGTACTACCGGCAGATCGCGATCTACGACGACAGGTTCCTGCCGCAGTTCGAGGAGATCGCCCGCTACATCCACGACGCCGGCGCCGTCGCGATCCAGCAGATCCTGCACGCGGGCCGCTACGGTGGCATCGACCTCGGCTACTGCCTGCAGCCGTCGATCGTGCCGCAGACGCTGCCGCACTTCCGGCCGCCGCGCGAGATCACGCGCGAGCAGATCAAGGCGGTCGTGCAGCAACACGCCGACGCCGCGCGGCGCGCGGTGCAGGCGGGCTTCGACGGCACCGAGGTCACGAGCTTCATGGGCTACCTGCTCGCGACGTTCAATTCGCGCTTCACCAACCAGCGCACCGACGAGTACGGAGGCTCGATCGGGAACCGCGGGCGGTTCATGCGCGAGCTGATCGACGCGATCAAGCAGGCCACGCCCGGCAACCCGCTGGTGGTGCGGCTGAACGGCGCCGAGCTGATGGACCGCTGGGGCGGCAACACCGAGGACGAGTGCTTCGAGCTCATGCAGCAGGCAGTCGCCGCGGGGGTCGACATGATCAGCGTCACCGTCGGCTGGCAGGAGGCGCCCGAGTCGTCGATCGGGCGCGACATCGCGCCGGGGCACTGGAACTACCTCGCGGGGCGCGCGAAGCGGATGTTCCCGGACACGCTGATCGCGTTCGGCAACCGGCTGCCCGACCCCGTGATGGCGAATGAATGTCTCGCCAGGCGCGAGTTCGACTACTGGGAAGTGTGCCGGCCGCTGCTCGCGGATCCGGAGCTCGTGCACAAGGCCGCCGAGGGGCGGCTGGACGAGGTGCGCCGCTGCGTGGGCTCGCTCAACTGCCTGTCGCGGCTGTTCCGCGACCTGCCGTACACGTGCACGATGAACCCGGCGCTCGGCCACGAAGTGGAACCCGAGTACCAGGTGAGCGTCGCGGCGGTGAAGAAGAAGGTGATGGTCGTCGGCGCGGGCCCGGCGGGGCTCGAATGCGCGATCACGGCGGCGAAGCGCGGGCACGACGTCGTCGTCTACGAGAAGGGCGACCGGATCGGCGGCAACCTCGTCGCCTACGCCGCGAACGACCTCGCACGCGTCGACGACCTGATGAGCGTCGTCCGCCATTACGAGGTGATGACGCGCAAGCTCGGCATCGAGGTGAAGCTCGGCGTGGACGTGACGCCGAAGTTCATGCGCAGCGTGCTGCACCAGTACGACGCGGCGGTGGTCGCGGCCGGCGCGCGGATCGACCGCGAGCGGCTGCAGGGCATTCCCGGCGCCGAGCGGATGCTCGACGCCGTCGACGTCGCGCATGGGCGCGCGCCGACCGGCCGCGCGGTGGTGGTCGTCGGCGGCGGCAAGATCGGGCTCGTCGTCGCGGAGGCGCTGGCGCACAAGGGCGCGCACGTGACGATCCTCGAGCGCGACAAGCGCATCGCCGGCGACGTGATGCCGTCGTTCAAGTGGCGGCACACGGCGTGGGTGGACGAGCTCGGCATCGACGTGGTGACGCAGGCGCGCATCGTGCGCGTGACCGCGGACGCCGTGCACGTGGAGACCGGCGCGGGCGAGCGCGTGCTGCCTGCAGACACCGTGATCGCCGCGGCGCCGCGGCGCCCGAACCAGGAGCTCTTCCACGAGTTCGAGTGGATGATCGACGAGCTGCACGGCTGCGGCGACGCGCTGGTGCCGCGCGGGCTCGACGCCGCGATCAGCGAGGGCTTCCGCCTCGGGGCGCGGCTGTAGACGGCGCCATGACGGAGTCGACGGGAGCCACCACGGAGCTCGCGGCCGCCGCCGCGCGCTGGCAGGCGGCGCTCGGCGCGCAGGCCGCGCTGTTCGCGCCGCTGCGCGACGGCGCCCGCATGGGCTACGTCGCGCAGCCCGGGTTCGCGCCGGCCGGTCGCCGGCGGGCGGGGCTCGACGCGGCGGCCGCGCGGCACGTCGGGGCGCCGATGCTCGCGTTCGTCGCCGCGGGCGGCCGCGTGACCGTCGGGATCGAGCGCTTCGCGGGCTTCGAAGCGGCCGGTCTCGACGTCGTATTCGTCGCCGACGACGAAGCGCAAGGCGAGCTTGCCGCGAGCGACGCGGCGTCGCTGCTGCGCGCGCTCAAGCGGCTCATCCGCCGCGGCAACGTGCTGTTCTTCGTGCTGCGCCCGCGGCACGAGCTGCAGGACGCCGGCTACGAGGACTTCCTCGAGGCGCTCGGCATTCCGTTCCTCGGGGCGTGCCGGTGATCTTCCGCAACCCTTCCGGCGCGCCCGAGCTCGCGTGCGACGCCTGCGGGTGCCGGTGGTTCGACCGGATGGCCGACTGCTGCTACGAGTGCGGTGAGCCGGTGAGCGCCGAGGCGAAGGCCGCGTTCGCGGAGGCGATCGCGCAGTGGCAGGCGGAGCGGGGTGTGTCGCCGCCGGTCACGCGCGCTTGAGCAGCCGCACGAGCGGCCGCGGCCGCTCGACCAGGTCGGCCAGCGTGTGGCGGTCGAGGGCGTCGTAGAGCGCGTCGAACGCGTCGACGAGAATGCCCTTGAGCTGGCAGGGCACGGTGATCCGGCACGGGTGCGGGTCGTCGGACAGGCAATCGACGATCGGCGCGTCGCCCTCGCTGGCGCGCACGACCGCGCCCAGCCGGATCGCCTCCGGCGGGTGGGCGAGGCGCACGCCGCCGCCCTTGCCGCGCACCGACTCCACGAGGCCGGCCTGCGCCAGGCGGTGGACGACCTTCATCAGGTGGTTTTCCGAGATCCCGTAGGCGTCCGCGATCTCGGGAATCGTCGCGAGCCGCGTCCGGTCGAGCGCCAGGTACATGAGCACGCGCAGCGTGTAGTCGGAAAAGACGGTGAGGTGCATGGGGTCTTCGAAGGTGTACGGAAGATATTGCTTTTGGCGCGGCGGGCGCTTATCATGAAGATGTACGCAGGATACATCTTAAACGCCCCAGGCGCCAGCACCCGCGCGTCCGGGCATGCGGACCGATATGGAAACCAATACGGTAGCGTGCGAGCAGCCCGCGCCGGCGACCCCGCCGGAGGCCGCGGCGCGGAACACGGACGAGCGCGTCGTCGCCATACGGCGCTGGACGCCGGCGCTCGTCACGTTCCGGACGAGCCGGCCCGCGGCCTTCCGATTCACACCCGGCCATTACGCGCGCCTGGGTCTTGCGGCGGCCCACGGCGAAGTCGTGTGGCGCCCGTTCTCCATCGTGTCCGCCGCACGCGACCCGTACCTCGAGTTCGTCGCGACGCTCGTTCCGGGCGGGGAGTTCTCCGGGCTGCTGGCGCGGGTGGGCGAGGGCGCCGCGATTCGCATCGAGCTGACGAGCTACGGCTTCCTCACGATCGACCACTTCGCGCCCGGCGAGGACCTGTGGCTGCTCGCCACCGGCACCGGGCTCGGGCCGTTCCTGTCGATCCTGCGCGACCCGGCGACGTGGGCCGCGTTCCGCACCGTCGTCGTCGTGCACAGCGTCCGGCGCGCCGGCGAGCTGGCCTACCGCGACGAGATTGCGGCCATCCCGCACGACCCGCGCCTCGCGACGACGCCGGAACGGCTGCGGTACGTGCCGGTCGTCACGCGCGAGCCGGTACCCGGCGCGCTCGCGGCGCGCATTCCGCAGGTGATTGCCGACGGCCGCCTTGCCGAGGCGGCCGGCCTCGCGCTCGACCCGCGGCGCTCGCGGGTCATGGTCTGCGGCAATCCCGACCTCGGACGCGCGCTGCGCGCGCAACTCACGGGGCAGGGCTTCCGCGTCAACCGCCGCGCGGCGCCGGGCGAGCTCGCGTTCGAGAACTACTGGCAGCCGGCGCCGGCCGCGCGCCCGGCGGCGTGACGGCGGCCTCGCCGGCCGATCCTTCCACCCCCTCGTCGATCCTGAAAGGAGATTCGCTCATGCAACAGGCCGCCCACGTGCACCTCTCGCCCGACGCCATCTACCCGTTCGACGCCCGCGGCGTGGCCAAGCGCTTCCGCCACGCGGCGATCTTCGGCGCGCTCGACGCGCTGCAGCCCGGCGAGACGATGCGCTTCGTCAACGACCACGACCCGCTGCCGCTGCTCGACCAGCTCGTGCAGCGCTACGGCGACACCGTCGGGATCCGCTACGTGCAGCGCGAGCCCTCCGGCATCGTCATCGACTTCGTCAAGCGCTGACGCGGCCGGCGGCCCCGGCATGGGTAGCGGCGTGCTGCGCATCGAGGAACCGCAGGCACGGCCGGCGTCTCCCGCGGGCGGGTTCGCGCTGTGGAACCTGGGGTTCCGCCCGTTCTACCTGCTCGCGAGCGCGTTCGCCGCCGCGTCGCTGGTCCTGTGGCTGTGCCAGTACACGGGCCACCTGCCGGCCGCGTACGTGCGCAGCCCCGCGTGGCACGGCCACGAGATGCTGTTCGGTTACGCGCTGGCGGTGATCGCGGGCTTCCTGCTGACGGCCGTGCGCACGTGGACCAACCGGGACACGCCCTCGGGCCTGCCGCTGATGGCGCTCGCGGCATTGTGGTTCGCCGGACGCGTGCTGGTGCTGAGCCCGTACGCCGTCGCGGCGGCGGTCGTCAACGCGGCGTTTCCCGCCGCGGTTGCGCTCGCCATCGGGATTCCGATCGTCCGCAGCCGCAACCGCCGCAACTACTTCTTCGTCGCGCTGCTGCTGCTGCTTTCGCTCGTCGTGCTCGCGTTCCACGGCGCGGCCGGCGGGCGGCTGCCGTGGCCGGAGCGGGCGAGCCTCACGGTCGGCCTCGACGTCGTGCTGTTCGTGATGGCGGTGATGGGCGGGCGCGTGATCCCGATGTTCACCAACAACGGCGTGCCCGGCGCCAACGCGACGCGTCACCCGATCGTCGAGAAGCTCGCGCTGGGCGGCGTGCTGGTGCTGCTCGCCGTTGACGTTGCGCCCGCGCCGCCGGCGCTCGTCGCGCTCGTCGCGCTGGCGCTCGCCGCCGTGCACGCGGTGCGGCTCGCGCTGTGGCAGCCGTGGCGGACGCTGCGCAAGCCGATCGTGTGGGTGCTGCACGCGGCCTACGGGTGGATCGTCGTTTACCTGCTGCTGCGCGGGCTCGCAGAGCTCGGCATTGTCGCGGAGAACCTCGCCGTGCACGCGCTGACGGTCGGCGCGATCGGCGGGCTCACGATCGGCATGATGACGCGGACCGCGCGGGGCCACACCGGGCGCCCGCTGGTGGCGGACGGCGTCGAGGTCGCGTGCTACGTCCTGGTCGCGCTCGCCGCCGTGATCCGCGTGTTCGGCGCGCTGGCGTTCCCCGGTGCCTACGTCGCGAGTGTGGTCGTCTCCGGCGTCTGCTGGTCCACGGCATTCGCGCTGTATGCCGTTCGCTACTGGCCGGTGCTGTCGCGGCCGCGGCTCGACGGCAAGCCGGGATAGCCGGTTTCGTTCCCTGCAGCGTCTCGCCCGGGCATGGGCGCCAGGCACGACCAGAGCGGCTCTGACCCTTAATTAGGCTCTGACCCTCAATTAGGCTCTGACCCCTAATTAGGCTCTGACCCTAAATTGGGCTCTGACCCTAAATTGGGCTCTGACCCTTGGTGGCGGCGCTGGGGGTCGCGCTACCGGCGGCGGACCGGCCGTGCTAGATTGTTCGGCCGGCGGTGCGTTTCCCCGCGCTCGACGGAAGGCCTCGACAGCTTCCGCGAGCACGCCGCCGACCGCCGCATGAACGATCCCCGCAAGCTGCTCCGCGCGATGTTCGATGCCGCCATCGAGGCGGCGCAACCCGCGCATTGCCTGCCGCCACACCTGCCGGCGCGGCCCGCCGGGCGCCTCGTCGTGATCGGCGCGGGCAAGGCGTCGGCCGAGATGGCGCGCGCCGTCGAGAACCATTGGCCGGGCGATCTGTCCGGGGTCGTCGCGACGCGCTACGGCTACGCGGTGCCGTGCCGGCGCATCGAGATCGTCGAGTCCGCTCATCCGGTGCCGGACGCGGCGAGCGTGATCGCCGCAAGGCGTATCCTCGACACGGTCGGCGGACTGACCGCGGACGACGTCGTGCTGTGCCTCGTTTCCGGCGGCGGGTCGTCGCTGCTCGTGGCGCCGCTGCCCGGGCTCACGCTCGCCGACAAGCAGATGGTCAACCGCGAGCTCCTGAAGTCCGGCGCGAGCATCGGCGAGATGAACTGCGTGCGGCGCCACCTGTCGGCGATCAAGGGCGGCCGCCTCGCCGCGGCGTGCCATCCGGCGCGCGTCGTGACGCTGCTCATCTCGGATGTTCCCGGCGACCGCCCGATGGACATCGCGTCGGGGCCGACGGTGGCCGACCCGACGACGTGCGCCGACGCGCTCGCGATCGTCCGCCGCTACGGCGTGAGCCTGCCGGCGGCCGTGATGGAGGTGCTGGAAAGCGGCCGCGGCGAGTCGGTCAAGCCCGGCGATCCGCGCCTGGCCGGCAGCGAGGTCCGCTTCGTCGCGACGCCGCAGATGGCGCTGGAGGCCGCGGCCGCGGTCGCGCGCACGGCCGGCGTGCCCGTCCACGTCCTCGGCGACAGCATCGAGGGCGAGGCGCGCGACGTCGGCAAGGTCGTCGCGGGCATCGCGCTGCAGGTCGCGCGCCACGGTCAGCCGTTCGCGCCGCCGTGCATCCTGCTCTCCGGCGGCGAGACCACGGTGACCGTGCGCGGCAACGGCCGCGGCGGCCGCAACGTCGAGTTCCTGCTGGCGCTCGCCGTGGCGCTCGACGGCCAGCCGGGCATCCACGCGCTCGCCGGCGACACCGACGGCGTCGACGGCCAGGAGGAGATCGCCGGCGCGTACATGGGGCCGGATACGCTCGCGCGCGCATGGGCCGCGGGCATCAACCCGAAGGACCGCCTCGCCGACAACGACGGCCACGGCTTCTTCGGGGCGCTCGGCGACGCGGTGGTCACGGGCCCGACGCTCACCAACGTCAACGATTTCCGCGCCGTGCTGATCGGCGCCGACGCGGCGCCGCGATGAGCGCACCGGTTGCGCCCGCTATCGCCATCGCGCGGGCCGCCCGCTACACTTTCGAGCCGACGGGTCGGGGCGGCGCGGCGATCGCCGAACGCCGCTGAGCGCCGGCGCGGCGCCGCGCCCGTGCGCCGACGGTTCGCCGCTGCGGCACGCGCAGGGCAACGAAGGAGGAGTTTCATGGCAATTCCGCAAGATCACGATCCGGCCGAGACGCAGGAGTGGATCGACGCGCTGCGCAGCGTAGTGCAGCACGCCGGGCCGGAGCGCGCGCGCTACCTGCTGACGCGCGTCCGCGACGAGGCGCTCGCGACCGGCACGATGCCGCCGTTCCTCGCGACGACGCCCTATCGGAACACGATTGCGCCGCACGAGGAGGCGAAGTCGCCGGGCAACCGCGAGCTCGAGCACAAGATCCGCTCGGCGATCCGCTGGAACGCGGTGGCGATCATCCTGCGCGCGAACAAGGAGTCCTCCGAGTTGGGCGGCCACATCGCGAGCTTCCAGTCCTCCGCGCTGCTCTACGACGTCGGCTTCCAGCACTTCTGGCAGGCGCCGTCGGACCAGCACGGCGGCGACCTCCTCTACGTGCAGGGCCACGTCGCGCCCGGCATCTACGCGCGCGCGTTCGTCGAGGGGCGGCTCACCGAGCAGCAGCTGCGCAACTTCCGGCAGGAGAGCGCGGGCAACGGCATCCCGTCGTACCCGCACCCGTGGCTCATGCCCGACTTCTGGCAGTTCCCGACCGTCTCGATGGGCCTGGGGCCGCTCACCGCGATCTACCAGGCGCGCTTCCTCAAGTACCTCGGAGGGCGCGGGCTCGCGAAGACCGAGGGGCGCAAGGTGTGGGCGTTCCTGGGTGACGGCGAATGCGACGAGCCCGAGTCGCTCGGCGCGATCTCGCTCGCCGGCCGCGAGAAGCTCGACAACCTGATCTTCGTCATCAACTGCAACCTGCAGCGCCTCGACGGCCCGGTGCGCGGCAACGGCAAGATCATCCAGGAGCTCGAAGGCGTGTTCCGCGGCGCCGGCTGGAACGTGATCAAGGTCGTCTGGGGCTCGACGTGGGACCCGCTGTTCGCGAAGGACAAGGCGGGCATCCTGCTGAAGCGCATGGAGGAGTGCGTCGACGGGCAGTACCAGGACTTCAAGAGCAAGGACGGCGCCTACGTCCGCGAGCACTTCTTCAACACGCCGGAGCTCAAAGCGCTGGTCGCCGACCTGTCCGACGACGAGGTGTGGAAGCTCTCGCGCGGCGGGCACGACCCGTTCAAGGTCTACGCCGCCTACGCCGCGGCCGTGGCCCACCGCGACCAGCCGACCGTGATCCTCGCCAAGACCGTCAAGGGCTACGGGATGGGCGAGTCCGGCGAAGGGCAGATGATCGCGCACCAGGCGAAGAAGATGACGCAGGACGCGCTGCGCCAGTTCCGCGACCGCTTCGACATCCCGATGCCGGACGACCAGCTCGCGTCGCTGCCGTTCATCTCGCTGCCGAAGGACAGCCCGGAGTGGCGTTACCTGCAGGAGCGCCGCGCGGCGCTCGGCGGCTTCCTGCCGCAGCGGCGCGGCAAGTCCGCCGCACTGCCGGCGCCGCCGCTCGCGAGCTTCGCGCGCCTGCTGCAGAGCTCCGGCGAGCGCGAGATCTCGACGACGATGGCGTTCGTGCAGATGCTGGGCACGCTGGTGCGCGACAAGGCGATCGGCAAGCACGTCGTGCCGATCGTCCCCGACGAGTCGCGCACGTTCGGGATGGAGGGGATGTTCCGGCAGCTCGGCATCTACTCGGCGGTCGGGCAGCTGTACAAGCCGCAGGACGCCGACCAGCTCATGTACTACCGCGAGGACAAGTCCGGACAGGTGCTGCAGGAGGGCATCAACGAGGCGGGTGCGATGAGCTCGTGGATGGCGGCGGCGACGTCGTACAGCACGAACAACCTGCCGATGATCCCGTTCTACATCTACTACTCGATGTTCGGGCTGCAGCGCGTCGGCGACCTCGCGTGGGCGGCCGGCGACATGCGCGCGCGGGGCTTCCTGCTGGGCGGCACCGCGGGCCGCACGACGCTCAACGGCGAAGGCCTGCAGCACGAGGACGGCCACAGCCACGTGCTGGCGTCGACGATCCCGAACTGCGTGTCGTACGACCCGACGTTCGCCTACGAGGTCGTCGTGATCGTCCGCGACGGCATCCGCCGGATGTACGAGGAGCAGCAGGACGTCTACTACTACGTCACGCTGATGAACGAGAACTACGCGCACCCGGCGATGCCGGAGGGCGCGGAGCAGGGGATCGTCAGGGGGCTCTACCTGCTGCAGGACGGCGGCAAGAGCAAGGCTCCGCGCGTGCAGCTGATGGGCAGCGGGACGATCCTGCGCGAGGTGATCGCGGCGGCCGAGCTGCTGCGCGACGACTGGAAGGTGACGGCCGACGTCTGGAGCGCGACGAGCTTCAACGAGCTGCGCCGCGACGGCATGAGCGCCGACCGGCACAACCTGCTGCACCCGACCGCGCCGCGGCGGAAGAGCTACGTCGAGGCGGCGCTCGAAGGGCACGCGGGGCCGGTGGTCGCAGCCACCGACTACATGCGCAACTACGCCGACCAGATCCGCAGCCACGTCCCGCGCCGCTACGTGACGCTGGGGACCGACGGCTTCGGGCGCAGCGACTTCCGCGCGAAGCTGCGGCAATTCTTCGAGGTCGATCGCCACTACGTCGCGGTCGCGGCGCTGAAGGCGCTGGCCGACGACGGCGAGATCAAGCCGGACGTGGTCGCGAAGGCGATCGCGAAGTACGGGCTCGACACCGGGCGCCCGGATCCGTGGACGGTGTAGCGTTCCCAAGTTCCACAAAGAGACGCAGAGGCGCAGAGGACGGGCAGGGGATTTTCTCTGCGCCTCTGCGCCTCCTGTGAAGAGGTCTTCCGCATGAGCACAATCGAAGTCAAGGTGCCGGACATCGGCGATTTCACGGACGTGCCGGTCATCGAGGTGCTGGTGGCCGTCGGCGACACGGTGAAGGCCGAGGACCCGCTGGTGACGCTCGAGTCGGACAAGGCGACGATGGACGTGCCCGCGCCGGCGGCCGGCAGCGTGAAGGCGCTGAAGGTCAAGGTCGGCGACAAGGTCAGTGAAGGCCGCGTGATCCTGCTGCTCGACGCCGTCGGCGGCGCGGCGGCCGACGCGGCGCCGAAGACCGCGGTGTCGCCGGCGCCGGCGCCGACGAGCACGCCGGGCCGTGTCGCCGAAGTGCGCATTCCCGACATCGGCGACTTCAAGGACGTGCCGGTCATCGAGGTGCTGGTCAAGCCCGGCGATGCGGTGAAGGCCGAGGACGCGCTGCTGACGCTCGAGTCGGACAAGGCGACGATGGACGTGCCCGCGCCGCTGTCCGGCGTCGTGCGCGACGTGCTGGTCAAGGTCGGCGACAAGGTGTCCGAAGGCGCGGTGGTGCTGACGCTCGCGACGGAGCAGGCAGCCGCGACGGCGCCGGCGCCCGTGCCGACGCCGGCACCTGCGTCGCCACCCAAGGCCGTGAGCACGAGCGCGGGCGAACCTGCCGCGGCGCCCGCGGCGGGCGCGCGCGCGGCGATCGACGACGCGTCGTTCGGGATGGCGTACGCGGGGCCGGGCGTGCGCAAGCTGGCGCGCGAGCTCGGCGTCGACTTGAGCCGCGTCAAGGGGACCGGCGCCAAGGGCCGCATCTCCACGGACGACGTGCACGCGGCGGCGAAGGGTGGCGCCCCGGCAGCCGCGGCGGCGGGCGCGCCGGCGGCGGGCGTGGGCGGGATCGAGCTCCTGCCGTGGCCGAAGGTCGACTTCGCGAAGTTCGGCCCGGTCGAGTCGAAGCCGTTGTCGCGGATCAAGAAGATCTCGGCGGCCAACCTCCACCGCAACTGGGTGATGATCCCGCACGTCACCAACCACGACGACGCCGACGTCACCGAGCTCGAGCAGTTCCGCGTCCAGCTCAACCGCGAGAACGAGAAGAGCGGCGTGCGCGTGTCGATGCTGGCATTCATGATCAAGGCTGCCGTCGCGACGCTGAAGAAGTTCCCCGAGTTCAATGCGTCGCTCGACGGCGAGAACCTCGTGCTCAAGCAGTACTGGCACATCGGCTTCGCCGCCGACACGCCTCAGGGGCTCGTCGTGCCGGTGATCCGCAACGCCGACCAAAAGGGTGTCGTGGCGATCGCGAAGGAGATGGGGGAGCTCGCGGCGCTCGCGCGCGACGGCAAGCTCAAGCCCGACCAGATGCAGGGCGGTACGTTCACGATCTCGAGCCTGGGCGGCATCGGCGGCACGTACTTCACGCCGATCATCAACGCGCCCGAGGTCGCGATCATGGGCGTGTGCCGGTCGTTCTGGCGGCAGGTGTCCACCGACGGCAGGACGTCGGCGTGGCGGTTCATCCTGCCGCTGTCGCTGTCGTGGGACCATCGCGTGATCGACGGCGCGTCGGCGGCGCGGTTCAACAGCCACTTCGCGGCGCTGCTCGGCGACATGCGCAGGATCGTGCTGTAACGCGACGCGCGCATCGCTGCGGCACACCACTTCGAATCGAGGGAAACGCACGCATGGCTACCATCGCGGTCAAGGTGCCGGACATCGGCGACTTCAAGGACGTTCCGGTCATCGAGGTGCTCGTGAAGCCCGGGGACACGGTCAAGGCCGAGGACCCGCTGGTCACGCTCGAATCGGACAAGGCGACGATGGACGTGCCGGCGCCGGTCGCCGGTGTGGTGAAGGCGATCGCGGTGAAGGTCGGCGACAAGGTCTCCGAGGGCTCGTACCTGCTCGACGTCGAAGCGGACGCCGCGCCCGCCGCCGCGACGCCGCCGGCGAAACCGGCCGCGGCGACGCCGTCACCGCCACCCGCGGCCGCGAGCGCAAGCGCAAGCGCACCGACGCCGGCGCCCGTGGCCGGCTCCTACTCGGGCAACGCCGACGTCGAATGCGAGATGCTGGTGCTGGGCGCGGGGCCGGGCGGGTACTCGGCGGCGTTCCGCGCGGCGGACCTCGGCATGAAGACGGTGCTGGTCGAGCGCTACGCCACGCTGGGCGGCGTGTGCCTGAACGTCGGCTGCATCCCGTCGAAGGCGCTGCTGCACACGGCGGCGGTGATGGACGAGGTGGCCGCGCTGGGCGCGCACGGCATCGCGTACGCGGCGCCGCAGGTGGATTTGCCCAAGCTGCGCGGGTTCAAGGACGGCGTGGTTAGGAAGCTGACCGGCGGCCTCGCCGGAATGGCGAAGCAGCGCAAGGTCGACGTGGTGCGCGGCGTGGGGCAGTTCCTCGATCCGCATCACCTGCAGGTGGCGCTGACCGACGGGCCTGGGCAGGAACGGACCGGGGCGACGAAGACGATCCGGTTCCAAAAGGCGATCATCGCGGCGGGGTCGCAGGCGATGAAGCTGCCGTTCATGCCGGAGGATCCGCGGGTGGTCGACTCGACCGGCGCGCTGGCGCTACGCGAGGTACCGAAGCGGATGCTCGTGGTGGGCGCCGGGATCATCGGTCTGGAGATGGCGACGGTGTACGCGGCGCTGGGGGCGCGCATCGACGTCGTGGAAATGCTGGACGGCGTGATGACGGGAGCGGACCGCGACCTGGTGAAGGTGTGGGAGAAGCGCAACGCGGGACGCTTCGCGCGCGTGATGCTCAAGACGAAGACGGTGGCGGCGGAGGCGCGGCCGGAAGGGATCCGCGTGCGCTTCGAGGGTGCGGCGGCGCCGGCCGAGGCGCAGGACTACGACCTGGTGCTGGTGGCGGTGGGGCGCAGCGCGAACGGCAAGGCGATCGGCGCGGAGCGGGCGGGTGTGGCGGTGAGCGAGCGTGGGCTGATTGCCGTGGACCGGCAGATGCGGACCAACGTGGCGCACGTTTACGCGATCGGCGACATCGTGGGGCAGCCGATGCTCGCGCACAAGGCGGTGCACGAGGGGCACGTGGCGGCGGAGGCGGCGGCGGGGCAGCCGGCGTACTTCGACGCGCGCCAGGTGCCGTCGGTGGCGTACACGGATCCCGAGGTCGCGTGGGCCGGCATGACCGAGGAGCAGTGCCAGGCGCAGGGGATCAAGTACGGGAAGGCGGTGTTTCCGTGGGTGGCGTCGGGGCGGGCGATCGCCAACGGCCGCGACGAGGGGTTCACCAAGCTGCTGTTCGACGAGGCCACGCACCGCTGCATCGGCGGCGGGATCGTCGGGACGCACGCCGGCGACCTGATCGGCGAGGTGTGCCTCGCCGTCGAGATGGGCTGCGATCCGGCGGACATCGGCCGCACGATCCATCCGCATCCGACGCTGTGCGAATCGGTCGGGATGGCGGCCGAAGTGTTCGAGGGCGTCTGCACCGACCTGCCGCC
>JAYRNW010000170.1:0-2593 GCA_041911995.1 Casimicrobiaceae bacterium | reverse complement strand
GCCTCGAGGACGCGTACGACAAGGGGCGGCTGATGGGCACGTTCGCCGAGGACTGCGCGGCGAAGTACGCGTTCACCCGCGCCGAGCAGGACACCTTCGCCCTCACGTCGCTGTCGCGCGCGCTGGCCGCGAACAACGACGGCACGTTCGCGTGGGAGATCGCGCCGGTGACGGTCGCCGGCCGCAAGGGCGACGTCGTGATCGACAAGGACGAGCAACCGGCCAAGGCGGCGCCCGACAAGATCCCGCTGCTCAAGCCGGCGTTCCGCAAGGACGGCACGGTGACGGCGGCCAACTCGAGCTCGATCTCCGACGGCGCGGCGGCGCTGGTGCTGATGTGCCGGTCGCAGGCGGAGAAGCGCGGGTTGAAGCCGCTGGCCGTGATCGTCGCGCACGCGACGCACGCGCAGGAGCCGGCGTGGTTCTCGACGGCGCCGGTGGGCGCGATCGACAAGCTCTACCGGAAGACCGGCTGGACGACGAAGGACGTCGACCTCTTCGAGATCAACGAAGCGTTCGCCGTCGTCACGATGGCGGCGATGAAGGAGCACGGCCTGCCGCACGACCGCGTCAACGTCCACGGCGGCGCGTGCGCGCTCGGCCACCCGATCGGCGCGTCCGGCGCGCGGATCGTCGTCACGCTGCTGGGCGCGCTGCGCAAGCACGGCCAGCGGCGCGGCGTCGCGTCGCTGTGCATCGGCGGCGGCGAGGCGACGGCGCTGGCCATCGAGCTCGTGTGACAGCCCGGCCATGATGCCCTGGTCCGACTTCTGGCTGTTCGTGGTGGCCTGCGTGCTGCTCGTGCTGACGCCGGGCCCGAACCTCCTGTACCTCATCTCGCGCACGCTGTGCCAGGGGCGCGCCGCCGGCATCGTGTCGCTCGCCGGCACGACGACCGGCTTCCTCGTGCACGTCGTCGCGGCGGCGCTGGGACTCTCCGTCGTGTTCGTGACGATCCCGGTGCTCTACGACGTCGTGCGCTGGGCGGGCGCGGCGTACCTCCTCTACCTCGCGTGGGACGCGGTGCGGCCGCAGGGCAGCGGCGGCCTCTTCGCGCGGCGCGACCTGCCGGAGGTGCCGCGCGGGACGCTGTACCGGACCGGCATCGTCACCAGCGTCCTCAACCCGAAGGTCGCGCTCTTCTACCTCGCGCTCTTCCCGCAGTTCGTCGACCCGGCGCGCGGCAGCGTGCTGCTGCAGTCGCTGCTGCTGGGCGCCGTGCAGATCGCGATCGCGGTGGTCGGCGACCTCATGTTCGTGCTCGCGGCGGCGCAGGCGGCGCGCTGGCTGGCCGACCGTCCGGTCTGGGCGGCGGCGCAGCGCTGGGTGCTGGCCGGCGTGTTCGCGGCGATCGCGGCCAAGCTCGCGCTCGACGCGCGGCGATGACCACCGGAGGAGGCGCCGCATGTTGCTGAACCAGGAGCAGCGGCTCGTCCGCGACACGATGCGCGCGTTCGCGCGCGAGCAGCTCGCGCCGAACGCCGCGCGCTGGGACCGCGAGTCGCACTTCCCGCGCGAGCAGCTGCGCGCGCTGGGCGAGCTGGGCGCGCTCGGCATGGTCGTGCCGGAGCGGTGGGGCGGCGCCGGCATGGACTACGTGTCGCTCGCCGTGACGATGGAGGAGATCGCCGCAGGCGACGGCGCGACGTCGACGATCCTGAGCGTGCAGAACTCGGTCGTGTGCGGGCCGATCAACGCGTTCGGCACCGATGCGCAGAAGGAGAAGTATCTGACGCCGCTCGCCCGCGGCGAGAAGCTCGGCTGCTTCTGCCTCACCGAGCCGCACGTCGGCTCGGATGCCGGCGCCATCGCGACGCGCGCGGAGCGCAGCGGCGACCGCTACGTCCTGAACGGCGTCAAGCAGTTCATCACGTCCGGCAAGAACGCCGACGTCGCGGTCGTCTTCGCCGTCACCGACAAGGCCGCGGGCAAGAAGGGCATCTCCGCGTTCGTCGTCGAGACGGCCACGCCAGGCTACGTCGTCGCGCGCGTCGAGGAGAAGCTGGGGCAGCACGCCTCCGACACCGCGCAGATCGTCTTCGACAACTGCGAAGTGCCGGCCGCGAACCTGCTGGGCCCCGAGGGCGGCGGCTACCGGATCGCGCTCGCCAACCTGGAGGGTGGGCGCATCGGCATCGCGGCGCAGGCGGTGGGCATGGCGCAGTCCGCGTTCGACGCGGCGCTCGCGTACGCGCACGAGCGGACGAGCTTCGGCAAGCCGATCGTCGAGCATCAGGCGGTCAACTTCCGGCTGGCCGACATGGCCGTGCAGATCGAGGCGGCGCGCCAGCTCGTCTGGCACGCCGCCGCGCTGCGCGACGCCGGGCAGCCGTGCCTCAAGGAGGCGTCGATGGCGAAGCTCTTCGCGACCGAGATGGCGGAGCGCGTGTGCTCGGACGCGATCCAGATCCACGGCGGCTACGGCTACGTCGCCGACTTCCCGGTCGAGCGCATCTACCGCGACGTCCGCGTCTGCCAGATCTACGAAGGCACGAGCGACATCCAGCGCCTCGTGATCGGCCGCGCGCTGGCGGGGTAGCGGCGCGTGCGTCGCGTCGGTGCGGGGCGAAAGGCACGTCTTGAACCACGAAGG